>NZ_CP009506.1:2822376-3135973 GCF_000970085.1 Methanosarcina siciliae T4/M | reverse complement strand
GTAGTAGGTTTCAGCTTCGAGGGGTTCTCCCAGTTTTACAAGGAGGCGAGCATAGCGGAAATTGGACTCCACATGTTCGGGGTCAAGTTCAAGCGCCCGAGAATAATGGTATCTGGCATCATTTACTTGTCCGCGCTTGTAAAGCAAAATCCCGTACCCGCAGTGAGCTCCCACATGCCTCGAGTCAAGGAGAAGAGCTTTTTTATACGCTTCTTCGGCACCGTCCGTGTCCCTGAGCCTGTAAAGCAGGCACCCGTAATTGCATAGCGTATCAATGTGGTAAGGATGGATTTCAAGGGCTCTTTCATACTGGGCTCTTGCAGCCTCAAATTTCCCGAGCCTGGCGAGCATGACTCCGTACCTGCAGAGAGCTTCTATATTTTCCGGGTTTTCCTCGAGTACCTCTTCAAATTCCCTGGCCGCAAGATCCCCGAGCCCCAGCAGAGAAGCTGTTTTCCCTGCCTCCATATGGGCATCTTCCCGCATTTTTCCGGAGAAAAGAAAGGCACTTGCCCTTGCAAATACGTATTTTTCCCTGTACATCTTATCTTTGCCGAAAATAAAGGAAAGTTTCAGCAGGGTTTCCGGCGAAAGCGAGTGTTCATGGGAAAAAGAAATGACAAACTCAACGACTTCATCGAGGAGACATTCATCTTCTGCAACCTTTTCGATTACATGAAAAACCAGCTTGTCCACGGCATCTATCTCCATGCCCAAAAACCTCCTAAATTTTACCTTTACAGTGAATTTATTTGACAGGCTATAAATAAATATCCTTTTATATTCGCTCGGTTATTAATATTGAAGTTGTTCTTTTTTGGTTAAAAACATTATTATATTTATGAGAATACAGTATAAATAAATGTAGTCTTAATCTTTCGATCTCAAAAAGAGTAGGTTCAGGATTTTAAGATCTCTTATTTGTTCAGCATCAATTTGAACAATACATCCCATTTTGCAGCTGCTGCATAGCACACACAGCACCACCCATAATTTCACCTGTATATGATTTTTCCGCATCGTATGGCTTTTCAAGACTACACAAATTCCGCAAGTAAAGCATCAGGATTAATTAAGACATACTCATTTGCAAAAAACAATAGGTTGTGAATCAGGCAGCCGCCTCTTAAAACAGGCGACGTATCATATTAATAGTACGTTCCTTCTCCTGTAAAAAGTTGACCATTTACTGTTGTCCATCCATCCTGAGGTCCGGACAACACAATACTCATATTTTCCCAATAACTGTTATACAGCCATCCCCCGATCCACCATCCATTACTTCCGTGCAGGTAAATGGAAATGCTGACGTTTGCATTCGAGGAGGTATCATAGTGGGCATACATCTTGCTTTCATAATCAAATATCTCAGATGCCGGTGGATAAGGCCTTCTGGTGACATTCTGCGTGAGATTGTATTTGGGCATAAGAACCATTTCATTGCCCAGCGGGTTCATTGTATCTATGGTCTGGTTAGTGAATAAGGCCATACTAAAAATACTTGGATGCAGAATCTGCTTTGAATCTCTACTTCTGGTAGCGTATTTTGGCTCTATTTTCTCATTATTTATAGAAAGCATTAGTCCGTGCTCCGTATCCACAAGAGCATATTTCCACGAACGATCATAGTCATTGAAATGATTCTCTACGATATCTGCGCCTACGGATGATGTGTTGTTTATCACCGGGAGCGGAAAGTAAAGAGTAACATTGCTCAGAGTCGAATCCGTAGTCAACTCGACACGGTAATTATAACTACTCATGTGATTCCTTTCATATATCCTCTCCTTCTGCTCTTGCCACCAGATAGACAGCAACACGGCAGAAATGACCAGTAACAGTACAATTATTTTGTAACGGATCTTCATATCTCGCCACTTAATTAATCAGCAGAGTAATAATTTATATGATAATACTCATTATTCATTTTTATAAATTCAGTCCTGTTATCCCACATGATGTTAGCAAACTCCGTCATATTTTCATTATGATCAAAAGGGAGCTTAATATCTTTTCCTGGATTACTTATCGCTTCTTCGGCATAGGGGTATTTCTCGAGATCTACTAAACTGAATTCCACGTATTTTTCTGGCGTATCCTGAAGTTTATCCGCACGAACATACATGCCTGCTCCAGGATGATAAATCATCAAAAAGAAAATAAGGCATATTGCCAGAACCGCAAAAGAAATAGCTGCTAAAGTTTTTGTCCTTGCTTTCATTAAATGAGCTCTCCAAGCATACTATGAAATGAAGTGCAGGATTTAATCCTGCCTAAAATAATTTAAAAATGATTTCTGTTAGTTTCGATATTATGGTCACAGATTGTACACCAGTAATCTTCATCCATACCAGTAATCTTCATCCATCATACAGCTGCAAGTCATTATACAGGTAGGGCCAATATATTCATAATCTTGCAGGTAGGGCCAATATATTCATGATCTGGACAATCATAATTATGTAAACCCTTAATCTTAGAATCCAAATCCTGCATTACTTTTTCCTTAACTTCCATCCACCGCAAAGGCAGACAAAGCTCCCCAGCAATCCGAAGCCTGGAATAGAGTTGTTTTTATTCGATTCATTTCCACCTGAGCTACTACCGCTGCCAGAGTCGGAATTATTATTTTTTGAATTATTGAGTTCGACAACAAGTGTTTCTTTAGAGACTGATAAATTAGTTTCTTCAACTCCTATATCTTCAGTTGTTGTGGGCATTACTGTTGAGTTACATGGTGATGATACCACTTTTGAACTGGTGTTTAGTTTGTTACTTAGTTTTTTTATATTTTCTTCAGTAATTGGCGCACTGATATCAATTTCTGTATTATTTACTTCTTGTTCTAATTTTTTAGTAAACTCTTCACTCTTTTGCCAGTCTTTTAAATTCTCGTCTATTTTATCCTTTGACACCTGTTCATACATCGACCAAACTCCAAGTTCGGTTTCAGTCGCAGGTTTGTCTTGCACATCTTCAAGGGTGTATGCATCTACAAATATCCGATGTTCAACTCCAGTAGTCTGATCTTTTACTATGGTCATTGCCCCTACACTAGGATAGTCATATACAACCATATTCGTTGACACGATTTTTCCAGTTGGGTATTTTGTTCTGGCGGTTTCTATTGACTTCTCCATGACTTCAACCACGTTATAGGGTTTAGGATTAATTTTGATGAGTCGGAGTGCACTCCCCAGAGTTTTATTAGCACCGATGTCGATTCTACTTATCAGAGTACTTTCATTATATACTGAAAATTCATAATACAATTTTTGACCGTTTATATCATAAAGCTCCAATGGTTCGGGATCAATAGATGCCCCTTCCCATTTTTCAGAGTCGCTTTCGGTTGCTATTAACGTCATCATCCGCATATTTGCATGTTTAAAGGCTTCCTTAGCAGTTACAGAATAATTATCCTCTTTCTGTGCACTTACGGCCGGTATCAACGCCATACCAACCAGTATTACCAGAAAAAGTATTCCTATTCCCATTTTATTCCTAATCATTCGTTTAACTCCTAAGTTATTTATTCCTTAGGGAGCAGAATCAGGCAAGCTTAAATAGAGGCAAAGCTAACATAATTCATACCTCTTAGGGCATCTGTTATGGATTTCATGTGAACCTGGAAAGTACTTTTGAACTCCATAAATTCCTCTTATCCAATTCCTTATAAGTTTTCAGACCATACCGTCTAACAATCTACCTTTTATACCCATTTTGAGTCTGCAATTTTTCCCTGAACGTTGATTGTTAAAGACCGTGGTCAGAAACATACATATCTGAGAATCTCTCTTTTCGCATTCAAGCAATTATATAATAAAGAGAATAACACGACATTGATTCATCCTTGCTTTCCCCTATGGGCCTATAATTCACTCCACTTTACACAGTTCACAGGGCTGGCTCAAAAACAGCCCGGACTTCGTCACTTCGGATATTTTCTCTTTGTCACTTTGAGAATTATTGTACGAACTACTCTGTTTTTGACAAAGTGACGGCAAAAACGTAAACATCTTACAGAAATTAGCGAATATAAAGCAGGAAATCAGCCGACCTTATTTTTCATAAGACCGGCTGAATTCCAACCTTTGATAAAAAAGATTGTGTTTTCTATAGCACATTTTACAACAGTGATCACAAAAATCGCAAAACAATACATCTTTATACCGTTCAGAATCGACTATTTTCAAAAGACCCCCTTTTTCCCAATTTCTTCAATATACGCATGTGCATGTATAATACCGGACCGAGATAAAAGCCGCAACGAGAGAGGTATGATTTAAAAAGTACGAATATGACTGTGTGGTTATGACTGTGTGGTTTATAAACTATCCTTATTTTTCATTGACAGGCCCTTACAGATAATTATTTATATGATAGGAGGAGAACAATGTCAAAAGTATTTGACATCATAAAAAAGATAATTCATGAAATAGCTCTGATTTGGCAGTGCAATTGCATAGTATTGTTTTTAGCTATCTAAGGAGGCATATTTATGAGTAAACCGGATGAAATGGAAATGGCTATCAATTTAAAGGCGGTTAAATGGGCATGGTTTTATACTGTCTTGTTTTTATTCACATGGACAATTCATGACTATGTTAAACAAGGAACATTAAATGCCGCATTTTTCTTGCTTATTTCTCAAAATATCATTTACTTGGCAATCAGTCAGTTCCTTAAATGGAAATGGGGCAAAGATGAAAAATAATATCAAAGAACTTCGCAAGCAAATGGGATTGCGCCAAGAAGATATAGCAAAAGAGTTAGACGTTACTCGTCAAACCATTAACGCAATTGAAAATAACAAGTACAATCCAACTCTGGAATTAGCAATGAAACTTGCTAAACTATTTAAAAAGCCTGTCGAGGAAATCTTTGAACTTGAGATCTGACTACCGAAACACCCTTATATAAATCAGATTGCGTGCAGCCGCCTCGCCCAAAAGGATGGAGTGTGCTTCAGGCTGTCCGCCCGGTTACTCGGAAAGATTCACAGTGTTCTTTAACAATGTTTCCTTGATCCAAGTTATTGACACTCTGCTATCGAGCCTCTGTCCGATTTCCGATCATTTTACAAAGAAGCAACGACTAAAGCATTTAAATCGAGAACAAAAAGAGGCGAGGGATCACTTCATCCCCTACCCGAAAGGAGGGGTATTCGTTACCCTCCGCGCTCCCATCGTAATAAAAACGCAGGAATAAAAGTAATTGTAACGTACGGATATAAACAAAATGTAAATCAAATAACAGATGAAATATCCGAGTAACAATATTCGAGAAATCTGTTAAACTCTGCTCACATGTAAACTATACCTTGTTTCCACATCATACATGCCCTCAAGCTCCTCTTCTGTCAGGAAACCTTTCTCTATAAGTGTGCTGAGCGTCTTCCTGTCAACCGATTCAACCATATCCCAGAGTTCATGCTCCATGAGATAAGTCTTTAGCTTTCTGACGTGCCATAGTTTCCAGTCCACCCTGTGCCGTTTGAGCTCCACATGCCCTACCCTCAGTACATCAATTTCTTTTTCCGCAAAAGTATTCATAATGCGTGTCCTGAGTTCTTCTCGCCTCTTTTCAAGAATAGATATTGCAGAGACAAGCTCTTCATACTCAAGTGCAACATCGGCAAGATCCATCTCTTCAGGGTCCTGCTCGCTGATATCAAGTTCCATATTCCCGTACCCCCATTCAGATCCTCAAGCTTTGCATATCCAACCTATCTCACTCTTTATTCATTAACCGCTTTTTCCTGCTTTCAGTCTTTTCTTCTGAACTGACTTTTTCGCTTAAAATGTTTTCCAGTTTCAGTATATGCAGATAATAATGTTTATAGCTGCACATTCATGCAAGACTTATTTTCAAATGAAAACCGCAGACTGGCTTTTAAGTAGTTGAACTGGGCTCAGAAATGCTTATCGAGTAAAACTTCTTCTTAGTTTAGAGAAAACTTCTTTATAGAAAAACATCCAGCAGGAAGGCTTTGAAACCTCCGTACAGTCTTTGAAGCCTCTGCAGACTTTATTCAGGGAATATATAGGAGGTGGTTCCGTAACATCAGCAAATGAACTTGAGAAAGCAAAAACAAAGAAAGAACTTGACCTTCTTCTCCCGGAGATAAATGAAGTACTTGAATCCGAACCTGCCGTGCTCCGGATTGAGCCGGAGCCTACGGAGTCGATTATGCTTATTGGGGATATCCACGGAGACCTTGATGCCCTTGACTTTGTAATGGGAATGAGAGAAGAACTGGGCTGCAAACAAATGCTTTTTCTGGGAGACTATGTGGACCGCGGGGTGCAGGGGACAGAAGTCCTGATAAAGCTTTTCCGGCTGAAACTTGAAGAGCCTCAAAACATTTTCCTGCTCAGAGGAAACCACGAAACCGTGGATATGAACCTCTATTATGGCTTTTTTGAGGAAATTGACTTTGACCAGGGGGTTCTCCTGAATATCAGCAGGACATACGACAGGCTGCCGGTAGCAGCGGTGATCTCGGGACAGATCTTCTGCGTGCACGGGGGGATCAATGGTATAGAAAGTATCGATACCATTACAAAAGAAGGGGCTTTTCCCTATCTATGGAATGACCCCTCAAAACGTCCGGGGATGAGCTCTTCATCAAGAGGTTCTACTGTAAAAGAATTCGGGCCGGATATTGTTGACGGCTTTTTGGAAACAAATGATTTGAAAAGGATTGTAAGAGGACACACTGCTCTCAGGACCGGATATGAATGGTGGTTCGACGGTAAACTGCTTTCCCTATTTTCCTGTCCGGATTATGTGGGGCTCGGAAATGCTGCTGCTTTCGCCGTTATCGAGAAAGGAGAAATAAAAATTATTACCTTTATAAACCGGGACCGGTAAGACAGAGATTTCGGCCAGGAAAGAATTTCAGCAAGAAAAGGGAAAGACACAACATGATTAAAGCAAAAAAGTTGGGAAAAAGAAAAATTGCTCCAGCTGAGTCACTACTTCAAACTGGAGTCTTATATATGCCGGATTGTTATTTGTTTATTATCTGGATAATAAGAGAAGAAGTTGTAAGGTCTTCTTCATAAAAATATCCTGTTAAGTTGAAACATTTTCTTGACTGCCCTTAGTCAAGGATTATCCAGGTCTCGGTCATTTTGCTTCCAATATCCGGGTCAAGCTGCATTGCTTTTGTATACTGCACCTTGGCCTCGTCAAAGCGCCTCATTTTTCTCATGAGCAGACCGTAGTTGTAGTGGAGAGGGGGATAATAAGGGTTGAGATCAAGGGCTTTTTTGTATTCGTCCTCTGCTTCGGGGAAGCGCTCCATTTCCGAGAGAAGGTTGCCGTAGCTGTAATGTCCTTCAGCACTTTCAGGATCAAGACTGAGAGCTTTTTTGTATTCCAGTTCAGCCTCGTACCTTCTTCCGAAACGGGACAGAAGATTTGCATAATTGGAATGGACTTTTGCATCGTTCTGGTCAAGGGCAAGGGCTTCCATATATTGTTCTTCAGCTTCCGAGACTCTGCCTTCCCTTGCGAGGAGATTCCCATAGTTGAAAAGAGTTCTCCTGTGCCTGGGGTTAAGGGAAAGAACCTTCCTATACTCGACCTCGGCTTCCGAAGAGCGCCCGAGGAAAGAGAGTAAAACACCGAAGTTGTGGTGGAGGCTGGGGTCTTCGGGGTCAAGCTTCATGGCAAGCCTGTACTCTTTTTCGGCGTCTCTGAGCCTTCCAAGCTCAAAGAGCAGGTTTGCATACCCACCCCTGGCAGGGACATAGTCCGGGTTACCGGCAAGGGCTCTTAAGTAACACTCTTCTGCTTCAGTCCCATACCCGTATTCGGTAAGGAGGTAAGCGTACCCTGCGTTTGCTTTCACATTTTCAGGAGAGGCTTCAAGTACGGTTTTATACTCATTTTCTGCATCCTGAATCCTTCCGAGCTCTAAAAGAAGTTCAGCGTAAGCGCATCTTACATCGGCATTTCCGGGATTTTCGCTCAGAACTTCACAGTATCTTGCTTCGGCTTCAGGGGAAAAGCCAAGTACATGTGCTGCAGTGCCAAGCGCATAGCAGGAATCTTCACGGAGCTTCCCGGAAGCCTGCATTAAGCAAGCCTTTGCTAAAACGTATTCTTCCAAATGCATTTTTTGCTGCCTGCGTGCCCTGGAGAGGTCAAGTAAGAGTTTTGGGGAAAAAACTTTCTCTTTTGAGCTTTCCAGAGCAAAATCGACTGCATAGGGGAGATTCTTCTGATCGGATCCGATTATTCCAATTACTTCGTATACGAAATCGTCAATTGCTTCAAAGTCCATTATCCGGCACCTCAGAAAACTGAGTGTTAATTGATTTAGGGGGGTTGTCAGTGTAACATCCGGAGTATAGTTATACAATTAATTGAATATATTAGTGAGTGAGTAGTGCGTAAGACTATTTGACATAATATTAGTGTTTTAATAGTGTATATGAGAGCCAGTATAATATTACAATAATCATATAACATCTTATCCCTTTGTAACCCAAAATAAAACAGCTAATTGCATTGAACGACAGCGTTTTCCTAAAAAAATAGATTTCGCATGATAAAAAACAAGGATGCAGGACAGAGGAAAATATAAAAATACATCAAGATATATAAAAACATAAAAAGTACTACGATAAACAAAATTGAAAAATTGAAAAAGAAATAAATAAAAATACGAATGGAAAAGAAAAGCATATCAAATGATAGTATTCTCCCGAGGAAAAGGTATTTAAAAAATTTCGAATAAAGCATAAATCAAACATTGAAAAATTACTGTTTCGTATTAAACTAGAGATAGAATTCACTTTATATTCAGGTTACATTGTAAGTTGCATTGCAGGTTATATTGCAAGTTACATTGCGGATCAAAAAATCTCGAAGCTTACAGGATTAAGCTCCAAAAACAATTGGAGTTCCAAAAAAACAATATATGAGAACTATACTCTCCTTATTGCTTAGAAATTAAAAATGAAATGCTCAGTACTGAAAAAAACAAATAACCGCTTAATAACCATTTAAGGATCTCTGAAACTGACCACCATGTTTCTCAAACTCTTTTCCCTTTTTCTGATTATTCCCCTTGTGGAGATTTACCTCCTGGTCAAGATAGGCGGTATAATCGGAGCTTTTAACACCGTGCTTGTTATTTTGATTACTGCAAGCCTTGGGGCTTACCTGACCAAAATTCAGGGCTTTCGGGTATTCCGCCAGATCCAGGATGCAACAAGACAAGGGTATATGCCGGGAAACGAACTCCTGCACGGGCTTTTTGTCCTGATCGGGGGTTTTGCTCTCCTGACCCCTGGTTTTCTGACCGATGCCATAGGCTTTTCCATGTTAATTCCCCAGATCAGGGAAATCTATGTGGGAATTGCAAAAGGAATCATCAGAAAAAAGATCGAACAGGGAAACTTCCAGATGCGGATGTACACGGATTTCAGGTGACCGAGAACTGCGGGATGAAATTTTTGGTATTGTTAATTAAATAGAGGTAACTCTTTATTTCTGTGTTTCATCAATAGAAGAACAGAGTACTTTAGCATTTCAAGACTCTTCGTATAACACTTTGTCTTTCGTCTCAACCTTGCCAGAAAGTGCCTCAATATGCCATTATATCCTTCAACTGTATACGTTTCTGCTTTGGATTGAGTATGAATGGTTTCAGGAATAAACTCTGCATATGCCCTCCAGTGATCAGTCATCACTTCTCCAATCTCTTTCTTCTTTAATTTTTCCCAGAGTAGTTGTCCAGTTTTCGTTCCTCTGCTACCAAAAGAGCAGTTGATGAACTTTTTCCCAACTCTATCAACAGCAATCCAGATCCAGCAATATTTTTTTTGTTACCGATGTAAGTGTGCATCTCATCCAGTTCAACAATAGATATCTCATTTTCGCTTTTTAGCTCCTCTATCTCCTGACCAAATTTCTTTATCCATTTTTGGACAGAAACATGACTTACCCCTAAAAATCGTCCTATTGAGCGAAATCCTAATCCCTCAAGATAAAGTTGCAAAGCCTGTCTCTTAACTAGAGGAGAACTAGCAGTTGATTTTAGCTCGACTGAATAGTTATATCCACAATCGTGGCATTTGTAGCGTTGACGTCCACAAACTATACCGTTTTTTGTGTGATTGGAACTTTTGCATCTTGGGCAGTTCATGCAGAAATATAGGTTTTCATAATATATAACTATAATTAACTACCAATGCCTTAATTTTTTCCTTTCACACAGCCTTTGAACTTGTGAAACAACGTCGGGTCAGCTTTGTGAAAGACCGGGACAAAACATAATTACAAGACTTAAAATAGAATCAGGCTAAAAACTTAGGAAACAGACCGAAAGCAGCATTAGAAAAACTCTTTTATCCCGGAACTGTCTCATAACTTAAACCATCTTGTAACTTAAATAATCTCATAACCGGAAATATCTCATAACTATTGCAAAACCGGGAGGCTTGAACCTGAAAGAAACTCTTCTCGAGGTAAAATCGGAATTTACGAACTACTTCAAAGAACGCGAAGCCGAAATAAACGGTTCCCTCCTTGCTGTCCTTTCAGGCGAAAACCTGCTCTTTCTGGGCCCCCCCGGCACGGCTAAGACCCAGCTTGCCAGAGGCATCTGCCAGACAATTGAGGGCGGGAACTTTTTTAATTACCTTTTAACAAGCTTTTCAACCCCTGAAGAGATCTTCGGGCCTCTTTCTTTAAAAGCCCTTGAAGCAGACGAGTTCAGGAGAAACATCAACGGCTGCCTCCCGACAGCCCATGTTGCTTTGCTTGACGAGATCTTTAAGGCAAGCAGTGCCATCCTCAACAGCCTTCTCACCATACTGAACGAGAGAAAATACCATAACGGAAGAGAGATAGCTGATGTCCCTCTGCTCTCGGTATTCGGGGCATCTAACGAGCTTCCCGAGGAGGACGAAAGCCTGGAAGCGCTTTATGACCGTTTCCTGTTCAGGTACAGGCTCTCATATATTCAGGACGATGAAAACTTCAAAAACCTCCTTTTCAGGGAACCTGACGACTTTAAGCCTGCTGCAAGCATTCAGGTCTCAGAAATCGAAAAGCTCCGCAAGAGCTCAAACTCCCTGCCTGTCGATCCTGATGTTGAGGTAATAATCACGGAACTCCGGAAAAACCTCCAGCTCCAGGAAATTGAAATTTCGGACCGGCGCTGGAAAAGAATTGTGCAGGTCCTGAAGGTTGCAGCCTGCAGCAGCGGCTGTCCGGCTGTTGACAGGACAATGATCCTTTTGCTCCAGCACATGCTCTGGAACCTGCCTGAAGAGCGGGAAACCATCAGAAAAACAGTCTTTAAACTCGTTGTTTCCGGCGGGGTGAATACCGAAAAACTCCGCCTGGACGCAGAAGACCTGAAGACAGCCCTTAATATTGACCTGAAAAACGAGCTTCCCGTTGGAGTAATCTGCGACAGCTGCGGAGAAGAATTCCAGCTTAGAGAGAAACTGGAGCTCCATCATACTGCCTGCCCGAACCACAGCTACAAGCTGAAGCAGGAGGGAAACTCGAGGATCCATCCTTATAAGAACCTTGTAAGGGAAATCGATTATCTCCACGAACGTTCAGGAAAGAAAAATACCCTGTCTCAAGGCCAGAGAGAGGTTTTTGAAAAAGAATTCGAAACCCTGGTTGGCAGAGTAAATCGAGTAAAACAGCGGCTTGAGGAAGAAAAGGAACTGCTTAGAAACCTGATGGATGCAAATATCTGGCTTTCAACCCCTGACAGAAACGAAGCCCTGCTCCTGCATGACGCAGGAAGCACACAGCTTTCCGGAACCGAAGCCCTGATAGGTGAAATCGAAACCCTGCTAGGTTTGCAGCACAAAAAATCCAGGTCTGAAGAGTTCAGGGCTGCAAAATCAGGATACACCGATCCTTCCGATTCCCATACCTCAAAAATTGGAGCAAATGTTCAGGTACCCGATTCGGGTAACAGTGCAGGCGGTTTTATGAAAGGGATCGGATCCAGGTTCAAGCTCAGATGAGCAAATGAGGTGTTGATACGGAAGATTCGACCGGTTTTCTGACCAACCCTGACAGAGTCTCTTCCGAGTCATACTCTTTTTTTTCCAGAAACAGGCTCTGGCACGAGGCCCTCTCCGTCCAGAAACAGACGGCTTCCCTACTGGAAGGAGAACTGAGAAGCACCATTGCTTACCCCCACACGATTCCCCGCCCTCTGCGTGAGAAAATAGCCGAAGTGATAACCCTTGAAATCCTTTTCGAGCAGCCGTATGAGATAAAAGATGCTGAAAGGTTCATAGGAATTTTCGGGGCATTTTACCCGATCTTTCTTACCCTTAGAAATTCAAGGCCGTGGCCAGGGCTTCAGAAGATTGCAAAAAGAAGCAGAGGAGCAGGAATCGCATGCCTGAAACTGCTTCTGCCTCTGATCTATACCCTGATGGAACGCATTTCAGCAGCCAGAGATAGGGGCTCGGAATCGAAAAAAGACTTATTCACGGAGCTTGATGCCGAAACCGAAGCCATCCTCAGAGAGTTTGAACAAATCCTTAAACAAACCCTTCTCCTCTGGGCAGGCGGGAATCACGAGGATTCGGCAGCCCTGAATGTTCAGCGATCTGAGCAGGTTTCCGGAAAGTCCGACATTTATGAAGCTGTCCTCAATTTCATGCAAAAGGATGGGTGCCAGGATTTTCTTGACGGGATGCTGGAAGGACTCTACTCCAGAATACAGGAGTTTATCTCCGAAATGGAAGAAAACCTGGACCTTTTCGATACTCTTGCCCTTCTTTTCCCCGGAAGGAGCTGGAGTTATTCCGTAAAGGAGCTTAAAAAAGAGCCTTTTTATGTCCAGTTTAAGATGCTGAAAAATTACTCGGCTTTTTTTGAAAAAAACCCTGACCTGAGAAGAATCGTGAACTTTATAGGCAGGCGGGAATTTGACCCACCTTCCGACCGGATACGCTATTCTCCTTTCGGGAAAAACAGAATTCAGACCGTGCGCTTTTCGGACTCGATAAATAATCTCCTGCCCATGGAAGTCGCAAAGCTCCTCAACCCGGCTCTGAAGCGGAAGTTCTATGCGGATATGCTTGAAGGAAAACTCCTGAGCTACCAGCTACTCGGTAAACACTATACAGGTCCCCCCAGGATAAAACCGCGAGGACCCATGATTGTGCTGGTCGATACCTCGGGTTCCATGCACGGGACTCCCCAGACTCTTGCCAAGTCTGCCGTACTTGCCATGGCAAAGCTGATGCTCGCCCAGCAGCGGGACATGAAAGTAATTCTTTTTGCCTCCGTCAGCCAGCACCTGGAAATAGAACTCAGCCGCAGGAAAAGGATGTCTGAAAGGTTCCTGAACTTTCTGCTCTATACCTTCGGCGGCGGGACGGATTTCAATACCGCGCTTGCTTCAGGCCTCAAATCCCTCAAGGAAAAGGACTTTCAGGGTGCAGACCTGCTTTTCATTACCGACGGGAAGTCCGAAATCTCTGACGAGCTGGTCCTTGCCCGCTGGGAAGAGGCAAAAAAGAAGTATAACGCAAAGGTCTATTCTCTGATTGTTGGAGGAAGCGGAGTCGGCGGGCTTGCGGAAATCTCGGATTACACATATACCGTGGAGATGGAGCAGGATTATGAGGGCGCTGGCGGGAGAGTAAAACTGATAAAATGTGAGACAAGGGAAGCTGAGACTAACAAAACGCAAGGCAAGGTAACTGAAAAATATAAAATCTGAAACATAAAATCTGAAACCAGGAAAACTGAGAATTATAAAATAAGAAATCAGGGAAATTGAAAATTATAAAATCTGAAATCAGGGAAACTAAGTAAAAATGCAGTGATTTTCCCGCAAAGCTAATAGATTAAAATGGAAAACGCGAAGAAGTATACCTGCCTTTTTACGTGAACGGGTTTGGAGTATACTTAAAAATAATGATCAAAATCAATAAGGAAATGAGAATGGATATAGCCGCACAGATAATTTTTTTTATGTCCATTTTATTGCTCCACTGAGATTTTAAGGGCTGTAACCTATAAAAAACGTTTCATTTTATATGAGAACGTTTTGCATGTGAGATAAAATGAAACGAAGAAAGGTCATTTAAGATTCGGAAAGCTTAGAGTTCCGTTGCCCGTATTTCCTAAATTACAGGATTGAAATTCTGCTTTAGGTCCCTCCGCGGTTCCAGAACATGGTTATTAAGACAGTGAAGTCGATTTTATGTAAGGGCCCAGAATCATATCTTTATAAGAGCCCTCTGCAGGAACCTTCGGATACAGAACCTCTTCTCTGTCCGTGCAGGCTTCCAGAAAGCAGGGCCCGTCTGCATTCATAAATGCTTCCATTTTCTCTTTCAAATCGTTTCTGCTACTTACCCTCTCTGCATAACTTAAGCCAAATGACCTTGCAATCTCTGCAAAGTTCACATCTTTTGGTCTTTGTGTTCCTATGCGTATTCCTTCATAAGCTGCGTCCTGCAGGTTCTGGACCATACCATCGCTTCTGTTGTTCAGCATGAGTATCTTGATTGGAAGGTCCAGCGATGCGATGGTATGCAGTTCTCCCAGATTCATCCTCAGACTGCCGTCACCATCGATTGCTATGACTTTCGAATGCGGGTTAGCATAATGAACACCGATTGCTGTAGGCATGGAAAAGCCCATAGTTCCGAAGGAGCCGGAAGTCATGAAAGATTTTGGGCAGTTCATTGGCAGGTACTGTGCTGCGAGCATCTGGTGGTTGCCTACACCAGTGGTTATCTTTGTGTTTTCGTCAACGTGGTTTGCAAGCATTGAAATGACTTCGGCAGCCTGTATGTATTCGGATGTCCTTTTGTAATTCAGAGGCCACGACCTTTTCAGGTCTCTTGCACGCATCTGCCATTCCCGGATATCCAGACAGATATTATGTTTCCTGGCATAGTTCAGCAGGTCGCGAAGCGCTGTGGCAGCATCTCCTATGAATGTAAATTTCGGATTACGCTCGATTTTTATCTGGTGCATTTTCCTGGGATTGATATCAATGTAAGCTATGTCGGTACCTATTGCAAACCCGACCTTTTCCGCAACCCGATCATCCCATCTTACCCCGATAGCAAAGAAGAAGTCGTTCTCCTGTATGAGCATGTTGGCATACGGTGTACCGAACATTCCCAGCATTCCCAAGTTCAGGTCATCCCTTTCGTCAACGACACCTTTTGCCATGAGTGTATTGACAGAGGGTATTCCGAAAAGCTCATTGAATTCCCTGACGGCCTGACTTCCTGACTCCGAGTTAAGACCGCCTCCGAGATAGAGCAGAGGCCTTCTGGAGTTGAGCAACAGTTTAAAAAAGGCTTTGCATTGTTCTTCAGACAGGTGTTTATCATCGTGATAACTTCCCTCGAACCTTATAATGTCCATACAATGATACTCATGGTTTTTCAGCTGTTTGTCGAGAGGGAAATCTATGACTACAGGCCCGGGTTTTCCTGATTTTGCAAAGTAATAGGCATCCTTGATTATGGTTTCCATGTCATCAGCATTGGAGAGCTGGATGACTTTTTTGGCCGCATCCCTGAAAATACCTTTGACGTTAATATGCTGGAAGGAATCGGTGCCTATCTTATGCTCAGGGACCTGTCCTGCAAATACAAGCAGGGGTATGCTGTCCCCATAAGCATCGGCAACGCTGGTGAGCGTGTTAGTTATGGCAGGTCTGGACGTGACTATGGCTACACCTACCCTGTTGCTTGACCGTGAATAACCTGCTGCGCTGAATGTTGCCGATTGCTCATTGGAATTAACTATGATCTCAATATCACTATGCCTGAGGGCGTGGAATACCGGAAGTATTGCTGCTCCGGTATAGCCAAAAATGTGTTTGACACCAAGGTCCTCCAGACACTTAATCAGGACTTCTGCTCCGCTCATTTCTTTCATCTTAAAACTCCCGGAAAGAAACAAAACTGGCACAGGACGCACTATTCAGTATAATAAGCAAAAACAGCACACTTGAGCCAGAATGTTTTCTTTTTCTTGCTCAAGCGAGTACTACCACTACTACAACTACTACGGATACAGGTAAATTGAACTCCGTGTGGTTTGTGGTAGAACTTAACATTACCGAAAAAAAGGGAGAATATTATACTTAAGGGTTGTCATGGGTTTTTCTGCCAATTCAACCACGGATCGTTGGGGGCACGGAATCAAAAAAACAGTTGCAGAAGAATTATTAATTTGACTTTCCTCAGATATACACAACAATACCACCTATTTTCTCAGCAGGGCAGTAACTTAAAAGCTCATCTTGCTTTAAACGAATAAAATTGAGCAAATAGGCAAATAAATTACACATTTATGTACATCTGCAGAATGTCGGTTTAACGGCTTAATGATACCATTCTTCAGTTCAAGTGTGTAAGTTCCGTCCCAAATGCAGACTCAAATTTAATTTTAAGACATGATCTTGGATTTCTCAATTCTGGACATTCTCAATTCCGGACACATTCAAGCATATTGGTACCTGGATTTAGTCCACATGTATGAAATAGGGATTTTGTGCAGGCTTGTCTCAATGATAAAGATTCCCATATGAATCATTTTTGTTTTTTCAGCAGCTGTAGGAGATGCATAACTGAAAGTATGCCAGCGTTCTATGAACTCATCATGTGGAATATACCCTCTGTTGCCAAGTATCCATGGGTCTTCAAAGTACACATTTTTGCTGTCTATGTCTATGACTACCATGTAGTGACTGCTCGCATCCATTTCCCAGGATTGATCCGCATTCTTCCAGGCCTGGAGTCTAACTATTACCGGAATGCCTTTATTAATGGAGTCTCTCAAATCGTCCAGTGTCAGGTTCTCCCTAATCTCGGCTCTAAGCCCCATTTTTTCTACCCCTTCTACGATGCCGCTGGGGGTGGTGCCCTTGCGGTCAGTCTTTCCGAGAGTAGTGTTGACGAGCTCAATAAACTGGCCTTCTCCCATATCTTTACCTCCCAGTAGCTTACTACAGCCTGAAAGCATGAAGTTCCACACGAGTAGTTGGCGGATTGGCGCACATCAGGCACCTGTAATAACATAGTTGTGTTATTCTCAGGAACTACACTTTTAACTTCGACCTCACTGGCGCCTGCAGGCATTCCTATAGCTATTAATATTACCAAACCATCAACGCTTAGAAAAAATGCTGCTTTTCTTATATTCAAACTCTTATTATCTATTTTCATAGACGTATCCCCACAAAATTCAAATTAGGAGAAGAGACCAGGTTTTTGCTAAAGAGTATAAGCAGACCTCTTCAATTAAAGAGTCGTAGCTAAATAGCTCGAACGACTATTATTGTGATTAATATTTATTCATTTATTTATTTAGTTAGATATTATATTAAAATATAATAATTGTATTTATGAGAAACAGATTTAGAAACAAAATAGCTGATTAGATGCACAAGATAATAAAAAACTATGAAAACTGTCAAAGAAACAAAAATCTCATCCTTTTAAATTCCGTTGTGAGATCAAGTTGAATTTTAAGACACGCTCTTAGTAATTTTATATCTATTAAGCGGAAAAGATAATCCAATTTCCTGCGCATTTCTTTGTCACTGAAATTTGAAGAGGATATAGTTTCATCTTATCTGACATTGTTTTACATGTAATATTTTAAATAAAAATGAAGAGTTATCAGTTTAGTAAATTTTATAGGATTTTTCACAAACTATCTCTTTCAGGTGAATAGTATGGGAAGCCAGAAACTCATCAATGACCCCCAGCAAATCGAAGCCATCCTTTCAACCGCCAGGTTCCTCCGTCTCGCCCTTTCCGATACCGAAACCCCATACATAGTCCCCATGTCCTTCGGCTATAAGGAAAACGCTATCTACCTCCACAGCTCCCAAAAAGGCAGGAAAATAGAGATCCTTAAAAAGAACCCCAGGGTCTGTTTTGAAGCAGCTGTCGAAACCGAGCTCATCACCGCTGATGACCCCTGCAATTATAACGTCCGCTACAGGAGCGTTATCGGACACGGTCAGGCAAAGTTTCTGGAGGATTACAATGAAAAAGTCGAGGGACTTACCGTGCTTTCCGAACATTACGGAAAAAAGGGGCCTTTTGAGTTTGAGGAGTGGAAGGTTAACAGGCTGTGCGTGATTAAGATTGAGATTGAAAAGATGACCGGGAAAGAAAGTGGTTTTTAATCTGCTTTTCTCTTAAATTGTTAAAGCCTTCAATGAGGAGTTTACTGTAAAGTACTGTAAACTTGGAAATTTAACAGTGGGTCTCATGTTATTGAATTTACTGTAAAGTACTGTAAAGGCTAAAATTTAACAGTAAAACCAAGATTATAGTTTACTGTTAATTATTGGAGAGATTGAAGCTTAACAGTAATCTTCCTGTTGCCTTATTGGAGAAAATTTCCAAAATTTTTGAGTCATCATAGGTAGCTGGATTTGATTAGCGGTATATTAAATCCGGAAATAGTTTTATAATTCAGAGAGATATAAGAGGGCCTCCGCCAGCTTGTCTGGCGGCCCTACCCAAAACACAGAAAGAAAATTGAGACTAAAGAATGATTTGAAAACCAGTATTTTTAGAAAGTTTAAGTTCTATTTATATCAGGATAGATTTACATCCTGCAGGGAATTCGGCTATTTTCACTCTCATTTTTGTTTCTTCAATTTTTTGAGACGACCGCTCTCCTGCGTCGAGCGGGAAAAGAAAGGTTCTGTATAGTGAATACGGTTGTCAGGGTCAAAACTAATTCAAAATCACTTACAACCCAACGACCGGTAGCCCCGCAGGCGTAAGCGCATCAAGCACCAGATGCGAAGCATACCCGGCCCCTGCAAAAAAGATTCCGATCGTAACTTCATCTACCGTCCCGGCAGTTAGCAGACTTAAACAGGTCTGATTAAGATACAGCAGTAAAAGTGCGAGGCAAAGAAGCGAATGGAAAAACTTTCGATGGCGCCGGTTTCTGGGAGGCTCGATCAGGTCAGGCAGCACGGCTCCAAGGGCAGAGGACACTAAAGCTATCGGAAGAAGCACTGAGCTGAGAACAAGACCTTTCGGAACCATATACCAGATCAGGATAAAGGAGACTAAAACTCCTGCTGTCATGTGTGTTTTTCGACCTGTCACAATATCCCCCCTTGCTGTTCAGGAAAATCTTCTTCTTTTTTTACACTTTCTTTTTTATTTTCTTTTGTATTTCTATTTTCTGGTATATTTGGACTATAATTTTACATTTGATCGGTTTATACATTGAACATGAGAAGATAGTAAAGAGAGTATTAGGGGAATCAGTGGGGATAGTAGGAAATCATAGGAAAATCATTGGAAGAAAATATGCTTCACATCACCTGATTCTGGACACAAGCGCATAAGCAAAACCACTTAAAAGCAGCCTGATTGAAGAAAACACAACCGAAACCATTGCAAACGCCAGCATGTAGACGTTTAAGGTAAGGATTTCATTAAAAAAGTCGGAAAAGTCAGCATTGAGAAGCAGGGCAAATGTATTGGCCAGTAAAATGAAAAAGAAAATTGTAAACAGACCCCTTGCTGCTCCTTTGAGGTCTTCTTTGCTCAGGGCTATGTGAGAGGAAATCGCTATTGCAAAAGCCAAATAGACCCAGAAACCGGCTGAAGTCAGGTTTTCTGCCGAAAAAAGGCTTTTAAAAAGCTGGGCTGTCAGCACTAAAATACTAGCTAACGTCTGAGAGTCAGGCTGCCCGGCATCAAGGGCCAGATAGTTTGAAAAGGTGGCAAAAGAATCAGGCAGGAAGAGAGACATCCCGAGGATCAGGGCGAAGGTTCCGCTGAATATGGGGCCCATGCCTATGAAAAAGTTCCCTATGTTCTGGTAAAGGCTTTTCTGGTTCCAGCTGTGGTTGACGTAGCCAAGAACTCCGTCTTTAGGCCTCAGGGTAAAAAGCTTGAATTCGTTTACTTTGTGCTTGAAGAGATAACACATAAGCAGGTGGCCGGATTCGTGGATCGGGGTGCCTATCCAGGCTGTCGCCATAATTCCTTTCATGCCGAAAACACTCTGGACATAAAAATTAGCCCGATGCTCAAGTACTCCGAGAATCATGCCAGTGAGGATAAGAGCGCCTGTAACGCAGAGGGTTTCGAATAGGCTCAACCGAAAAATAGTGAGAAGTGTATCTTCCATTTTTAACCCCTGACGCAAACTTATGCTTAAAGTCTTTTAACCTTTTGTATCCGAACAGCCTCTGCAACTATAAACATTTTAAGTTTCTTCCTTCTTCCTTCCGTTAGATTGATACACATTCATTGGTTAATCTTTTCTTCGCAGAGTTCTTTCCCCTGTTTTGCAGCTTCGATTCCGGGGCTTAGTTTAAGGGCTCTCACATAGCACTTGAAAGCCTCTTTGTATTCTGAAAATTCACAGAGCAGGGCTCCTCCGCACAGGAGGGAGTTCAGGTGGTCAGGGTCGCTTTCCAGAGCCATTTTGTAGGAATTCAGGGCTTTTTCTTTTTCTCCCAGTTCCATAAACACGTTGCCTTTCCAGTGCCAGACCTCAGCATTATCAGGTCTCATGATGGGAGCTTTGTTTCGGGAAAAGAAGCTGAATCTGGGAAGTTTGCATGCCCAGTCAGATGCCTTTTTGGGTTCGGCTTCAAGGGCTTTGTCAAAGGTTTCCAGGGCTTTTTCGAGGAGCCCCATCCTGAAATAGACAACCCCTTTGTTGGTCATGATTTTGGGGGATTCGGGGTCCAGGGAAAGGGCTTTATCAAAGGCTTCAAGTGCCTCTTCATTCCTGCCCATCGCCGAAAGCACAAAACCCCGGTTGGACCACTCTGTGGAGCTTTCGGGTTTTAGTTCCAGGGCTTTGTCAACGACTTCCAGGGCTTCTTCGTACTTTCCAAGCTTGAAAAAAGCCATCCCGCAGCGGGACTCTGCTTCGAAGACCTTTCCCAGGAAGATGTTTCCACTCTCCTCTTTCCCATTTTCAAAAAGGAGGTCTGCCATTTCTTTCCAAGTCTCGGCGGCTTCCCCGTAAGCCTGCAGGGCTTCTTCATATTTGCCCATATCGAAAAAGACCCTGCCTTTACCGGTACTCTCCTCTGCGGCTTTTTCAAGGGTTTTGAGCGTTTTTGCCATTTTTGCCATTTTTTTGCCTCATATCCACGAATATAGATATTGCCGGTGTTACCGGAATTGTCGGTATTGCCATATTGCCGGAATTAACGGTATTACCGGAATCAATGTAATTATCAGAATTTGTATCGGATTTAAAACCAGTTTAGTAAACCTGTTAATTATCCAGATAAATATCTGGAGTTTTATAATATATACTATTCTGAGATTTAATAAGATTCATGGGTCCTGACTTTAATTTCCATCCCGCTTCTACAAAATATGGAGTTCATTTTCCGGCTCAGGAGGATTCCTGTCATATTGCTTGAAATATTGTTTGAAATGAATCTGATTTTTGTAAGAGGGTTTACTGCTGATTCAAATCTGGTAGTTTCCTTCCTCGTATTGATAACAGGGGGGCCTCACCATCCGCAAAGCGGGCGGCCTTTTCCGAAATTGCTGAAAAAAAGAGTTTGCAGAATAAATTGCCCTTGTCAGTTTCTACTTTTATTCGAACACTTCACATCAATATCTTGACTTTACATTTAATTCCCGACTTTATCTTTAACTTCTATAGTTTTGAAATATCTTTAATTGGTTGAGGACTTTTAAATAGCCCCAGTACTTCGCTAATTTTCATTTCCTCATAAAAACGGTTTTCCAATACCCTTATATATGATTAAAATGCCCCTCCTATGTCTCTTTTATCATATAAGCCCGGAAATAATCCTAAACTTGAATTAAAAGCAAAAGGATGTATTGATACCGTATTAAGACTTCTCACTGACCATGTGACAATCAAGATCAACGGTTCTCTTACAAGTGAAGATGTTTTTCGTACCGTTTTGAGTATGTCAGTCAACAGGAATTCTGTTCATTCTGTTGCAACACAGTATCAGAATGTTGCTTGCGAAACATCTCTACGATACCATCTTAAAAAACTAAACATGGAGAACTGATCAAATCGAATGAAAAGATTATCCTTCAAGAACTAATAAAGACCCTGAAAACAGGCAAAAGCTATGAATTAGCTGCTGATTATACCAATGATACTTATAAAAGGGATTTGATGCTTTTAATTTGATTTTAAAGTAGTAATAGTGAAATTGGCAAAGTCTCAAGTCATTAAAAACGATATTCTAAGACCTAACTGCAGAACTCCTAGTTAGATTAAAACCTGTGTGATTCCTATAATTCCTACCTCTTTTATAAATTTATCATATGTCATTCTATCACATTTTTAAAAAAATAATGACAAAAAGTAGATTTGTTGCAATTGTACAGAATCCCATATTTAAATTTCGTTCTTTTTTATTTTTAAAAAATAGTCATTAAAACTTTAAGAACATTTACACATGCATTCCCATTCCCAAAAACATTTCCTTTTACTTTAGCCCCTTCAAAATTTAAAATTGCATCCATGATTTTCTCATAATCCGCACCAACAAGTGCATTCTCTCCGTCCTCTACAGTTTCCATCCACTCAGTATTTTCCCTCATGGTTATGCAGGGCACCTCAAGTATGTATGCTTCCTTCTGAATCCCTCCGGAGTCCGTAAGGATCTTCTTTGAGTGAGCATGAGTTTTAACATCTCCAGATATCCAAGAGGAGGAATGACCTTTACTTTTTCACATAATTTGTCCCAGAGTCCATAATGTTTCAAGTATTTCTCAGTTCTTGGGTGTACCGGGAATATGATAGGAATATCAACATCACAGAAGGCATTAACTATAGATGAAAGATTCTTGAGGCTGTCAGTATTTGAAGCCCGATGGACAGTTGCAACTAAATATTCTTTTGAACTGAGTCCCATATCTTCTAGGGTCGTAGCTTTTCGTTCTGCAACTTTTATATTATATTTTAAAGAATCCAGCATCACATCTCCAACATTATAAACTCCTCTTGTAATCCCTTCTTTTTTAAGGTTTAAAACTGCAGTTTCTGTGGGACAAAAAAGAAGGTCTGAAACATGATCTGTGAGCACTCTGTTTATTTCCTCTGGCATGGTTCTGTCATAAGAGCGAAGACCTGCCTCTACATGCGCAACTTTGAGGTGTAGTTTTGAGGCTGTAAGTGCTCCTGCCAGAGTGGAATTAGTGTCTCCGTATACCAGGACAAGATCCGGTTTCTCTTTGAGAAAGATCTTTTCGATTTCAATAAGCATCTTTCCTGTTTGTTCGCCGTGGATGCTTGAACCGACACCAAGATTGTAATCAGGTTCAGGGATTTGTAATTCATTAAAAAATATGTAGGACATTTCAGGATCATAGTGCTGGCCTGTGTGCACAAGGATTTCCTCGTGCTCTTTGCGAATTGCACGGAAAAGAGGAGCACATTTTATGAATTGTGGGCGAGCGCCGATTATTGATAGAATTTTCATATTAATTCTTTTGTTATGTTGGATCTGCTGTTTTACTGATTACATAAATGATCAAAAATATTTGAAAGCCTCTTAGTTAGATTTTCTCGATTAAATTCAGACATGAATTCCGTGCGTGTAGAGTGTATCTTAAAAAGACCATTTTTCCAAGAGTTATAATATTTCTCAATAAAAAATGCAATTCTATCTTCACTTTCTGGAGTAGTACAAGAGTAAATAGAATATTTTCTTATCAATTTAGAGGCTTCTCCTTCAGGAATTATTGCTAAAATTGGTCTGTCCGATGACAGGTATTCAAATAATTTAGTAGGGGTTGCACTTGAAGGCTCTATAAATAAAAGCAAATGTGACTTGGCTAGTATTAAATAGACTTCTTTATTTTTAATAAATGGATGGCTAAATACGTATCTACTAAGGTTGTATTTATTTACAAGTTCCTCTACTAATCTACTAGAATTACCATAAAAATGTATTTCAATATCATTTGGCTTATTAGATTCTACAAATCTTTTAAGTCCTTTTAAAAAGGAATCTGGTTTTCTGATGCCATAAAAGCTCCCTGTGTATGTTATTATAAATTTATCATTTTCTGGTTCGATTAACTGTAGATCTAAAGAATCAAAACCGTTTGGTATAGTATGAATTTTATTACTTACAGTTTCCCCATATTTATCTATGTATTTATTTTCAA
This sequence comes from Methanosarcina siciliae T4/M, assembly GCF_000970085.1. NCBI lineage: Archaea > Methanobacteriati > Methanobacteriota > Methanomicrobia > Methanosarcinales > Methanosarcinaceae > Methanosarcina > Methanosarcina siciliae. The sequence continues at coordinate 3,111,812 of NZ_CP009506.1, read as the reverse complement.
TTACATCTGCAACCATAATAATACTATCACAATTATTAAAAACAAATCGTTCTAGCATCTCATCAAACTTACGATGTAATATAGTTGGGTAATATTCATAAGGATTAAGTGTCCAAGCATCACGTAAATCAACAACAAGTGGCTTGTTAATTATTTTTTTTGTAAGAACTCCTGATATAGCAAAACTGTATGGTGAGCATGAACAATATAATAAATCGATCTGTTCACGCCGACTTATATTGAGAACTTTTAAGAAGGTCGGTATTATAGTGTATATATGTATATCTGGCAAAAATATATATCTATAGCTCTTTAAATAACGGTCAGAAAGGATACCTATATATTCAAAAAGTTTAGATCGGAGACTACTATATCTCCTACAATTGAACATAATATCGGGACTATTAGATAAAAATTTTAATATATTTCTATTTTTTGCGTGAATTATTACTGGTATCCATTGATTTTGAGGCAAATATTTACAAAATTTTAAAGTTCTTAAAATACCAGTCCCACCTGTTGGAGAGAAATCATAACACAATACTAATACTTTATTCATATTATCACTTAAAACTAATAGATATACGTATTTTATGAGATATACAATAAATTTATAATAAATATAAAAATTAAAAACGTTAAACTTTTATAATTGGTCTTTTTTCTAGCCGAAGTATATCACATTATTTAATCTGACGACTATAAATATTGCGCACGTATTTTTTAAATTTAAGACTAGATATCATCTCAAGGGTTAAAGACAAAAAAATAAAGTTTGATATGTATAATATGTAATCCAACTTTTTAGATTTTAAAGTAGATATTGGACTTTGGTCATATTTGTTGAATTTCTCATAATATTCTTTAAAAAATGAATCACCTGTTATTTCGTACAATTGTAACATCTGGTTTATGTGTACTTTATTATAAGATATACCTGCCTTGTTACCTATTGCATCATAATGTGTCCAATCTCCTGAATCATACTTGTATAAGTTATTCTTTAAAGAAATGATCCCCTGATCAAACAAAAACTTCGCATCTTCATCCCCTGTAATTCTGTAGTATTCATAGATTCCAAATAATGAGAAGATCATTCCGTTAAGAACTCTTGGTTGCACGTCTGTACCAGTTACGTATTCTTCATACCACCAACCATTTCGATCTTTATAAGTAACGCCTCCATTCTCAACATCAATATAAAACGAATTAAGAGCCAAACGTGCAGAATTTAAATATTTATCCTCACCAGTCATATTATAAGCTTTAATTAATGCCTGTACACCTTGCCCTTGTGCCATTGCAGATACCCATGGACTTGTCAAATTATATGGTGGCCAAGGGAAATTATATTGCCATAGTGTATAATTATTATACTGAACTGCACTTTCAACTAAGTAGTTTGCATTGTTCAAAAATAATTTTTTACAACTTTCATTCCCTCTTTGGTATTCATATTCATAATAAAGAGCTTGTTGGCTGATTAGAACAGGATTAATTTGTTTACCAACATAGATTTCGTTTGAGTACCCATAATCTATCATTGGGATACCAGATTCGTTGATCACTACATTGGAAACACTGTTTCCCATAATCGGATAATAAATATTCCTAAACATTTGCTTCTCAGATTCGATAGCAACATTATAGACTAAACTTGTAAATATCAACGAAAAAAGAACTATAATGAGATGCTTATTTGATATATATTTCATAAACTGCCTCTCTGAAATAGCAAATTTTCTTTTAGATATATGTTACTTGTTTTTAAATAATGAATTTTTAATTACAATTCAAAGAGTTTATCAGGTCAATAACTTTTCTATTTTCTTGCATGGATATACCCACAAACTGCACTATTATCGTATATTTGTATAAATCCAGAACTTTTATTATCAAGAAGCATTAAGTTAGAATCTAATTGTCCTGTTAATCCTTCCGTTTTCTGATCTAAACCTTCTTTTTTAATAAGAAAGAATCCGTCTGTTTCTAGGAGTTTTTCTTTGTTTATGATAGGTTCTATTCTAGAAGAATTCATTTTAAATTTTGTATTTAGAGGTTTATATAGAAGTAAATCAGCGTAAATTGAAGTGTTTACATACGATGAAGTGAAATAAACAGAATTTAGCTCTCCTTCAGAGGATGCTGAAGGTGAAATTGTGTTTTCAAAGATTACTGGATTATCAGTATTTGCAGAAGGATTTAATATGTTTAATAAAACTATTATAAGTATAAATAGAAAATATAAAGTTTGTTTCAATTTGTTTGAAGGATTAGAAATTAGTATAAACAGTCCTGCCCCAGCGGCAAGGCTTAAAGCTATTTGAGAGATATATAGCCAACGTTCTCCCAATAAACCACCTAGTTCAGTTTGTGATAATGTCAGAGGAACTAATAAAATACAAAAACCACACAAAGTTATTGCAAAAAATTTTGGATTAGATTTTTTGGAAATAGAATATAAAAAACCAATAGTAGATAGTCCAAAGTATGCTAAAAAAGGAACCAGTTTTAAAACATATTCCTTTAAATTAAACTTATGGGGAACTGTTATTATTTGATTAGAAGGAGATACGTCAAAATGTAGTGCAGTATCCACTAAGTGAAAAAATTGAAAAAAATGGCCTGAGATATACATCCACCAAGAAAACATCAAAATAAGATATAACAATAAAAAATGTGTTCCAGTTTTTTCGCTAATCTCTATGGAGTATATATGGCTATAAATAAATTTTCCAATTAGAAAAGTGGCTAATAAAATGGTTATTGAAAGTCCTACTTGCATATGAGTAATTATTATTGAATAAGCAAGGATTAGTCTCAGAATTACATTTGTAACTTGATTACTTTTATCTCTAATTAATAAGAATATTAAAATTATAGAAATAATTAAACCAAATGTTGTGGGATGTATCCAAAATCCAAGTGAAATTAAAGTCGGTGATGTAGACAATAAGACAGCTCCAAAGAACCCGATTTTAGAATTTAAAATATACCTTCCCATAAGATATATTAATGAAAAACTAATAACTTGTAATAAAGTAATTGACGCAATTGCTGCAGATTTATAGGGAAGTGCTGTCACAATAGAAGTCATGCCGATAATAAGATGAAATGCAGGCATTCCTGAGTAATTATTCCCACTCTCTATATGGCCAAAATTGATTAAATAATTAGTATATTCTCTATGAATCCAAGGATCTATTCCTACTAGATCTGGGTACATTAGCTGAGGAGTCAATCTTAAGCTAAAATTAATAAAAACAATAGATAAAAGCGTTAACACATTATATTTATGGGAATTTGGAATGAATAACACATTCACTAAAATTAAAGATATGGAAAATGCACTAAGTAAAAAATAAGCAATGGGCCTCATATATAGAGATGACCTTACAGAAAAAAGAATTAAGCTTAATGAGATCAATAAAAACACTAACGAATAAGAAATCATTAGAACTTGGTTATCCCTTGAATATATAGTAACCATATTACTTAAAGAATCATGCTTATATAGATATAAAGTACAAAATAAAGCTAAAGTGAAAGAAACAAGAAATAGTTGTAAATTTGACTTCATTATAACCGCTAAGATACTAAATAGAAATATTCCTATTATTGAAAATTTGATATCTAAAGCCTTTAAGTCTATTTCCATGATTATTATGCTCCATTATGAAATTAACGCCAGTCTTACTAAAAATATATATGGAAGCAAACAAAGGAATCCCAGTGATCTAACAATGATTATAGATAATACTCTAATACTTTAGATATACTTTCGGACATTTTTTTTATCTCAAAATTTTCAGTAACGAATTGATTTCTATGTTCAAAAAATACCTTGTTTTTACCTTTACTTTTACACATATGTATTAGATCTCTAGCAAAAGAGTTCTCATCTTTATGTGATATTTTCCCTAAAGAGTCATTGCAGATTATAGATGAAACATCTCCTACATCAGTTGAAACAACAGGAATTCCACAGGCTAATGCCTCTTTTACTACGTTAGGGCTAGCTTCAGATTCTGAGCATAATGCAAGTACACTAGCTAAATTGTATATCTCCGGCATTTTCTCTGAAGGTTGAGATCCCATAAAGAATATTTTCGATCCTAAATGAGTAGAAATATTTTTTAAATTAGATTCTTCAACACCGTTTCCTACAATTAATAATTTAGAATTAGATACTTGTTGAGATAAAATAGTGAAAGATCTTATCAAAAAATCAATGTTTTTTATTTTTTCTAATCTCCCTACGAACATAACGATAAGGTCGTCTTCTCCAAATCCATATAGCTTCCTGATTTTATGTTTGTCCATTGGTTTATATGTAGTCAAATCTACACCTGTTGGGATAATCTCAATTCTGTTCATCATCCAAGGGTATCTGTTTTCAAAAAAGTGCTTTACATTATTGCTAACTGCAATATAAACGTCGATATTGGATAAACATAGTCTTTCAATAAAACGGAAGACAGGTTCAATTATTGGATAAAGGTAAGCATACGAAGATACCCTTATAATTTCTAAAGTAATTCCATGAAGGGTAACAATTTTTAAGTTGTTTTGCCTAAATAAAATAAACGGAAGTAAAAAGTATGAACGATGTGAGTGAATAACTGAATTTATAGGCAACTTTAAGAAAGGTGTTTTTACAAATAGAAATAGTAAATAAAGATATGAAGCATCTGATTTTTCAGTAATTGGTACAAATTTAAATCCTAAACTTTGATACTCATCAATCGTTTTGTCACTCAGTTTTACCCCTAAAAGTGTGACTTTTTTACCTTCCTTCAGCAATCCCATAATTAAATTATCAACATATCTTATTCCTCCACCCGGGTTCTTGTGTAAAGGATCATATGGATAAACCATGATAATTTCTGGAAAATCCATACTTTTATGAAAAATATCTTGGAAGAAAAAATACTCAGTATAATTTTTAACTATGTAGTTATCTGGGTCATATAATATTATTGGTGTCTCTTCTGAATTTATTTTTGAGAGACCTGAGACGTCATCAAGTATGTAAATGTCCAGTGGGAACCTATATATAAGTGCTAATAATCTTTCATGCCAAATGAATAAGAAGCATTTCAATGCGTTATTTAATCCAGATTTACGTATTATCCTTATATCTAAGTCTGATGAGTCTGTGAGTCTGTTTCTTGATAAACTACCAAAAATTACTGCTAAATAAAAAAAATTTGTTTTTTCGATCCTTCTTTTAAGAGCACTTGAATAAATAAAAAATTTGTCTTTATCAGTATTTACCCATCCAATATTCTTTAATAGTACAAAAATTTGCCCATTAAATATCCAGTTTAATGTATGTGCAATCGAAAATGAAATTATTATTGAAGTTAACTCTGAATAATAATTTTGAAATAAAAAAAATAGTATGAAAGTTGGAATTAATGTTACTAAGACTTTTAGTGTTCTTTCAGTCCTGTCCATATATAGAACACTCTGAAATACCCAGTTCATCAAAATCAACATTAATTTTCTGATTTCTTGTGGTAAAAGTTTAAAATTTAATATTCTATAGTGAATACTAGATTTATGCATAATATAACTCCAACCTTTTCAAAATTGCAGTATTTACATCTTTAACAGTCGAATTAACTGAATTGCGATTTACATTATAAATAATAGGAATACTAAATAACCTGGAGAATTTTGCATACAGTTCGTAACGTTCATCAAAAGTTGAGTCATCTTTCAACTCAGCTCTTCTTGAAAAAATAATAAGTTTATCAACACTTAACATTATAAAGTGTGCATTTTTTGGAATCAATTTAAGAAATAACCTGCCTACCGCTTTTTTATGTATTTCGTGATTTTTGGTTGCTACAGCCACATCTATCAATGTATCATATATAAAACGGTCACAAACAACACTTGTTCCAAAAAATATTGGAACATATACTTTTATAGTTGTGAATATAAAAGTATCAAAAAGCAAAATCCAGGGATATATTATCGAAATAAGTCTGGAATTATAGAACTCGTGATAGGAACATTTTTGTGAGCTTCCCAGAGTAGAGAGACGGGTATATCCTGCAATTCTACAATAAGCAAGTAGTGGATATGAGAGCAAATGATGAAAACGAAGCCATTTGTATTGGCACTTGATACCTTTTTCATGCAAATGTTCTAGGATTAAATTGACATGAGTTGTTTTTCCCACTCCATCAATCCCTGTGATACATATGAACAATGGTTTTTGGCTCACAGATTCACCTCACTTTGGGATCTTTTATCAAAGATTTTTGTAACTTCAGATAGAGCAAGTTCTGAGACTTCACTCCACTTTGGATGTGTTTGCATATGAGATGCAGCTTTCTCACCCATATTTTTTATAATATCTTGATTTTTTATAGAGAAAAAGATTTTTTCCACAAGATCTTCCTCTTTGTTTGGTTGGACAACAAAACCTCTCCCATCTTCGAGTAACTCAGGTATACCGTCGATATCTGTGGAAACAACAACTTTTCCCATAGCCATTGATTCAAGAACACTTGTCGGCACGTCAGAAGGCACTATTTTAAAAGGTAAGACTATTAAGTCGGAAAAACCGATAAATTTCTTCACCTCATCTTTGTCTAGAAAGCCGGAAATTATGTGAACGTTTTTTTCAATATCAAGCTTTAGAATTAAGTTTTGAAGATTAATCTCTTCATTATTTAATTCGTTATTTCTACGCCTAGAGAGGATTAGAAGTTTAACACAAGGATATACAGATCTAACTTTTGAAATTGATTTGATAAGATGATCTATACCTCTAATAGAAAGAGGAGATCCAAAGTAAAGAATATTAAATGATTTCTCATCAAGATGATATCTACTAATAATTGAACTGTAATCTTCATACATTTCAAACTCGTATTCATCTATACCTGCGGGAATGTGAACTACTTTTTCCCTGTTTCCACCTATTTCTATAATAATTTCTTTATTTTTACGACTCATGACAAAGATCTTATTGCAATATGGAGAGTTCACTAAATTACGAATAAAAAAAGGTGGAAGAGAAGCATAAATAACATGTGTTGACAAAAATTTTATGTTCTTGATTATTACATAAGTTCCAATTCTTGTTATGTCTGAAAGCTTGTAAATTGGACCTGTAAACATTCCAATTATAGGTATATTTATTTGTTTGAACATATTCAAATAAAGGTAATCAAGAGCTGTAACTGACCATAAAATTACATCTGGCTTTTCAGATTGAATTACAGAAATTAATTCTCTATTAAATTGAAATGGCAATTTCCTGAGCCTTTTGATATTTATTATTGGAATATGTTGGAAAATCTCTCTCTCCAAAGAGCCATCGGTAATTATTGTAACGTCAATATTTTTTTGATAAATTCCACTTGCAATTTCAGAAATGTATCTCCATGGTTGAAGTCGGATATTATACTCTCTTAGTCCATAGCATACTATACACACTTTCACCAAAACCGACTCCTTATAAAACTGAACTATAATAGCTTAAAATTCTATTTGAGACGACATCCCATGTAAATTTGTCTTCAATTGTTTTTCTTGCATTTTTACCTAGTATCTCTCTTTTACTTGAGTCATCAAGTAAATCCATAATTGCTTTAGAAATTGCAGATGAATCTTTTGGAGAAATCAAAATACCATTTCTATTATGTTCAATAAGCTCCATATTTCCAGGGACTTTAGTAGCAACAATAGGAAGCTTGCAAGCCATTGCTTCTAGAAGCGAACCGGGAAGACCTTCGTAATAAGATGGGAAAGCAAAAATTGTTGCATTTTGATACAGATCTATAATTGTGTTCCTATTTACTCGTCCTAAAAATTTGACTCGATTCTGAAGATTCATATATATGATTTTCTTCTTCAAATTAGGAAGAAGAGGGCCATCTCCAGCTAAAATAAAATTAACATCTTCTCGAATTTTGCAAACTTCTTTTGCACAATCAATTAGTTCAATTAAACCTTTTCCATAACTTATTCTTCCAGTATAAAGAATATATTTCTCTTCAGGTTTTGTGACAGATGGGAAGAAAATATTTTGATCTACTCCATTATAAATCAATTTAATATCTTCAGCTTTAAGCCCATAATCCTCTAGATTTTTTGAAACGGTACTTGAAACTGCAGTAACCGCCGAGGAATTCTTCATCAATTTTTTTTCAAGAGGATAACTGATATACTTTGCTTGAAACTTTGTAGCAAGAGAAAATAAATCTGTAATCTTTAAAACACTTGCACCACTTTTCATTGGAGAATGAATTGTAAGTAACACGGGAAGTCGAGATTTAACTAAAGGAGGCAATGGGCTGTGTACATGAATAACATCAAAATTATCTTCTATAGACTTAAAAAATTTATTTACAAAAATTCCATGAAGATGTACATGAAAGGGATATAAGAAGATAAAAGGAACTCTGTATATTTTAATCCCATCATAATTTTCTAAATTTGTTTTTTGAAAATTCCCACGAGTAATGACCGTAACAGCATGTCCTTTCTTAATAAATTCTTTGGACATATTATAGATGTAATTTCCAATGCCTTCTTCAGGTGGGAATTTTGCAGATGTAATAACGCATATCCTCATAAGCATCAAACATTTTTAAATTAGGATAAAGATAAAATGTATTTTTTTAACTGGACCTTAAGCCTATCGTCAACAAAGTCTTCAATGAAATAGAAATCAGACTTTAAACAATCATCTAGAGAATCAATATCATGAATAACTGTAACATTTCTATTTTCAGACATTGCCTTTGCAATTTCCAATTGATGGTCATTCATGTGTTCATTATATCTCTTAAGTCTGGGAACCACTATTACAGGATTTTTTTCTTTAAGTGCAGTAACGATGGAACCGGCTCCGGCATGACTTACTACAACTCGAGCTTCCCGGTTCAATCTCAGTATTTCTTCAAAGCCTTCTAAGAAACTGAAGTATTCGGCATTTACAGGTTTATAAGTTGTGTACCCGATTTGCATTATTACCGTTTCATCAGTTTTTCCTGCAATTTCATCCATTTTCTTTATTAGCCTATCAAAACCCTGATAATGGCTACCAACTGTTACAAATATCAAAGCACATTCCCCCAATATTGTGCTTTTTTTCCAAACTTAGAGAGCAACTCTTTCCACTGGACCAAAAAAACATCGGATATCGGATATACTATTTTTCCAGTAATAGAAGGCTCTTCTACTCTGCACAGGCTTTCGATGAACATGGTTTTTATCCGGAGGACTTTCGCGGCATAAAAAACAGGGATTGCAATCTCAGAACCTGTTGAAATGATAATATCAGGTTTCTCACACAGGAGAATGCCAAATACTTTTGGTACACTGAGCAGAAATCTTAAAGGCTTTTTACCCAGATTTTTCATAGTATATTTCTTTGTGAGTTCGCTGGACCTGGCTCCTTCATAGGTTATAAAAAAGATATCATTACCTTCGAATGCGTCCATAAGTTGCAGGATTTCAGTAAGATGACCACCGTGCGAGCAGGTAAGGCAGATCTTCATTTTTTCACCAGTCCAGTATTTTTAAGTAATGGAATTGATACTGTATTTAATAATTCATATTGTTTTGTTTGTTTTGGATTAGACTATTCTGCTTATCAGTTTCATATGAAATGCATAAAAAGAGTTGAAAACGATATCAACTGTTTTACTAATCATAGGGAATTTAATGACCTGTTCAAAAGGGATTTTCCAATCCAAAAATCCAAAAAACTCTCTGTCAGTAGTTGTTTTTTTACAAATAGTTTCGTGTCTTTTTGTCAAAATTTCTTTAATATTTTTTATAACCCATAAATAAGCCTGCAATTTACTGTAAATGTATCTCGGACCGTTTAAAACAGCATGACCCATTGTAACAATTTCAGTCACTATGAGTGCAGGCAATAATAATAACAATGTTCTTGAACTAAAGTTTTTCAATAAAATTAAGTAACGATTTCTTTCCAGGTAAAATTCTTTCCAGGGGGATATTGACAGTTTATACTTGTGATATATTATGGACTCAGGAACATACATTATCCTACCTCCCGCAAAACGTATTCTCCAGGAAAGATCCGCATCTTCCTGATAAAGGAAAAAATCCGAGTCAAAACCATTAAGATTTTTTAGTATATCGCGCCTTATTGCAAATGAACATCCTGAGACCGATCCTACTTCCTGGTAGCTATCAAACTCACGTGAAGGCTTATTGAAGCCCCTGCAGAAGGTAAGTCCAGTATAGTGGTTTGTATTTGCACACGTGTTTATTATTTCATTTTGGGAATATATCAAAATCTTTGAAGTCGTGGCCGCAATTTCAGGATCACTGTCAAAAGGGTTTATTAGCTTGGAAAGCCAGTTGGAGTCTACAACAGTATCTGGATTTATAACTACTATATATTCTCCTTCCGCGACCTCAAATCCGGCATTATTCCCTGCTGCATACCCGAGGTTTTTTCCTGTCTGAACTACCTTTATCTCAGGATAGTTAGTTCTCACGAATTCCTCACTACCGTCCCTAGATGCGTTATCTACTACAATTATTTCGAAACCTGGATATGTTTGAGACATTAGAGAGGGAATACACTCCATAAGATCTTCCTTGCTGTTATATGAGAGAATAACAACACTTGCAAATTTCTCTCTACCATACATCTTTTCCCTCAAACAATATCAAATAATCAAAACCCCAGTCATGCTATCATTTTAGACCTTCTATTAAAGGAAGAAAATAATATCAAGTACTGCAGAATGATAAATAGGAGAAAAATCTCGTAACTCCCAGTTTAAGTCACCTTAGCTTCCCTCATAATTGCCGACACCGAATGCAGCATTATCCCTGTCAATGCCATGAAGGTCCCTATAACAATAAACAGAACCATAAGCATGGTAGGCCCGAAAGATAAGCCTCCTCCCATAGTGAAGTTTTGCAGAAAATGGGCACCCATGTAGAGTCCTCCAACCCCAAGAGATAGTCCCGGGACCGTGAAGTAATAAAGAGGCTTGTTGAACTCGATATCTTTCAAGACCATGACAAGGACGCCTAAACCATGTTGGACCGGGCTTATGGTTGAACAGTCCACATCATACCTTACCCCGATTTCGACTTCCTTGATCCGCAGTCCGGACCTGCCTGCATCGGCAAGCATTTCGCTTTCTATTGCCATGCCCTGTGTACCGAAGCGGAACACGTTTTTAGTAGAAGCGGCAAAAGCGCGGAAACCGCTTTGTGAATCGGTGATCTTGAGACCGGAGTTCATATTTGTAGCCGTATCAAGTATTGTCTGGCCGACACGGCGGTAGATAGGAGTGTTTTTGTCTTTGTGGGAAAGGTAACGACTCCCATTGACCATTTCAGCGTAGCCGTCAATAATAGGGGTTACAAGTTTGGGAATTTCAGCGGGATTATGCTGACCGTCCGAGTCCATTGTCACTATTATATCGGCACCCAGATTGGCTGCGGCTTCAAAACCGGTTTTGAGGGCTGCTCCCTTGCCTTTATTGGCCTCATGCACAATCACGTGAGCTCCTGCTTTCCCGGAAATTTCGGCAGTGCGGTCAGAGCTTCCGTCATCGACTACGATTACGTTGTCAGAATAGAATTTAGTAAGAAGGACTATGCTGCCGATGGAGACTTCCTCGTTAAAAGCTGGAAGAATGACAGTTATATTTTGAGATGATACCTCCCTGAAATGTGGGTTCTCTATATGGACCTGGTACTGAGTATTATTACCCACAATCAGTTCGTTACTCAATTTTAAACTCCTTTTAAATTTATAATATTAAATTGAAACAATTGAAGTGGCTCAAAAGTCAATCACAAGTATTGGAGTACAACTGTTGAACCTTTGAACACATTTTAAATTTTCATAATGTATTTCATAATGACAGTATATAAATTTATTGATAGATTTTTTGAAATAAATAAAAAGTGTACAATAACATGAGCAGTAACGCTTTAGTTCGATCGATATAACATTATAGGATTGAGATACTGGCTCGCAAAAACATATGAAATACAAGAGTGAAAAAATATATGAACTCAAGATAATAAAATGAATCCGAGAAAAACGATATCATAAGAGCACAAAATATTCACAGTTACACGCCGCAGGTTCTTCCGAAGTTTAAGAAATTTATTTCAATCAGCCAGGAACTTTAAAGAAAAATTTAACTCAATATGTTATATACCGCATCTGTAGAAAAGAGAAAAATTCGAAATGGATGCTTTAGTGCCGAAGACGCTCTGGACATAAAAATTAGCCCGATGCTCAAGTACTCCGAGGGTCATTCCAGTGGGGATGAAACAGCCCTGCAGCTATAAGTTTTACTTGCTGGATTGTTTCGGACTTTTTCTCGGGCGCTTTTTCTCAGCTCTGATATTAAGATCAGGGGAATTTCCACTCAGGGTTATTACTAAAAAGCAGGGACATGTTTCCGGAACCTATTTAATTCTCTATCCCCGATACAATACAGGGTGAGATGATTAAAGATCTAAAAATTCTTGGAGTTGGAGGAAGCCCCCGGAAAAATGGGAATACTGACGTGCTGCTTGAGAGCTTTTTGAAAGGGGCGGAATCGGCAGGAGCTAAAACCGGAAAAGTCCTTTTAAGGGATTATTCGATCGAGCCCTGTATCGGCTGCGAAAGGTGTCGGAAAACCGGGACTTGCACCAGGTTCCATGATGGAATGAGCCTGCTTTATCCCGAGATCGAGGATGCAAAAGGGCTTATCCTCGGTTCTCCCACCTACAACTACAATGTAACTGCCCAGATGAAAGCCTTAATTGACCGGCTCTACCCTTACTACAATTTCACGAACGACCGCCCCAGGCGTTATTCGAGCAGGCTAGCAGGGCAGGGGAGAAAAGCAATTGTTTTTTCGGTCTGCGAACAGCTGGAAATCGAAGAAATGGGTTTTACACTCGGAGCGCTCGGAATGCCCTTTGAAGCCCTGGGCTATGAGATCGTGGAAAAGTTTCCGGTAACAGGATATTTTGAAAGGGGAGCGGTTTCAAGGGATGAAGAACTTCTGAGGAAAACGTTTGAAGCAGGCAGAAAAATGGCAGAAATTCTTCGTTGAGCCAGAAAGGAGAATTCATTTTCTCCCGCAAAACTCGTTCCTTGCTTCCACCAGGGCTTTCAAATTCCGGAGGGGAGTTTCGGGTGCAAGCCCGCAACCCGGAGCAAGGAAGTCCACTCCGCTTTCCATACAGGTGAAAGCCTCCTTTTTCACATCTTCAGGGCCGCCCCTGAAAAGGGTCCTGGAGGTTGATACGCTGCCGATTACAGCTGTGCCGGCTTCATGAGCGGTATTAACAGCGCTTTTCAGGTCTTTTATGCCTTCCTCAAGACTGAGCCCGTCAAACCCGCACTCTGTCATGTCTGTAATTATAGGATCCGCAGCCCCACAGATGTGGAGCACGCTTTTACCTCCCCCGAGAGCTTTAGGAATCCTTGCCATGCCGGGTTTTATCAAAGTCCTGAAGGCTTCCGGAGAAATCATATCAGGAGAAGAAACCGCATCTGCAATAACGACAACGTCAGCTCCACTTTTCAGGCATTCCCTGGCATACATTATACATGCGTCGGTGCAAAGATCGATGAGCCTTGTTATGATATGGGGCCTTTTGATTGTCCATTTAAGGAAGCGAGTGATTCCGCAGAGGGAGCTTGCAAGGTCAGCCGGACCTTCCATTCCCACAATTAAGGGTAGGTTCGATCCGGCTTTTTCCCGGAGGATTTCCGTGGCTTTCAGGACAGCGGGGATTCTGCCCCTTTCAAGGAGGTCTTCAGGGAGTTTGGGGACTACAGGCGAAAGTTCCATTGGACCATTCAGCACAGCAGGAGTCTTTGCTTTCGTACCCGGATCAACTCTACAGCCAAGAGCTTCCACGAGCACCACCATGTCAAAGGGATACCTGAGGGTTTCAAAAGAGGCATTTACATACTGGGAAAAAGCAAGTAATGCCATTTTTTCAGGCTGGCTGTCAGCCTCGGGTCTGGCTGCTCCGCTCAGGTCCATGAGTTCGAGCACAGGCGCGGTTGTGAAAGTGCCGACCGGTATCTGAGCGGGAGTTTTTCCTTCGAGGGTTCTGAGGATTTCTGTCCTGAAGTTCGGTTTTTCCATAAAAATAACCCCTAATTTTTTTCTGTTTTTGCTGGAGCTATTAGCTGTACTACTATTATACTGTACTACTGTATCATATTAAGTGGTTATACCTATTTACGGATGCATCCGATGATCAGGTTACTCCCGTACCTGATATTAAATCAAAGCAAAACGTGGAAACTCCTGTAAACAATACAACCTGAGCAGCCACATTAGCAGATTTCAACGCTTCTCATTATAGCCAGAACCATCATAACCCCACTGTTATGTTTTCCTTTGAAAAACCTTCATATTTCTATGTGGCTCGTTTCAATTCAACCTTTATTTCTGAAAATAATTAGTCAAAAATAACTATGGAAAGTTAAATATGTTAAATGTTGTTAATGAAGTATACATTAATATTCATAGAAGATTATATTAGAACTAAAGGGGGGAAGGAAATAAGGAATAGAACAATTTTTTTAAGAATTTTGCTTTTCATTTTTATAATATCTATTTCAGCTACTGCATCAGCAAGGGAAATTACAGTAGATGATGATTCTGGAGCTGATTTCAGATCAATTCAGGAAGCTGTGAATAATTCTGTTCCAGGGGACATAATAATCGTGAGGCCTGGAACTTATACTGAAAACGTTCTTGTCAATATAACAGGTCTAACTATCAGGTCAGAATCAAACAATGGCAATGCGCAGGTAAAACCGCTGAACGAAAGTAAAAGTACCTTTCTGATAAAAGCTGATAGTATAACGATTAGCGGTTTAAATATAACAGGGGCCAATAAGGATTATAAAAAAGGTGCAATCATTCTTTATAGCGATATGAATAATGTGACAGGTAATACCATTGAAAATGGTTATATTCTTCTGGGGCCCGAAAGGTCAGGCAATTTAATAGCCGAAAATAAAGTTTTAAACGGTGGACGTATACATATTTCCTGCTGTGGAAGAAATAACACAGTATCAGGTAATACGGTCTCAAATTCTTCCACTGGCATCTATGAATGGGACCAGGGAGCAGATATTCGTAATAACAGGATTACTGACTGTGATTATGGGATTGAGCTTGGTTTTTCAAGTTCAGGAAGAATTGACAATAATACAATATTAAACTGTGATGTAGGGATTCTTTTAGGAGAAGCTTGTGATGTTGATATAATCAACAATACAATAATGTCCTGTGCAGAATGCGGAATTTTTGATACGGAAAATAATGGCCGTAGAAGAATCTACAATAATTATTTTATGAGCCTATCCCAAAAGCTCATTTAATCTAATTATTGCTGCTACCATTACAACTCCTAAATATGATGTCTCTTTAATTTCATATCTTGGAAATACTTTCTTGCATGACTCTATCCAGCTAAAGAACCTTTCTACTATGCTTTTCTTTTTGTATTCTTCCTGATCTACCTTTATTGGTCTTCCTATCTTCTTTTTCTTCCGATTTCTTTTATTTACTGGTATATTGGACTTTATTCCTCTTCTCCTGTTATATTTTCTAATTTTAGCTGTATCATACATTGCATCAGCTGTTACTTTGGAAGGCCTGTTAACAGGCCTTCCTATAGGTCTCTTTATATTGAAATTTTTAAGTGTCGGTATATAAAGTGTAGAATCATTCTTATTTGCAGGAACAATAATAATCGAAAGAGGTAGACCTTGTAAATCTACTAAAACGCTTATTTTTATTCCTTTTATTTTTTTGTGACCATCGTAGCCGATATTCCCCCTTTTTTAGCCGGAACATCCTTTGTATCAGTAAAGCATTGAGAAAGATCTATTTTATTCAAATCGTAACCTTTGTTCAAAAGTTCATTGAAAATCTTCTGATAGATACCATGTTCACACAGATATAGATGAAATCTATGAACTGTTGACTTTGATCCATATCTCTTGGGAACGTCTTTCCACGTACAACCGGTCATAACAACGTAAAAAATACCATTCATTAACTTCCTCATATTTGCACGCGGCCTTCCTGTAAGTGGTTTCTGTGGAGGAAGATAAGGTTCTATGGAGTTCCATAGAACATCATCGATTTCACGAAATGACATAAAAGTAAATTTATAATTTCAACATAATATTACTTTTGGGATAGGCTCTAACAATAGTCTAAATGTAAGGTTTGAACCTGGCGATGGGGGAAATAACTGGAACACTTCACTTGCTTCAGGCAGTAATATTGTCTGTGGCCCTTACATTGGAGGAAACTTCTGGGCAAAGCCAGATGGGACCGGATTCTCCCAGATCTGCGTGGATCTGGATAGGAATGGGATCGGAGACCTGCCTTATATGTACATTCTGCAGAGTTTTTCCACACTCTGGATTTTTCAGAATACGATAGTTACCTCTCCTACCGAAATCGAATAGACTCGCATAGAAGAGGAGCCGAAGCTCTCCATGATCCAGAAATATTTTTTCCTGACATAAGTCAGGTAATCTTCCGGAACTGCTCTGTCGGCAAAATGCACTCCATTATATCCCCATCACACAGTGGTATTTGCTTGAATACCAAGTTTCCGTACTGTCCATTCAGTTCGGAAAACACCGGTTTGCCAACAAAGAAAGTATAAATTTCATTGGCTTTGGTTTCCGGGTCGATATCTTCAAAACGGGCCGGATAAAGTGCTTTTCCTACAAAATAAGCGTTTGCAAGCACCGATTCAAAGTTGATGCTGTAATAGTTGTAACCTTACTTCCGGCTTTTTAGGCGCATAAATTTAATTTTTCCATGATCTCTCTTTGCTTCCTTGTTAGTTCTGTAACTATTGACTCTCCATTTTCAAGCTCTATCTTTTTGATTTTTTCAAGTTCTAAGAGTAAACTCTCTACTGTATAGTCCTTGAGGATCCCCTTTTCCTTCATTATATTCAGGAGCCTCATTCTAATTATGAGTCCAATGAAACAGACAAATAAGAAGCCTTTTGTTGTCGAATCCTTCTTTGTATTGAGTGGAAGTGACTGAATGTCATTTTTCATTGTTTTGAATCCTTTTTCAACAACATCTCTTTCTCTGTATACCGTAAGGCATTCCATCCAGCCGCGTTCCCCATTGTAAAAGAGAAAAAACTTTCCCATCCTGTTTATTCTCTGCGAAACCGCATTCTTCTTGATTGTGATCTTGAAATGATCATCAATTTGTTTCCATGAATAGAAACTTGCCATATACCCTGCTCTTTCTTTGAAGACTTCTCCTGCTTTTCTCCATCCCGGAATTGCTGTTTCTTCTATTTTTTCCTTCACATCATAAATCCTTGAGTAAAATGCATTCTTCTCTTCTATTTCTCTTTTTGGATCATAGAAACAATATCCATTTATCTTGAACTCCTTTTCTTCAAGAGTCACCGGTTTTACAAATATCGGTTTCTTGTTGTACTTATGAAGGTATTCCGGACTTTCAATGTCTTTTTGTACCGAACTCATGAGCTGCTTGACACTTTTAAGTGTCATAGCAGCCGGCATAATAAACGGAACTTCTTCATGGAGCAACTCCTCAATGTTGCCTTTACTGAAAAATCCCCTGTCCATTACCAGTGTGTAATCTTCCACTCCGTAAGCTTTTATCTTCTTGATTGTGTTTTTAAGGGTTGTAACATCAACAATACTTCCAGGATAGATATCATACATCACGGGAATGCCTTTTTCTTTATCCACTATCATGGAGAGATTTATTTGAGGAAGATCTAAACCGTCTCTATTGTATCCGTATTCAAGTAAATTCATCATTTGGGAATAGCTCGAGAAACTGGTAAGGTCGTAAATTAATGTGCTTTTTGTCCCGAGATTTCTGAACATTTTACCCATAAATGTGGAAGGAATGTCGCTATCCCCTACTTTAGAAAGCAAGTTACTGATATTTTGGCTTTTCAAAGGTAACTCAGGCCACTTAAGGGAAAGAGCAGAACTCTCATACCAGGTTTTAAGGTTATACATGGCTGTAGGACGAGCTATACGGTTGAAAACCATTGAAAGAATCATATTCCTTTCTTTTCCGTTGAACAGATCTCCAAGATACTCTCCAATCTTAAGTTCATCTGTTATCCACTGTAAGGGGAGAAGCTCACCATAGTTGTAGGCTTTCAAGGGCTTGGAAACTGGGCATATGTTTTCACTGGAGTTTAAAGCATCCCGAACTCTAACAGGTTCGCCATTAACGTTTCTTCCCAGGTATTTGGATTTATGACGAATCTGTTTCTTTTCTTTATCATAGTAGGGAATGTCTTCATACCAGTATTCAATTCCATTGATCTTCTTGATACGGCGTGTGGGCATCATATGCGCTTATAATATAAGCGCATAAATACATTTAAAACTTTCGGGTTGTGTCAAAAAAGAGGGCAAACTCATGTGCATGTGCGCATGAATTGAGCGGGTCGAAGAAATAAAATTAAGATTATGCGCTTAAAATTTGGGAACTAAGGTTACACAGTCCACTTGGTCACTGTAGCCTACTTAAGGTGATGAAGACTTTACAAAACAGTATATTTGTTTCCTCATTGTGAAATTTACTTTCCAGTGATTGCCGAAGCATATGTTTTTTATATAAAATTTTATAAAAGAATTTGGCGTACTCCAAATTTTTTAGAGATATGTAAAGAATCAATGACTTTACCCTTTTTATTACCGATTTGCTTCAATATTTTTTGTTAAGAGTGCACGTCAATGGCTCTCTAATTGGGAAGCTATATTACTCACGAGAGTCTTTTTCTCTTATATGTATGCTGAGGAATGGCAGAAAATAAAAACAAAAGTACCTTTGGACCTATGGAGAAAAGTAGAGGTCCTGGGCTTTGACAGTTCTGAAAAAGCAGTTATTAATGCACTAGAAAAACTTGTAGCTGATCCAGAACTGAATATTTATGGAAAAGAACAAAAAATTAGGATACAAGAATTGAAAAATGAACTTGAAAATGAACAAAGGCATAATAAGGAATCACAGAGTAAGATTCAGGAATCACAGAGTAAGATTCAGGAATCACAGAGTAAGATATTGGAATTAGAAACGTTACTTGTGGACGAAAAAAGGTATAATCAGGAATCACAGAGTAAGATATTGGAATTAGAAACGCTACTTGAAAATGAACAAAGGCATAATCAGGAATTACAAAGAGAACTTGAAATAAGGTTGGAAGAATCACTGAAGCAAGCCAAAGACTTGCAAAAAGAGCTTGAAAAAGCGGAGAGAAGGGAATTATACTTTGAAGAAATGCATAATAATTACATGATGCAAATGCAAACTTTGATTAATCAAAGGCAGATTGCTGCACCTGGAGCAAAGAAACCATGGTGGAGATTCTGGTAATATCGAATTTTAAGGATATTATAGCTTCTTAATCAACAAATTACATTTTCTATTATTTTGTTTATTCGTTCAAGTTAAATGATTTTATCATCTTAAATCTGGGGCAACATGGAAAATTTTCTCCTATACAGTATTTAGATTTATCTTCCTTAGTTGGTTCAAAATTACAGGGTTTAATTTCACATCTATATGTTTCAGTGTCTCCTGTGCCAGTTTTATTTAAAAAGTTACATTGCATAATGTCACCTAATAAGATTGTAATATATCTATATGATTTGTTAATAAATAAATATTTTTGTAACTAATTATTTTCCTTCAAAACAGGTTATTTATTTTTCAAACTTTTCATTTATACTGCAAACTGTTTTTCTTTCAGTACAACTTTCCTGAAGATCTGGAGGAAGGCTGGAAAGAACAGATTAATCCTTTTAAGTTCTTCCTTGCAGGGTTCCAGATCGCAAAAGAGGAGAGAAATAAAAGGAAAAATATTCGAAAGGTTGTTTTCGATTGTTTTCGATTAAATGATGTTCTGCACCTTGATTATGAAGGGGCTCTTATGCCAGGTATATCTTAAAGAGTACTCTTTAGTATACTATTTAGAATATTTGCAAAAATTATATAATGAGCCTATCCCAAAAGTAATATTATGTTGAAATTATAAATTTACTTTTATGTCATTTCGTGAAATCGATGATGTTCTATGGAACTCCATAGAACCTTATCTTCCTCCACAGAAACCACTTACAGGAAGGCCGCGTGCAAATATGAGGAAGTTAATGAATGGTATTTTTTACGTTGTTATGACCGGTTGTACGTGGAAAGACGTTCCCAAGAGATATGGATCAAAGTCAACAGTTCATAGATTTCATCTATATCTGTGTGAACATGGTATCTATCAGAAGATTTTCAATGAACTTTTGAACAAAGGTTACGATTTGAATAAAATAGATCTTTCTCAATGCTTTACTGATACAAAGGATGTTCCGGCTAAAAAAGGGGGAATATCGGCCACGATGGTCACAAAAAAATAAAAGGAATAAAAATAAGCGTTTTAGTAGATTTACAAGGTCTACCTCTTTCGATTATTATTGTTCCTGCAAATAAGAATGATTCTACACTTTATATACCGACACTTAAAAATTTCAATATAAAGAGACCTATAGGAAGGCCTGTTAACAGGCCTTCCAAAGTAACAGCTGATGCAATGTATGATACAGCTAAAATTAGAAAATATAACAGGAGAAGAGGAATAAAGTCCAATGTACCAGTAAATAAAAGAAATCGGAAGAAAAAGAAGATAGGAAGACCAATAAAGGTAGATCAGGAAGAATACAAAAAGAAAAGCATAGTAGAAAGGTTCTTTAGCTGGATAGAGTCATGCAAGAAAGTATTTCCAAGATATGAAATTAAAGAGACATCATATTTAGGAATTGTAATGGTAGCAGCAATAATTAGATTAAATGAGCTTTTGGGATAGGCTCAATTATATATTGTAGGTATCGGTCAACTTCTGCTGCTTTACTATGAAAATGAATTAAGCGGCCTGGTGCATTATAAATGTTATTGGGATATTAAATTAGGAGAGCATTTAAATAAGAAGCTGTAAAGTGATTGAATCCAGAAAAAAGAGGATGGTGAGTAAATTCGATCAATACTCTTTTTTATTCAGTTACGCAATGCTTTGATATGAACATGTTAATTGCTTTTCTCACAGCTCCCTTCAAACTACCGTGGTTTCCAGCAGTCGCCAGGAGACAGATATTCTCAGTCAAGTCTTCAAATTCTGATTTCTCGAACGTACTCCACTTATCAAGAAGTTTTTTCAGTTCGGGTGATGCCGGGGCACCACCATACAGACAGTGATGAATGTCATCGTGTAGATCAAGAAGCAGTTTAATCGATTCGTTTGCACTCAATTCATCACCGAGAGATTCCAGTCGATCCGTGTTATCATCACTTACAAGTATCGATTTCATTCGCTGGCCTCCATTTTTACCCAACAAGGCATCACTTTCTCTGGTTGCTCTGTTTCGATGGCATACTTCCATATTTGTAAGCCATCGGTTAGTTTTCTTCCCAATACTTCATGAAGTCTTGTTCCATTTCGTGACACGGATTATCAGTTTCATTCTGCATTCGCCAACCTCGTTCCGTTATCCATACATTCGCACTCTATTTTCTTTTTACACTATCATAGACTTCAACGTATCAACAAACTATATAACCCACACCGAACTTTCTTCTTTTTTGCATACCATCAACAATTTTAGTGTACTCCAATCGGTGCAGGTAATCCTGGTCACATTCCTGACACAATTTTTTAAAATTTCCTTTTCTATCAAGCCTTCCTTGCTGTCTAAGCTTTGGTTTTTTGAATTTTCACTCGCCTACTATCTACATATCCTTTAGTAGTGTCGGTATGATCCAATCGTTATCGGATCTATTTAAAGGTAGTGTAATTTAAAGGTAATACATAGAAAATCAATACATACATAGATAATGCTCTAGTATATGTATATTTTTCTTATTTATCCATTTTAGTGGAACTTATGTTGGAGTGGAAATAAAGGAATAGATCCCTGACAAAATATTAAGATTAAAATTAATATTATCAGGCTATCTCATAACCATTTTACTATCTCATAACCATTTTAAATTGTACAATTGGGTAATACCCATTTCAATTTTTATTTCATTTCAACAATGAGAGATAATTTTCATAGGTCAACATAGCGTATTTGCTATTCTAGCTTTGTTATTCTAGCTCGAATTCCCACTTTATTCCAGCCTTTACCTCCTCCACAAACTATCATTTTCAGCATACTTTTCAGGTTTTTCCCTTCTCTTTTTATGAAGTCTGTTATTTTCTTTATATTGTGTACAATACACATCATAACAAATTCAATTCCTGTTTTCCTTTTTTTCCGTACCTTTTTCTGTGTTCAGTTTAGCCCCCATATCCTCCATTAAATGTTCTCGAGGATCTCTTGTACAAGAGATAGAGATTACGGGTTTCTGACTCAAATGTACGATCGGGTATAGTTTTGAGACAGCCTGTCAAGGGTAATATTACAGTTTATTTGTGAAGTTAGCAGAGAAATTGAAGTTTAAGGACAGGAAAAAAATGAGAAATCACTAAATTATGGAATTGTGTCCTTTTCCCTGCAATATCAAACATTTCCAACAGAATGTAACCTATCAACATGAACTATAATTTTTTGTTTGTTATTTCAATGAAGATTAGTATCTTTTTACAATTAATAGTTCATATTATTAAAGACAAAAGTATTACATATTCGTAAATAAACATATTTTCAGTTGAGTTATTTTTCCTGTTTTCATTGTTACTGAAGTAAAAAATCCGAGATAAAATATCAGGAATTGAAATCGTTATGATAAGCATAATTTCATAAAATTTGGAACGAATACACTACTGAAATACACATTATTTAACGTGCCAATATCTGAAATCTGGTACGCTCATAAATCATTTAGAAAAATTGATATATCTGAAAAGTTATGAATAATATATGTATCTGTATTAAATATTAAGAAAATATTGGTGAAAAAGTTTTGAGGAAACGAAACTTTAGATATGTATGTAAAAATGTCTCATCTCAAAGGTAGGGATTAACTGCCATGAAATAGGTGCATGAGATATTTTTCACAAAGAATAGTGACAATTTGTTTATTCTGATTTTCTGGCAACATTTTTGATTCCTGTCGTCTCATTGTCAGGAACTTCTTTACACAGAACTCAGGAATTTTGTCTCGAACCAGGTACAGGAGGAATATTTATGCCCAGAAAACTAATTTTTATATTGTTAACACTGATGCTGAGCAGCGGAGTCTGCCTTGCTGATAATTACGTAGGTGGAATCCCTCTCACCTCTGTTCAGAATGGAACAGTAGACGGTGGTGTCTATGTTGACAGCTACTACGGAACGGCAAATCAGGGAATAAACGATGAAAAAACAATAGGTCATACATTTACCCTTCCGGATAACGCCGAAATCGAATGGGCAATGCTGCTCACTACCGTATATTGCGGTCACATGCAAAACAATTATGAAGGAACAGCAAACGTTAGCTTCAACGGTGTGACTCTCGGAAACGAAACCCTGAATGTTCCTTTTAACTTCATTGCAAACGGGGGTAATGACGGGGAAGCATATGTCCAGGTAAATGACCACGTAAACAAGGTGACAAGTGACTATATGATGTATTACGACGTCACGAGCCTTGTAGAAGCCGGGGAAAACACAGCTGTAGTAAACACGGCACCTCTCGATGGCTCCTTTGACGGGCGGATGAAACTGATAACCCTTGTTGTGGCTTACAATGACGGCATTGGGGACAAGATCCGATATCAGATCAACCGCGGACATGACGCAGATACTTATTATGTTGAAGATTATCAGGGTGAAACTTACGTGGGAAGCACAGATTTTGAGGCAGATTTGCCGGAAGGTTCTTCCCTGGTTGATGCAGAACTCACAGTTGTGCACATGGCAAGCACGGATGGAACATACACTTTTAATGGTAACAACCTCATCTCAGGCACTCCACAGGGAACTTACTGCGGGTCCGATACATGGGATGTTAAAGACGATCTGAAACCCACTGGCAAAAATACCTTAACCTATGACCGGAATGCTGGATTCTATAAATGTGCCCTAGCCATTCTGACAACCGAATATACGACATCATCTTCTGACGACACCGGTGATGATACCGGTGACGATCCCTCTGGTAACACCAGCGAAGAAACGTCTTCATCTGACCTGGGTGTACAGACGGTGAAAGTCTCGCACAATGGGTTAGCCAAAGCCTGGGACAACCTGAACAACACCGTAAGCGTTACTGTAATAAACAACGGGCCAGAGGATGCAGGCAGTTTTGTTCTCGAACTTTATTCTGATGACGTCCCTGTCGAAAGCAGGCAGGTTACCGGACTTGCAAATGGGACTACTGAAACGGTTGATTTTTCCTGGAAGCCGGAAGAAATAAAGGATTATACTCTCAAGGCAGTTGTTGTCCCGGGTTCTATCATAAGCGATGCGGACACGACAAATAATGAACTGAGCAAGACTCAGGAGGTGCTGCATAACGGTTACGCTGGGGATAATCCTCTTGAAAGCTATGCCCACGGTACAGTAAAAGGAAACATTATTTATGATTATGGGAACAGCAGCTACAGTAATAAGGTATTTTCCGGTGATACGTACAGCGTAAGCCACTCCCTGGAGCTTCCTGAAGGAGCAACTGTGAAGTTTGCCCGCCTCTATAACTTCTGGACATGGAGTGCGACAGCCACTGTCGGAGTTATTCCTTCCATGAGCCTGCAGTTTGAAGGTAACGCTCTGACCCCTGAAGCCGAATACGACGATCAGAAAGGCTGGGGCTCAGTATATGACTACCCAACAGGGACCTGGGCTTATGATATAACAGGGCTTGTGACAGGAAGCGGAACTTATACTACAGTGGTCACAAATACTCACAGTGATACCGGAAACTTTGTCTGTTTTGACGGGATTGCCCTGCTTGTGGTATATGAAGACTCCTCTGGAAAGGAAATCGAATACTGGATCAATGAAGGCTGCGATATGGTAAGTACGATGAGTACTTCGGGTAGTCTGACTCCGGAGGAAGCTACCGTAGAAATTCCGTTCGAAGGGTCCATAGATCTCAGCAATGTAGATGAGGCTCACCTCTGGACTACAGTACAGTCCGGGGGGCATGATGGTATATGTCTGGAGTTCAATGAAATGAACACTTCAGGGATTTATGACTCGACACCTTATTCTGATCTGGATATCGATGAAGCAAGGTCTGTAGGAACCTATCTGCTGACCGAAAACAACAGGGCAAGGATAATACCTCCCTTGGTTACGGACAACAGTGGCGACTATATGGTTCCTTCAAATTCAATCCTTGTTGTCAGCTATAAGGATGGAACGTCTGCCACCCCTGCCCTTTCTCTCTCTGCAAGCACCCTTAATGTGACTGTGGGGAAGGAGACTGAGGTTGTGTATAGCGTAACAGGTGACGATTCTCCCGTTGAAGGGGCACTTGTTAACCTGAGCGGTTGTGCTACGGGTTCTGGAACTACCGATGCAAACGGAACGGTTGCACTTGCCGTAAATGCAAGCTGTGAAGGGGCCATTACTGCAACGGCTAGCAAAGACGGCTATAAAGGTACAGAGCTTACCCAGCAGGCGAGAGAAGCCTCCTCTTCGGGGTCCGATCCTGATGCAGAAGCATCCCTCAATGTGACGCTCATTCCTGCAGTTTCCCTGACTCTCTCTCCTAATTCTCTCGATTTCGGAACAGTCTCCCTGGGGACACCGAGTGAGACCCTGAACTTTACTCTCCAGAATAACGGAGACACCAGTATAAAAGTAACCGCTGAAGTGGTTGACCAGGAGGACGGTCCGTTTATAACGGGACTTCTGCTTGATCAGAGCATCTGGTCCAGCTACAGTAAGGCCATAGCTGCAGAAAGTTCGGAAACCTCAGAAGCTCAGCTTGACCTTCCGGCAAACTATCCGTCTACAGGGGAATTTCAGGGACGCCTTCTTTTCTGGGCAGAAGCAGCCTGATAAGGCTGTTTTTCTGTATTTTCCCATTTGAAATCCCGTGAAATTCAGAAAAAAGTTAAAATCCTGGCCAGGAAAAGCTTTGTTCTTTTTTTGGGTCTTCCATTTTTCTTGCGGATTTTCATTGTTAACCCTCAGGAAAAGCTTGGAAAACAGATACTGGTAACCTCTATTGACATTAAGTTCGTCTGGAAAATTTAGGCTCATGTCCCTCATCTGGATAAGTTTGGGGATCATTATTTCCTCGATTTACCACAACTGGCTTCCGGGCCAAAATTTGATTGAACCTTAAAAGGTCAAAAATACTTACAATTACTAGGGAAAATCAAAAAAATCCTCGGCAAACACCCTGGCCTATCTGAAGCATTATAGGGCAACTTTGGAAAATGAAACAAATATGACAGGTAATTTTCATGCTCATATCCAAAGGGAACAGAGCTTCTTAAGAAAATTCAGAAAATAAAAATTGTGAGGAATTCTCATTCTTAAGAAAATGTTTAATTCTTTCTTGTCTTATCAGGAGTTGTTATCCTTAGAACCCAAAAGATTCTCGATTGAATTCCATGTTATTTATGATTTATTTTCTGATAGTAATCTCTTTTAATTGAATTATATTAATTATTTTATTGTTAAATTTTGTTATTTTAATAAAATATATTAATAATTGTTAAGCAAATAATTTGATAATTGGTTTGATAAATAACCATATTAGCTACTAAATACATAAGATTCATGTTTTTTCCAATTTTTTCGCAGTAATAGGGTTGAAAATGGGCTATTGCATTTAAAAATGTGAGTATTTCTCCTGCCAGACCAATTATCCAAAAAAGATATGCTTAAAATGATCAATTCAGTAATTTCAAAGCTTTGAACACTGAGAAATTGCTACATAATCTCCATGATGAATAATTTTATATTCCTTAAAAAAGCATTTAGAAAGATTAATATATAACAAAATATGTTAATAAAATGATTATTAGTATTAATAATTAGACATAAATTGGGAAGAAGTTAGGGAGAAAATAGTTTTAGATCTAATCTGTAAAAGAGAATCCTATCAGAAAAGGGGATAATTCAGCGTTACCTGGATTAAAAATTAACTATGAGCATTTTTCCAACTCACAACAACAATAATTTGCTTTTATTTTTTTCTGAAATCAATTGGATTTCTGTTACCTCCTCTGGTGGGAGCTGATTGTACACATAGCTCTGGAATTTTTTTCTCCAACTCGTACAGGAGGAAAAGTTACGAACAGAAAATTAATTTTTATATTGTTAACGCTGATTCTGTGCAGCGGAGTAGGCCTTACTTTATTTACAGGCGCCGCAGCTGCAGATGAATGGGTTGGAGGCTTGCCGCTGACAACCGTACAGACCGGGACAGTGACCGGCGACCTCTGGTTCGATGCAACCCCAGCGCCTGACTGGGGAGAACAGGTCGTGACCAAGACTTTTACGCTGCCTGAGGCCGCAGTAGCCGAACCCGGACGGATTGCGTGGGCCAGGCTTTATATCTCTGCTTACTGCGGGCACATGCAAAGCGATTATGAGTTTTCCATCACCAACAGCTGGGATGGGGACAATGACGGCGTTTACGAGCAGGTTTGGCCCGAAACTGAGCATGGAGCATTCCAGTATTTTGTTGATGCTGATCGGAATCCGATTGGAAATGACAACAGCGAATTTACCGGGCACGGGGAACATGAACCCTATCTTATGCTCAATGACCATGAGAACCGGGTGACTAGCGACTACTTCATGTGGTATGATGTAAAGGACCTGATCTCCGATCAGACTATCAATGTCAATGTCAACACCACCGGCTCTTACGACGGGAGAATCAAAGTCATCACTCTCGTAGTCGCATACAACGACCCCTCCTCCACCACGCAGACCACTTACTGGGTGAACGAGGGGCATGACGTTTGTTCTTATTACACTGAGGACAATTTTGGAGAAACTGCTGTCGGAAGCACAAGCTTTGGCACAACTGGCCTTTCTGAGGTCACTTCAGCTACCCTGACAGTTGACTATATGGCAAGTAATAATGGGTGCTACGGGTTCCCGACCGCGGATAATAACTTTGAGTACACTGGTGGGACTCCCCCGGTTGAGGGAACGTTCACCAACCTTCAGCTAGACCGGGACCCTGATGCACAGGGTGCTTATTCAGGTATAGATTCCTGGGACGTGATTTCCTCAGTTACAGGTGGCAGTGATACCACACTCGGCTATGCCCGTTACTTCTCGGGTACCGGAACCGCAGCATTTTACAAGATCCCCCTCGCGTTCCTTGTGGTAAAAAGCCCGGGGGAAACGAGTTCCCAGCCGCCTGTGGCAAACTTTTCGGCAGATATAACGAGCGGGAATGCTCCCCTTGAGGTACAGTTTACAGATGCATCAACAGGGACGGTTTCATCCTACGCATGGGACTTTAATAATGACGGAACTATCGACAGTGAGGAAAAGAACCCATCGTATACCTACGAAACTGTGGGCACCTACACGGTCAACCTCACAGTCACGAATGAAGATGGAAGCGATTCCGAGCTGAAGACAGATTACATAACCGTAACTCAAGCGGGTCAAGTGGCAACGAACGACCTCAGCATTTCAGGAATTGTCAATGTCGTTCCGGCTTCTGCTGTCTTTGCCAGGGAAACAAATACTGTGAAAGTTCTCAATGTCCAGAACACAGGGACTGATACTCTTACCAACATTTCGATAGCCGTTTATGCAAGCGACGTTTCCAGTGGAACAGTCCCAATAAACACGACAACGATTGCTTCCCTTGCTGGCGATGCAAAGACCACCGTAACCCTGATCGACCCCACTATCCGTGACCTTGAAGGCGGCACCGTGACCTACACTGCCGTTGTTGACCCGGACAACCTTATCGCTGAAACGGACGAGACCAACAACAACAAGAGCAGTGTGGCCAAAAATGTCAGGTACAACGGGTATAAGGGCAAAGGCATCTACTGGGAAGGCGGAAGCAATATCACTACCAGGCATACCTTTGATCTCCAGGGGGACCTTCTGTATTCCACTCAGCCTGATTCTGCTTACAAGAGTGTTGGAGCATGGGGTTCCGGCAGGACCGAAACCTGGACTGCAAGCGACCTTCCGGTCCCGAGCGGTTCCACAATAGAAGAGGTTTTCCTTTATTTCGCCTACAACTGGGACCAGACGGCTGGCGGATATCCGTGGTTGAACCTCAGCTTCAACGGGAACATAATAGAGAACGGAAACCTCTCAACCGGAAACGGAAACCTCTACAGGGACTGGAGCAATTTTGGCGCCTATGCTGATTATGAATACGGGCTCTGTGTCTACAATGTAACTGACAGGTTTAGCTCTGCAGGGAACAGCTTTGTCACAACCCCCTATGATGGTGATAATAACCTCTACGGCAAAGTCGCTCTGTACCCCAGCACCCTTGTTGTGGTCTACAGGAACGCTAATGAAACCCGGAAGCAGATCTTCATCAATGAGGAATGCGACGAGCTTGGTTTATCTGCATCCAGTTACGGGACCACTCCAGAAGAGGCTACGGCATATGCTCCTTTCACCGGCATGTCAATTGACGTGGAAAAGGTCACAAACGCTATGCTTTACAGTTTCGCCGGAAGTGCGGGGCCCGATGAAGGAAACCTGCTTTTCAACGGAAACATAGTGGCAACCAATGCATGGCAGGGAAGTTCAAATTCAGGGAGTCCCTTAGTCTTTGATGCTACAAACTACATCAATGCAACAGGAAACGAGGCGGGTATACAGAGTACGACAAGCGGAGGTATGGACGCACTCCAGCAGATCCTTGTTGTCGAATATGAGGAATCGGCACCTGCTGCGCCAGTAGCCGACTTTACGGCAACCCCGAAATCTGGAGATGCACCGCTGGCAGTAAACTTTACCGATACATCAACCGGTACTATCTCTTCCTATGCCTGGGACTTTAATGATGACGGCACTATCGATAGCGAGGAAAAGAACCCATCGTATACCTACGAAACTGCAGGTAATTACTCTGTCAACCTCACTGTGGGCGGATCTGAAGGTAGTGATTCAGAGGTAAAAACCGAGTATATTGTTGTTAAGAATGGAACTTCTGTCACTCCTGCGCTTTCTCTCTCCGCAAGCCCCCTTAATGTGACCGAAGGAGAGGAAACCGATGTTACGTACACCGTAACAGGTGACGATTCCCCTGTTGAAGGAGCACTTGTTAACCTGAGCGGCTGTGCTACGGGTTCAGGAACTACCGATGAGAACGGAACTGTTGTAATTGCCGTAAATGCAAGCTGTGAAGGAACCATTACCGCAACAGCTAGCAAAGAAGGCTATACAGGTGCAGAGCTTACCCAGCAGGCGGTATCTGAAAGCGAATCCCCTGTCACTCCTGCGCTTTCTCTCTCTGCAAGCCCCCTTAATGTGACCGAAGGAGAGGAAACCGATGTTACGTATACCGTAACAGGTGACGATTCCCCTGTTGAAGGAGCACTTGTTAACCTGAGCGGTTGTGCTACGGGTTCAGGAACTACCGATGCAAACGGAACGGCTGTAATTGCCGTAAATGCAAGCTGTGAAGGAACCATTACCGCAACAGCCAGCAAAGAAGGCTATACAGGTGCAGAGCTTACCCAGCAGGCGATAGAAGCTTCCTCTTCGGAGCCCGGTTCTTCTTCAACGGTATCGCTCGAAGTGGATATCATTCCTGCAATTTCCCTGACCGTCTCTCCGAATTATCTCGATTTCGGAGAAGTCACCCCCGGAACACCAAGTGAGTCCTTGCCCCTGTCCCTTCAGAACAAAGGAGGTGCCAGTATAAAAGTGACCGCTGAAGTGGATGACCAGGAAAACGGTCCGTTTATAACGGGACTTCTGCTTGATCAGAGCATCTGGTCCAGCTACTGCAGGATCATAGCTGCAGAAAGTTCGGAAACCTCCGAAGCTCAGCTTGACCTCCCGTTAAACTACTCGTCGACAGGGCAATTCCAGGGATGCCTTATTTTCTGGGCAGAAGCAGCCTGATAAGGCTGTTTCTTTCTTTTTTATATAAAATCTATAAGCATGTTGAGGGCATTTGTCTCTTCCAATTTTTCCCCAGTACTGTTCAACAATTGACAGGCCTGGAAAGTTCAAGGGGACCAACAGTTACCCTCGAGATATCATTACATGTCGAGTGTCATAAATGCGGAATGTCAAAAAAGTTAAGTAATAAGTAGAATACCAGAATTTTTCTGTTTTTTCCTCGCACCTGGGGCTCCCCACCTGTCCGCATATCACAGGTGAGGAATTCCAAGCATTGCAGGTGCCATCCACAAATTTTGTAGATCTTTTCACTTATCCATATCTGTTCTATAGACATATGGAATTATAATAAACTTCTATTTAATACTTTTTGTTTATTTCATATTATATTATGTTATGAAAATTAATTTCAGTGCTATCAACATACTGAAAAATATATATACATATATATTTTCCAGGAATTCAGGTTGTAATCGATATTGTAGAATACTAAAAGATTCTCGATTGAGTTAACGGTTACTCACAGTTAATTTTTCAATATGAACAGCTCTTGATCCGGGTTTGACAACCATATTATTATTAAAAATTGTTATTAAAAAATCAAATATTAATAATAATTAGATAAATATGTGAATAATTTGATTATCAAATAAGTTAATCAAGAAATAAATATTAAAAATAAAAACTTTTCCAAATATTCAAAATAATCAGGTTAAAACATAAGAGTATGTTTTTGAAAAATATATTTATTAACCTGATATGTCAATTTAATTATTTTTATATTTATGTATTACAAGCAGGCATTTAATGGTGTTTTTTCTTAGAAATAAAGAATTGCTAATAAGATATGTACTTAAATAATCCGCGTTTGTTTCAAAACTTTTCATTCCTTGAAATTGTTATTTGTTATTCATAATTATATATAAATATACATATCCTAGAAACGTTTAGAAAGATTAATATATAACAAAATTTGTTAATAAAATGATTATTAGTATTAATAATTAGACATAAATTGGGAAGAAGTTGTGGAGAAAATAATTCCAGATCTGATCTGTAAAAGAGAATCCTATCAGAAAAGAGAATATTCAAAATTACTTAAGTAAAAATTAAATATAGTTTTTCCAGCTCACAACAACAATAATTTGCTTTTATTTTTTCTGAGATCAATTGGATTTCTGTTACTTCCTCTGGTGGGAGCTGATTGTGCACATGGCTCTGGGATTCATTTTCCAACTCATACAGGAGGAAAAGTTACGAACAGAAAATTAATTTTTATATTGTTAACTATGATTCTGTGCGGCGGAGTAGGCCTTACTTTATTTACAGGCGCCGCAGCTGCAGATGAATGGGTTGGAGGCTTGCCGCTGACAACCGTACAGACCGGGACAGTGACCGGCGACCTCTGGTTCGATGCAACCCCAGCGCCTGACTGGGGAGAACAGGTCGTGACCAAGACTTTTACGCTGCCTGAGGCCGCAGTAGCCGAACCCGGACGGATTGCCTGGGCCAGGCTTTATATCTCTGCTTACTGCGGGCACATGCAAAACGATTATGCTTTTTCCATCACCAACAGCTGGGATGGGGACAATGACGGCGTTTACGAGCAGGTTTGGCCCGAAACTGAGCATGGAGCATTCCAGTATATTATAGACCCGAATACATGGGAGACTTTGGGAAATGACAACAGCGAATTTGCCGGGCACGGGGAACATGAACCCTATCTTATGCTCAATGACCATGAGAACCGGGTGACTAGCGACTACTTCATGTGGTATGATGTAAAGGACCTGATCTCCGATCAGACTATCAATGTCAATGTCAACACCACCGGCTCTTACGACGGGAGAATCAAAGTCATCACTCTCGTAGTCGCATACAACGACCCCTCCTCCACCACGCAGACCACTTACTGGGTGAACGAGGGGCATGATATTTGTTCTTATTACACTGAGGACAATTTTGGAGAACCTGCTGTTGGGAACACAAGCTTTGGCACAACTGACCTTTCTGAGGTCACTTCAGCTACCCTGACAGTTGACTATATGGCAAGTAATAATGGGTGCTACGGGTTCCCGACCGCGGATAATAACTTTGAGTACACTGGTGGGACTCCCCCGGTTGAGGGAACGTTCACCAACCTTCAGCTAGACCGGGACCCTGATGCACAGGGTGCTTATTCAGGTATAGATTCCTGGGACGTGACTTCCTCAGTTACAGGTGGCAGTGATACCACACTCGGCTATGCCCGTTACTTCTCGGGTACCGGGACCGCAGCATTTTACAAGATCCCCCTCGCGTTCCTTGTGGTAAAAAGCCCGGGGGAAACGAGTTCCCAGCCGCCTGTGGCAAACTTTTCGGCAGATATAACGAGCGGGGATGCTCCCCTTGAGGTACAGTTTACCGATGAATCAACAGGAACTGTTTCATCCTATGCCTGGGACTTTAATAATGACGGCACTATCGACAGTGAGGAAAAGAACCCATCGTATACCTATTCCACTGAAGGAACCTATTCTGTCAACCTCACAGTCACGAATGAAGATGGAAGCGATTCCGAACTGAAGACAGATTACATAACCGTAACTCAAGCGGGTCAAGTGGCAACGAACGACCTTAGCATTTCAGGAATTGTCAATACAGTTCCGGCTTCTGCGGTCTTTGCCAGGGAAACAAATACTGTGAAAGTTCTCAATGTCAAGAACACCGGAACTGCCACTCTTAGCAACATTTCGATAGCCGTTTATGCAAGCGACGTTTCCAGTGGAACAGTGCCCGTAGACACAACAACGATTGCGTCCCTTGCTGGCGATGCAAAGACTACGGTAACCCTGATCGATCCGACTATCCGTGACCTTGAAGGCGGCACCGTGACCTACACTGCCGTTGTCGACCCGGACAACCTTATCGCTGAAACGGACGAGACCAACAACGACAAGAGCAGTACAGCCAAAAATGTCAGATACAACGGGTATAAGGGCAAAGGCATCTACTGGGAAGGCGGAAGCAATATTACTACCAGGCATACCTTTGATCTCCAGGGGGACCTTCTGTATTCCACTCAGCCTGATTCTGCTTACGAGAGTGTTGGAGCATGGGGTTCCGGCAGGACCGAAACCTGGACTGCAAGCGACCTTCCGGTCCCGAGCGGTTCCACAATAGAAAAGGTCTTCCTTTATTTCGCCTACAACTGGGACCAGACGGCTGGCGGATATCCGTGGTTGAACCTCAGCTTCAACGGGAATATAATAGAGAACGGAAACCTCTCAACAGGAAACGGAAACCTCTACAGGGACTGGAGCAATTTTGGCGCCTATGCTGATTATGAATATGGGCTGTGTGTCTACAATGTAACTGACAGGTTTAGCTCTGCAGGAAACAGCCTTGTCACAAACCCCTATGATGGTGATAATAACCTCTACGGCAAAGTTGCACTGTATCCAAGCACCCTCGTTGTGGTCTACAGGAACGCTAATGAAACCAGGAAGCAGATCTTCATTAATGAGGAATGCGACGAGCTTGGTTTATCTGCATCCAGTTACGGGACCACGTCTGAAGAGGCTACTGCATACGCTCCTTTCACCGGCATGTCCATTGACGTGGAAAAGGTCACAAACGCTACGCTGTACAGCTTCGCGGGAAGTGCGGGGCCCGATGAAGGAAACCTGCTCTTCAACGGAAACATAGTGGCAACCAATGCATGGCAGGGAAGTTCCAGCACCGCAAGTCCACTGGTCTTTAATGCGACGAACTACATAAGCGAAACAGGAAACGAAGCAGGCGTCCAGGCCACGACAAGCGGAGGTATGGACGCACTCCAGCAGATCCTTGTTGTCGAATATGAGGAATCGGCACCTGCTGCTCCAGTGGCCGACTTTACGGCAACCCCGACATCCGGTGATATCCCTCTGACCGTCCAGTTCACGGATGAATCTACCGGGTCTCCGACATCCTGGTCATGGGACTTCGGGGATGGATATACTTCAACTGAGCAGAATGCTTCACACACTTACACCTCAGCCGGCAGCTATAATGTGACCCTCACAGTTTCTAATGCAGGTGGTAGTGATGAAGAGCTCAAGACTGATTATGTCAAAGTAACTGAACCTTCGGTTTCAGAGCCTGATCTCTTTGTTTCTGCTCTCACTCTTAACGCCGGGGAATGCTTTGCAAACGAAGAAAATACCGTCTCGGCAAAGGTCGAAAATATTGGTACTGCAGCTGCAGGATCTTTTACGGTCAGATTTGATGTAAATGATACCTCCACAAATGTCACAGTTGACGGACTTGCAGCAGGGGCTAACACCACACTTTCAATAATCGACCCTTCCATCCGGGCTTATGGGGACAATGTTGAGATCACCGCCACCGCAGACACAGAAAACAGCATAATTGAGTCCAACGAAACTAACAATGCCCTTTCCATTACAAAAACAGTAGTCTACAACGGATACAAGGGCAAACGCTGGACCGGGGGGGACGACATTAACACGCGGGCAACGTTTGAGGGTAAATATGATGTCATCTACTCCAGTGGGGACTCTGCCTACACATCCTCAAAATGGGTATCCTTTACGGACACATGGACATCTTCCGACCTGGCCATCCCGGCCGACGCAAGTGTCGTGAGCGCCAGGCTCTATCAGCCCTACTCTTATAACAAGATGGGTGTTGATCCTTCATTCACGGCAGTCTTCAACGGTGCCACAATATCAACCGATGCAGCCTACAAGGATATCAAAGGTTTTGGCAGCTACAATTTCCCGTATGGTCTCTATGTCTACAATGTAACCGATCAGTTCAACACTGCAGGGAATACGCTCGTCCTGACCCCTGAAGGAACCGCAGGCACGACCAACGATTATGCCCTCTGGGGAGCTTACCTCATCGTTGTCTATAGTGACCAGGAAACAACCGAGAAGCAGATTATCATCAACGATGAGTTCGACATGCTGTACTCCAAGAGCAGCTATTCGGTGACCAGTGATGAGGCAACCGCCTATGCGAACTTTTCCGGGGTTGATACAGAGGATATCGGGAGTGCAGAGGTAGTTTCTATCCTTGCCAGCGCAGGTGACTCCGGGAAGAGTAAGTTCTTCTTCAACGGCGAAGAGTACCCCGGCTTCTGGGCAGATTACCATGACGATTCAAAGATAGGTTTCTCTGTCTATAATGTAACGGACGGGCTCGCAAGCGGTGCCAATGAAGCCAGGTTCCAGAGCTATGACGCGGGCACCGGCGGCGACAATATGTATGCCATGAATACCATTCTCGTAGTTGAATACTCAGAATCTGCACCGATGGCCGATTTCATGGCAAATACAACCAGTGGTACTGCCCCTCTCTCAGTCCAGTTTACCGATCTTTCTGAAAACGCAACTGAATGGTCCTGGGACTTCGGGGATGGAGCTAATTCAACTGAGCAGAACCCCTCTCATACGTACACATCAGCCGGAAATTACACTGTCAACCTTACGGTTGCCAATGCAGGTGGAAGCGATTCAGAGGTGAAGACCGATTATATCACTGTATCCGAATCATCCACACCTGCAGAACCGGTTGCTGCTTTCACTGCTGACGTAACTGGCGGGACTGTTCCTCTCAATGTGAATTTCACGGACCAGTCCGCAGGTTCCCCCACTTCATGGAACTGGGACTTCGGAGACGGAGCCAATTCAACTGAGCAAAACCCCTCGCATACGTACACATCAGCCGGAAATTACACTGTAAATCTGACTGTGGAAAATGCTGCCGGAACTGACTTTGAGTTAAAAACGGATTACATAGAAGTTTCCGAAGCTTCCGGGTCAACTGTTACTCTCTATTTCGACCCTGAAAATTCCTCAGTTTCAGAAAACGAATCCACTGAAATAAATCTCGTTGCCAGCAATTTCCCTGCAGGCCTTTCAGGCTACAACCTGACCGTTGCTCTCGACGACCCGACTGTTGCCGAGATAGTCGATATAGAGTACCCTTCCTGGGCTTTGATTACTGAAAACTCTTCCCTGCCAGCGACTTCTATCTACCTGAAAGCTGTTGACGGAGAAGATGCCGTTAAGGAAGGAGCAGCAGGTGTTGTGCTTGCAACTCTTAAGGTTTCTGGGAAGGAGAAAGGATCTACGAACATTTCCATAGGAGTTGACCGTCTGGATGACGACTCAGGAAACGTCATCGAGCCGACATTTTTTACAGGAAAAATTGAGGTGACCCTTCTTTCTCCCCTGCCGGATCAGGAATATGCTCCAAAAGATCTTGACGGAGACGGGCTCTATGAAGACCTCACCGGAAACGGGGAGTTCAGCTTCGTAGATGTAGTGGCATACTTCCACAACATGGACTGGATAGAGGAAAACATGCCGGTGGAGTATTTCGACTTCAACGGGAACGGAAGGATAGACTTCGATGATATCGTGGATATGTTTGCAATGATATGATTGGGAGAAAAAAGAATGAAAAAACAAAGGGGAATTGAGAAAAACTTTCTCATATTTCCCACAATTTTTTCCTTTCATTTATTTGAAAAACCCTTTTAATGAGGTGATTCTTTGCAAAAAAGGCCCGGAGTTTTAATTTCAATAGTTTTAGCTTTTGCGATTCTTCTTTCTATCCTGATCTGTACCGGACTTGCAGAAGCTTCTCCTTCTCTTATAATAGAGCCATCGAAGGAAATTTCCCTGGGGGCCGGAGAGATCTATGAGCTGTCTCTGAGTGCGGATAGCCTGCCTGAAGGACTTTCTGGTTATAATCTGACCGTGGAACTGAACGATCCGGATGTCGCTGAAATACAAGCCGTTAACTTTCCCGAGTGGGCGAGTTTGACTGATGTGTCCGAGCTTCCTGCTTCCTCCGTGAAGTTAAAAGCAGCCGACCTCCAGGAAGCCGTAGATGAAGAGGCTGAAGATGTAGAACTTGCAGTCCTTACCTTAAAAGGGCTCGAAGGCGGATCTACCGGAATCACCGTCACAGTAGACAGAATGGATGACGATTCTGAAAATACGATCATCCTCGAAGGAGCGGAATATCCGAAAGAAGATGACGGAGATTCGGAAGAAGATGATGGAGATTCGGAAGAAAATACATCTGCTGATGACAATGTCAAAACTTCAGATAGTGTCAAAACTTCAGACCCCCTGAGTCAATCGGACAGTAGCTCCACGTCAGTAATACAGGAAGATCCTAATGAAACCGCGGAGGAAAGGAAAAACTCCAATGATGAAAACTCCTCCTTAAAAAGGAGGTAGAAATCTCAAGTTCCGAAACTTCCGATAAACAGGATAATCTCATAAACTCTGATGAGGAGGCTGATGAAAGTAAAAATGATACAGGGAACAGTACAGGAACAGGGAACAGTACAGGAAACAGTACCCTTCCCGGGTTCGGATTCATTTATTCGATATCAGTTTTCGTTGTTTTTGTGGTAATTCACTCAAGATCAAAAAAATGAGAAGATTAAAGGCATTTTATGGGAAGATTTAACATGAAACTAACAAGAAAAAAGATTACAGGAAACTTACTGAGAAGTCTTGCAGTCCTTCTGTTGTTCAGCCTTGGGGCGTGTACGGCTGCCGGTGAAGAACTCTATTTTGAGCCCCAGGAGGCTGTTTTTTCAGATACCGTCTCCGTAGCAAATCTGAGTTTCTATCTTGATCAAGCACCTTCCGGGCTTTCGGGGTACAACCTGACTCTCAGCATAAGTGACCCTTCAGTTGCCAGGATAACGGGAGTGGAGTTTCCTTCCTGGGTAAGCTTGAATAACAGTTCGAGTCTTCCGGCGGATTCGGTCCAGATCAAAGCTGTTGATCTGACAGAAAAGATAAATGCAGGAGATTCAAATGTCTCTTTAGGTACGGTAACTGTAGAATCCCTTGCTTCCGGGGAAGCAAATCTCACTGTATCCGTTAACCGGTTGGATGATGATTCCGAAAATACGATCTCTGTCACCGTCCGGGAAGCAAAACTGACTTCCGGAACGACTTCCAAGAACCCGATTGTTTCGATTATTCCGGCGGAATCCACTCTTTCTTCGGGCGAATCCCAGGTCTTCGAGATCAGGGCGGATAATTTCCCAGACGGTCTTTCTGGCTATGACTTTAACCTCACCCTCGAGAATCCGGCTGTTGGAAATTTCACGGATGTGGAATATCCTTCCTGGGTTGGCCTTTCGGAAAACTCCAGTATGCCCAATACTTCGATAAAAGTAAAAGCGGTGGATACTACCGACGTTGTTAAGGCTGGTGATGAAAACGTTCTCCTGGCAAGTGCCACCTTTGTGGCCGAAACTCCGGGAGAAAGTGAAATATCTCTTACTTTCAACCGTCTGGATGACGATTCAGGCAGTAACATAAATGCCGTCACCGAAGCATCAAGTGTTAAAGTCCAGGGTTCTTCAACTCTGCCTGTCGCCAACTTCAGTGCGACTCCCACTTCCGGAGATTCACCCCTGACTGTCCAGTTCACTGATGAGTCTGCCGGCTCGCCTACTGCCTGGGCATGGGACTTTGACAACGACGACACAGTAGACAGCACTGAGCAGAGTCCTTCGCACACATATACTTCAGCAGGTAATTACACCGTGAATCTTACAGTTACGAATGAAGATGGAAGCGATTCCGAACTGAAGACAGATTACATAACCGTAACTCAAGCGGGTCAAGTGGCAACGAACGACCTCAGCATTTCAGGAATTGTCAATGTCGTTCCGGCTTCTGCTGTCTTTGCCAGGGAAACAAATACTGTGAAAGTTCTTAATGTCCAGAACACAGGAACTGCTACCCTTACAAACATTTCGATAGCCGTTTATGCAAGCGACGTTTCCAGTGGAACAGTCCCAATAAACACGACAACGATTGCGTCCCTTGCTGGCGATGCAAAGACCATCGTAACCCTGATCGACCCCACTATCCGTGACCTTGAAGGCGGCACCGTGACCTACACTGCCGTTGTTGACCCGGACAACCTTATCTCTGAAACGGACGAGACCAACAACAACAAGAGCAGTTCGGCTAAACCTCTCAGGTACAATGGATATAAGGGCAAAGGTATCTACTGGGAAGGCGGAAGCAATATTACTACCAGGCATACCTTTGATCTCCAGGGGGACCTTCTGTATTCCACTCAGCCTGATTCTGCTTACGAGAGTGTTGGAGCATGGGGTTCCGGCAGGACCGAAACCTGGACTGCAAGCGACCTTCCGGTCCCGAGTGGTTCCACAATAGAAGAGGTTTTCCTTTATTTCGCCTACAACTGGGACCAGACGGCTGGTGGATATCCGTGGTTGAACCTCAGCTTCAACGGGAACATAATAGAGAACGGAAACCTCTCAACAGGAAACGGAAACCTCTATAGGGACTGGAGCAATTTTGGCGCCTATGCTGATTATGAATACGGGCTCTGTGTCTACAATGTAACCGACAGGTTTAGCTCTGCAGGAAACAGCCTTGTCACAAACCCCTATGATGGTGATAATAACCTCTACGGCAAAGTCGCCCTGTATCCAAGTACCCTCGTTGTGGTCTACAAAAATTCTAACGAAACCCGGAAACAAATCTTCATTAATGAAGAATGCGACGAGCTTGGTTTATCTGCATCCAGTTACGGGACCACGTCTGAAGAGGCTACTGCATACGCTCCTTTCACTGGCATGTCCATTGACGTGGAGAAGGTCACAAACGCTATGCTGTACAGCTTCGCGGGAAGTGCGGGGCCCGATGAAGGAAACCTGCTTTTCAACGGAAACATAGTGGCAACCAATGCATGGCAGGGAAGTTCAAATTCAGGGAGTCCCCTGGTCTTTGATGCTACAAACTACATCAATGCAACAGGAAACGAGGCGGGTATACAGAGTACGACAAGCGGAGGTATGGACGCACTCCAGCAGATCCTTGTTGTCGAATATGAGGAATCGGCACCTGCTGCACCAGTAGCAGACTTTACGGCAGCCCCGACATCCGGAGATGCACCGCTGGAAGTAAACTTTACCGATATATCAACCGGCACTGTCTCTTCCTATGCCTGGGACTTTAATAATGACGGCACTATCGACAGCGAGGAAAAGAACCCATCGTATATCTATACTTCAGCCGGCAATTACACTGTCAACCTCACGGTTGCCAATGCAGAGGGAAACGATTCAGAGGTGAAGACTGACTATATTACTGTATCCGAATCTTCTACACCTACAGAACCCGTTGCTGCTTTCACTGCTGATGTAACTAACGGCACTGTACCACTCACTGTCAACTTCACAGATCAATCCACAGGTTCCCCAAGCTCCTGGACCTGGGACTTTGGAGATAACACCAGTGCAACAGAGCAAAACCCCTCGCACACATATACTTCAGCAGGTACCTACACTGTCAACCTCACGGTCATAAGTGAAAGTGGGAATAGTTCTGAGGTGAAAGCCGATTATATAACGGTATCCGAATCTTCCACACCTGTAGAACCTGAACCTGTTGCCGTTTTCACTGCGGATGTAACGAGCGGTACTGCTCCTCTAACCGTTAATTTCACGGACCAGTCTACAGGTACGCTTGCTTCATGGGCCTGGGACTTTGACAACGACGGAAACGTGGATTCCACTGAGCAAAACCCGAGCTACACTTACACTGCCGAAGGAAAGTATACTGTCAACCTAACAGTATCCAGTGCAGAAGGAAGCGACTCGGAAGTAAAGGCCGAATATATCACGGTAACCGACTCGTCGACTCCGGGGGATCAGCCTGATCTCATTGTTTCATCCATCATCCCGCCGTCCGGTATTACTGCAAATACCTCATGGAACATCGGCGCCACCATCAGCAACACGGGCGAAAGTGATG
Organism: Methanosarcina siciliae T4/M; assembly: GCF_000970085.1. Taxonomy (NCBI): domain Archaea; kingdom Methanobacteriati; phylum Methanobacteriota; class Methanomicrobia; order Methanosarcinales; family Methanosarcinaceae; genus Methanosarcina; species Methanosarcina siciliae. Next base: position 3,069,950 of record NZ_CP009506.1, on the reverse strand, counting down.
CCGGAGCCTTTAACGCGACCCTTTCCGTAAACGGCGAGGTTGTGGATACCAGCACCGTATCAGGGATTGGATCGGGTAGTAGCGCTAATGTTAATTTCTCATGGAAGCCGGTTGCTGCCGGGTATTACAGCGTTAAGGTAAGTGCAGATGCGGAGGATGCAATAGACGAATCGGACGAGACAAACAATGAGCTTGAGGATTGTATCAAGGTTGAGGAGGCTTCTTCTGGAAGCCAGAACGGTTCCTCAAGTGTGTCCCTGAATGTAACCATTGTCCCGGTGATTTCCCTTGAGGTCTCCCCTTCAGCCCTGGATTTCGGGGAACTGTACCCTGGAAAAACCAGTGAGCTCCAGTACCTAACTCTCAAAAACAGAGGAAGCTGCGACGTAAATGTTACAGCCGTAGTCTGCGACTCCTCTGATGGAGATTCGCTTTTCAGCCAGGGCTTGCTGCTGGACTCTCAGCTATGGAATAATTACTGGAAAGTAGTAGGAGGGGACAGTCAGGAAAACACTTCAGTAGCTCTAAAGGTCCCGGCTGATTATGCCGGTTCAGGGAACAAAAAAGGAACGATAACTTTCTGGGCGGAGGCAGCCGAATAAGGCTAATCTCCTTCCCTTTTTTGTGAATAAATATTTAATATTTATTCAATTTATTCTCTTTTATATATAACGGACCCTTTGTCAAATCTACTAACCCTTAAAATCCAAAACAATAGAGATATTCAGGCAACATGAAGAAAAGATTGCTATATGATTATTGAAATGGGGATACGACTTTTTACTTGCTTTGCCCTTGCATCCTGGATTCCCCACCTGCCTACTTTACAGGTGAGGGATTCCTGGAGTTGTATGCTATGCACAAATTTAGGAGGCGTGTCTATTTAGATGTTTTTTAAGTAGACATATGTATGTATGCTGAACATCTATTTAATATTTACTTTAATGAATGTATGATTAAATATTATTATATTTAAAGTTTGTATTACGTACCTATAGAAGATATGGCCATTTAGGAAAAAATCATAGATATTTATGTTGAGCTTAATCAACATCGATATCCTTTGTGAATTGCTATTTTTTGCAGTTCTAAAACCCGACTATTTGCTCATCTGTAAGATGTAAAGATGAGCAAATGTTCTTTATAGCTCCTGAAAAAACGATAATTAGATGATAATCTGCAGTTTTATTCCCAGTCCCTGTTTGCTCACATCAATTTACTAATGAGCTGATCCCAAAATTCGAAATTACTTCTCAAAATCCATACTTCTAACAATTAATCAAGTTTCTAAGCATGGAACAAGATTCCAGAAACTTTACTAATTTAAAAAAATATTATTTTTTGGATGAACTTATAAGAAATGTTGATATATAGTGTTATTAATAATCAGTAAAGTAATATATTACAATTAAATATTACTATGATTTACTGAGTTATTATGTATTAAAGAAATATAATATTGCTTGGTGATACGATGGAAGCAGAATTAATGAGAATAGGCGTTTCCATTCCTGATGCCCTTCTGAACCAATTTGATGAAATTATCAAAAAAAGAGATTCCTCCTCTCGTTCGGAAGCGATAAGAGATGCCCTCATCAGTTATATTACTTATTACGAATGGATGGAGGACATAAAAGGTCGCCGTGTAGGGACAATTGCAGTTATTTACGACCACAAAAAAAGTGGGCTTTCAAATGCTATTATTAATGTCCAGCACCATTACTCTCATCTGATAAAGTATTCCGTACATATGTACCTTGATACCGATGATTGTTTTGAATTAATAGTACTGGACGGAAGCGGCCAGGAAATTACAGATCTTGCCGGATCTATAATATCTCTCAAAGGCGTAAAATTCTCAAAACTCACAACAGTAGACCCAAATAAAAAGATCTGACTTTTTCATGAACTCAAAAATACAAAATGATTCCAAAAGAACTAACATTTTTTTACCAGACGTACCAGGGAAGATTTAATCAAGCAAAAGCTCAGGATTTTACCGGTTCTTCTCCTGTTTTGGTTCTCCTCCTTTTTTTGGACAGCTGTAGGGTCCGAGTTGCAACTGAAACTCACGCATGTATCCTTTTTTCCAAAATGAGGAAGCTTTTGGCATATAAATGCCAATAATCTCAGGAATGATCTATTCGTATTAAAAAGAAATTAGCAAGATGAGTGTTACAAATGAATTTGTTTTTGTTACATAACACATATATAAACTGCTACTATTCTTATTTTTTAGATTAATTTATATACATAGTAACCTTTTTTCATACCAAATTAACCAAGTTATGAAAACTGATCCTCTCCAGAAGATTCAGAATCCAAATTCGGATCAACTCCATAACATTGGATCAAATACTGGAAGTCTGAGAGAAGGCAGCAATACTTGAAAAGTTTCGTTCTTGACTGCATAAGTGATAACTAAATTTTACAGAGTTATTTAAATTAAATAAATTAGTCTGGTCTGAAAAACACAGTATAACGCAGATCCAGGTTTTTATTATACACAGTAAATTTTTTTATTTTTCACTATTGGGAGATTTCCCCTCAGACTAAAAGAGCTACAAAATAATTGTGATTCAACCCCGAAAACCCCCCCTCAGATCCTGCTGAAAAAGTCCACGATCACAGGATCTTCGGGTGGGAATTTTAGAAATGTGGAGTGAGTGAAAGATGAAACGAATATTTCTTATTCTCTGTATCGCTGCACTTCTGTGCATGACCGGCCTAGCGTCCGCTGCGGTGGAAACAGTTGGACCAATCGCAAACTTTACTGCTAACACCACCAGTGGCCCTGCACCCCTGACCGTGCAATTCACCGACATATCTACCAACGCAACCAGTTGGGCGTGGGACTTCGAGAATGACGGCACCATTGACAGTACCGACCAGAACCCGGTGCATACCTACTCAACTGAAGGAATTTACACGGTTAACTTTACTGTTGGCAATGCAGGTGGAAACGCTTCAGAAGTAAAGACAGGGTATATATCTGTAAGTGAACCACTGCCTTCAGCCCCTGTTGCCAACTTCTATGCAGACATTACTTCAGGAATCGGACCTTTGACCGTGCATTTCACGGACAGCTCAAGCGGATCTCCGGATACCTGGGAATGGGACTTTGACAATGACGGGGACGTGGATTCCACGGAGCAGAACCCCCAATTTATCTATACTGATGAAGGCACATACTCTGTGAAACTTACGGTTACCAGCTCAGCAGGAAACGATTCCGAGATGAAAATTGACTATATCACTGTAGTCTACCCGTCTCCGGATTTCACAGCAAATGTGACCGAAGGTACCGTTCCTCTCACCGTGGAGTTCACAGGAAACATTTCTGGTCTGGCTCCCGGCTACTGGAACATGTGGGCCTGGGATGTGGATGGTGACGGAACATACGATTACTCCCCGAATTTCAACATCACCCATACCTACACCGAACCCGGCACTTACGATGTGATTGTAAAATATGATAGCTGGACACCAAAAAAGAAAGCTGGTTACATAACAGTGTTTTCATCAATACCTGTCGCCAACTTCTCTGCAGACATTACTTCAGGCAATGCTCCGTTGACAGTCAACTTCACCGACCAATCAACAGGTACTGTTTCGTCTTATTCGTGGGACTTTGAGAACGATGGAGTGGTTGACAGTACTGAGCAGAACCCCTCTTACATCTACGCCTCAGCCGGTACATACACAGTCAACCTCACTGTCACAAACGCCGCTGGTAGCGACTCCAAAGTGAAGATAAACTATATCACCGTTGAAGGAACAGGAACCGGAGGACTTGCAAATACGCCATGGCCGAAGTTCGGGTATGATCTCAACAACACCGGACAGTCCCCCTATCTTGGCCCGCAGACCGGGAATGTAGTGTGGACATACGCAACTACGGGCTCTTTCCGGTATAACAACCCGGTTCTGGGAAGTGATGGGACCGTCTATATAGGCAGTTATGATGACAATGTACTGTATGCATTCAACCCTGATGGGACACTTAAATGGAGTTATGCCACAGATAGCGTTCGCAGCTCCCCTGCGATCGCTTCGGACGGAACCATTTACGTGGGGAGCCTTGACAAAAATCTCTATGCGCTCAACCCCAACGGCACCCTCAAATGGACATACGCTACCGGTGGGCGCATTTATGGTTCCCCTGCAATCGCTTCGGACGGGACCGTGTACATAGGAAATTATGATAATAATCTCTATGCGCTCAACGCCAACGGTACCCTCAAATGGACGTACGCTACCGGCGGCCGTATCTACTATGGTTCCCCTGCGATCGGGTCAGATGGGACCGTGTACGTGGGGAGTTACGATAACAGCGTCTATGCGCTCAACGCCAACGGCACCCTCAAATGGAGTTACGCTACCAGCGGACGCATTTATAGCTCCCCTGCGATCGGATCCGACGGAACCGTGTACGCCGGGAGTTACGATAACAGTGTCTATGCGCTCAACGCCAACGGCACCCTCAAATGGACGTACGCTACCGGTGGACGCATTTATAGCTCCCCTGCGATCGCTTCGGACGGGACCGTGTACGCTGGGAGTTTAGATGGCAGTCTCTATGCGCTCAACGCCGACGGCACCCTCAAATGGACGTACGCTACCGGGGCTCTTCGTTATGGCTCCCCTGTGATCGGGTCCGACGGGCTCGTGTACATTGGGAGTTACGATAAAAACCTCTATGCGATAAACCCTGACGGGACGCTCGCATGGACATACGCAACCGGCAACTACGCCTACTACGACACTCCAGCAATAGGTTCGGACGGCACCCTTTATTACGGGGGGTACGATAATAAACTCTATGCTTTCAGGGACGTTGCACCGGCTGCAGAATTCTCAGGCACTCCTACGGTCGGCAACACACCCTTAACCATCCGGTTCACGGATGAATCGGCCAACATCCCGACATCATGGGCATGGGACTTCGGCGACGGTAACAGCACCAATGCGATCGTCCAGAACCCGATCCATACCTACACCGCAGCCGGCACCTATAACGTAACCCTCACCTCGACAAACTGTGCCGGCAGTGATATGGAATCGAAGACCGGCTACATCACGGTATCCCCGGCCGGCGCGACGGTTGCCCAGTTCTCCGGAACTCCGACAACCGGCTTCGTACCCATGGCGGTCCAGTTCACGGATGCGTCGACCAACACCCCTACCTCCTGGGCATGGGACTTCGACAATGACGGTACCATCGACAGCACAGACCAGAACCCGAGTTATACCTACAACACGTCAGGAACGTATACGGTGAAGCTGACCGCCTCCGGGTCGGGAGGCAGCGATAATGAGATCAAGACGGATTATATCACCGTGGATCCTGCGAATTCGCTTGCCGAGACGGCATGGCCGAAGTTCCACTACGATCTCAAAAACACCGGACAATCTCCGTATAACGGTTCTCAGAACAATAATATTGTCTGGGAGTACACCGCCGACGGTTCGCTGGACTTCAATTCAGCGGTAATAGGAACGGACGGGACCATTTATATCGGGTGTTCCGGTACCAATAAATTCTACGCGCTAAACCCGGATGGAACTCTCAAATGGACGTTCAGCGTCGGCTATAGCAGTCAGAAATTTGAAGATTCACCGGCTCTCGGGATGGATGGGACCATCTATACCGGAAACCGTAACGGCAATCTATATGCGATCAACCCTGACGGCACCCTCAAATGGAGCTATGCCACCGGCTCTGACATTTACCACGCGCCGACGATCGGACCCGACGGGACGGTCTATGTTGCCAGCTTTGACCGGTACCTCTATGCAATCGACCAGGAAGGTTCACTCAAATGGAAGGCCCAATGGCAGGCTACGAGTAATACGAATTTTGCCTTCGGCTCCCCCGCTATCGGGTCCGACGGGACAATTTATGTCGGGAGTACCGATGGCGTAGTCTATGCGTTCAACCTCGACGGGACAGAAAAATGGAACTACACTACCGGGAGCACAATTTACGGTTCCTCTGCGATCGGATCAGACGGTACGGTCTATGTCGGCGACGATAGCGGCATAGTATCTGCTCTCAACGCCAACGGCACCCTCAAGTGGAATTGTTCCGTGGGTTATTACTATATCGGCGGGTTCGTAAACGAGCCGATTCGTAGCACACCTGCGATCGGATCAGACGGGACCGTGTACGTCGGTGCCCTGTATGGACACCTCTATGCGCTCGACCCCAACGGCACCATCCAATGGAGTTACGCTACCGGCAATTACCTTCATGGTTCGCCGACGATCGGGGCGGACGGGACCGTTTACGTTGTAAACAGTGCGGGTAAAGTCTGTGCGATAAATCCCGACGGCACTCTCGAATGGGATTCCACTCTCGGCGGCTCTATTGATTCTAATTCGCCTGCGATCGGATCTGATTCGACCCTCTATGTCACCGCGGGCAGTAAGATCTATGCCATCAGACCGGAGGCGCCTGTCGCAGAATTCAGTGCCGAGCCGACCTCCGGCGACGAACCCCTGACCGTCCGGTTCACCGATGAATCCACCAAGGCCCCGACATCGTGGTTATGGGACTTCGGTGACGGAGACGATACCAATGCAACGATGCAGAACCCGGTGCACACCTACAATACAGCCGGCACCTACACCGTGACCCTCACAGCGACGAACATTGCGGGCAACGGCACGGAGTCGAAGACCGGCTACATCACGGTTTTGGAGGCTGTTACACCCGTAGCGAACTTCAGTGCCGAGCCGACCTCCGGCGACGTTCCCCTAACAGTCCGGTTCACCGATGAATCCGCCAACAACCCGACATCGTGGTTATGGTACTTCGGTGACGGAGACGATACCAATGCAACGATGCAGAACCCGGTACACACCTACAATGCAGCCGGCACCTACACCGTGACCCTCACAGCGACGAACATTGCGGGCGACGGCACGGCGTCGAAGACCGGCTACGTCACCGTTGTAGACGCTGTTACGCCCATTGCGAACTTCAGTGCCGAGCCGACCTCCGGCGAAGTCCCCCTGACCGTCAATTTCACCGACGGATCAGCCAACAACCCGACATCGTGGTTATGGAATTTCGGCGACGGCTCGACCTCGGACCAACAGAACCCGAGTCATCGGTACATCTTCACCGGGAATTATACCGTTACGCTGACGGCCACGAATGCCGGCGGCTCCGGCAACGAGACGAAGACGGATTACATCACCGTAACTGCGGGAGAAACACTAGAACTGGCGGACTCGGCGTGGCCGAAGTATGGTTATGATCTCAACAACACCGGACAGTCCCCCTATACCGGCCCGCAGAGCAACAACACCGTGTGGACGTACACGGCCGGGGGTACATTCTTTATAGGCAGTTCGTCGATAGGGCCGGACGGCACGATTTACATAGGCAACGGCGACAACAATCTGTATGCGTTCTACCCGAACGGGACCCTGAAATGGACCTACTGTGCAGGCGGGAGCTTCGCTTACAGCACTCCTGCGATCGATTCGAACGGAACGGTATACATAGGGAATGACGGCGATAGTAAATTGTATGCCATCAATCCCGACGGCACCCTCAAATGGACATACTCGGCCGGTAATGGTGTCAGAGGATCGCCGACAATCGGACCCGACGGGAGAATCTATGTGGGAAGTAGAGATGGTAGTCTGCATGCATTGTATCCAGACGGTACCGTTATGTGGACCTACGCCGGCGGGAGTTATTTCTTCTACGGCTCTCCGGCTATCGGCCCGGACGGGACAATCTATGCAGGAAATTATGATCAAAAATTGTATGCAGTACACCCCAACGGGACCCTGAAATGGTCGTATGAAACCGGCGATGTAATCTATAACGCACCGGCGATCGCAACGGACGGCACCGTCTACATCGGAAGCTATGACCATAACCTGTATGCAATCAACCCCGACGGAACGCTCAGGTGGAACTACACGACCGGCGCACAAATTTATGGAGCACCGTCGATCGGAGCGGACGACACAGTCTACATCGGAAGCTATGACAAGAACCTGTATGCGATCAACCCCGATGGAACGCTCAAGTGGACCTACGAGGCCGATAACGGTTTCCGGGATTCCCAGCCGGTCATCGGAGCGGACGGCACCGTCTATATTGGGGATGAGATGGGTAAATGCTATGCAATCAGCCCCGAAGGGACGCTTAAATGGGATTATGCCATCGGCGGACGGATTTATGGTCCGGCATCGATCGGATCGGACGGAACCCTGTACGTTGGAGGTTATGACAATATCCTGTATGCATTCAGGGACGTCGCAGAGTTCAATGCCGGACCGAAAGGCGGCGGGGCCCCCCTGACCGTGCGGTTCACCGACCTCTCCACCGGAGATCCGACCTCGTGGGCATGGGACTTCGGCGACGGAGACGACACGAATGCCACCGTCCAGAACCCCGTCCACGTCTACACGGAGCCCGGGATCTATAACGTGACCCTTACGGTCGCTGATGCCTATCACAGCTATTCGACGGAAAAGATCGGCTACATCAACGTTACAAACGATAGTTCGGGCGTGACCGCACCTATCCCGAGCTTTACGACAGATGCCTCTTCAGGCCGGGTACCCTTTACCGTGCAGTTCACCGACACCACGACCGGCAACGTGAGCACCTGGTCCTGGGACTTCGGCGACGGCGAAACCTCTGACGAGCAGAACCCTGTTCACACCTATGTCACCGAAGGGACCCACACCGTCACCCTGACGACCACCGGACCGGGCGGGACCGATACTGCGACTTCCACGATGAAGGTGGCCGCACCGCTCAACACGGGTAGTTATGACGGAGGATCACCGCTGCTCACCGTGCAGGAGGGCAATGTCTCCGGCGGGCTGTGGCACGGTTCATGGCCGGGATTCTCGGGATATGGTGAACAAACATTCACACTACCTCCCCACACGGAGATCAAATGGGCGAGGCTGTATGCCGACGTCTACTGCGGGCTCATGACGGACATAAAGTCCTTTTCGATGACGATAGACATCGACGGCGACGGTGACGGGATCTATGAACTGCAAAAACACGATGCTGCAAGCATCGACTACACTAACACTCCGGCATGGGTGAACGACCACGTGGTTAGGGTGACGAGCGACTACTTCATGTGGTACGACCTGACCGACAACATAACAGGAAATGAAGTGAATATCAGGGCTACAGGTGGAGGTTCTGACGGCAGGATCAAACATGTAACCCTTGTCGTTGCATACGATGACGGGGATGACGACAAGATCCATTACTGGGTGAACCAGGGCCACGACACTGCCAACACCGGCAGTTATACGGGTTCAACCGTATTCGGCACGTCCGCACTCTCCGATCCCGATGCTGTGAACCTCTCCTCTATATACTGTGCAAGCGTCAACGGTGCATCTACGTACAACGGAGAGTCGCTCTCATCTGGAGGACCGCAGGGCGAATACTTCGGATACAACGATTGGAATGTAACTGAGTACTTCAATTCAGGAGAGGACAGCACACTTACGTATGCTCCTACCGGTTCTTATTACAAGATCCAGATTGCACTTCTGACCGCATCCGGTGCAGGTTCATCCGGCGGTGACGCCCCTGGAGCAGACTTCACCGCGAACGTTACCTCCGGTGTCATCCCCCTTACGGTCTCGTTCACCGATGAGTCGACCGGTTCACCCTCTTCGTGGCTCTGGGATTTCGGGGACGGCAACAACTCTATGGAACAGAATCCAGTATATACCTATTCCACTGAAGGAACTTATTCTATCAACCTCACAGTCACGAATGAAGATGGAAGCGATTCCGAGCTGAAAACGGATTACATAACCGTAACTCAAGCGGGTCAAGTGGCAACGAACGATCTTAGCATCTCAGGGCTTGTCAATACCGTTCCGGCTTCTGCGGTCTTTGCCAGGGAAACAAATACTGTGAAAGTTCTCAATGTCCAAAACACAGGAACTGCTACCCTTAGCAACATTTCGATAGCTGTGTATGTAAGCGACGTTTCCAGTGGAACAGTTCCCGTAAACACGACAACAATTGCGTCCCTTGCTGGCAATGCAAAGACCACCGTAACCCTGATCGACCCCACTATCCGTGACATTGAAGGCGGCACCGTGACCTACACTGCCGTTGTCGACCCGGACAACCTTATCGCTGAAACGGACGAGACCAACAACAACAAGAGCAGTGCGGCCAAAAATGTCAGATACAACGGGTATAAGGGCAAAGGCATCTACTGGGAAGGCGGAAGCAATATCACTACCAGGCATACCTTTGATCTCCAGGGGAACCTTTTGTATTCCACGCAGCCTGACTCTGCCTACCAACCTGTCGGATGGGAGAGCAGGACCGAAACCTGGAATGCAGGCGACCTTCCGGTTCCGGACGGCTCCACCATAGAAAAGGCATTCCTCTATGTCGCCTACAACTGGGACCAAACACCAGGGGGATATCCGTGGTTGAATATTAACTTCAACGGAAACACCCTTGATAACGGAAACATCTCAACAGGAAACGGAACTCTCTACAGGGACTGGAGCAATTTTGGAGCATATGCTGATTATGAATACGGGCTCTGTGTCTACGATGTAACCGACAAGTTTAGTTCTGCAGGAAACAGCCTTGTCATGACGCCTGTTGGTGAAAACAAAAACGCACTGTACCCCAGCACCCTTGTTGTGATCTACGGAAACGATAATGAAACCCGAAAGCAGATCTTTATCAACGAGGAGTGCGACGAGCTTGCTTACTCCGAAACCAGTTACGGAACCACTCCTGAAGAAGCTACTGCGTATGCTCCTTTCACAGGTATTTCAATTAACGTTAGCAATGTCCAGAACGCTACACTGCACAGTTTCGCAGGAAGTGCGGGGCCTGATGAAGGAAACCTGCTTTTCAACGGGAACATAGTGGCAAGCAATGCATGGCAGGGAAGTTCAAATTCAGGAAGCTCTCTGGTCTTTGATGCTACAAATTACATCAATGCAAGCGGAAATGAAGCGGGTATACAGAGTACGACAAGTGGAGGTATGAACGCACTCCAGCAGATCCTTGTTGTTGAATATGAGAAAGCTGCCCCTGCTGCACCAGTGGCTGACTTCTCGGCAGCTCCATCATCTGGTGATATCCCTCTGAATGTTCAGTTCACGGATGAATCCACCGGGTTTCCGACTTCATGGTTCTGGAACTTCGGGGATGGAGCAAATTCTACTGAGCAGAACCCCTCGCACACCTATACTGCAGAAGGTAACTACACCGTAAATCTGACTGTAGAAAATGCTGCTGGTTCTGACTTTGAGTCAAAATCGGAGTACATAGAAGTTTCCGAAGCTTCCGGGTCAACTGTTACTCTTTATTTCGACCCTGCAAGTTCCTCAGTTTCAGAAAACGAATCTACTGAAATAAGTATTGTTGCCAGTAATTTCCCTGCAGGTTTTTCAGGCTACAACCTGACCGTTGCTTTCGACGACCCTACTGTTGCCGAGATAGTCGATATCGAGTATCCTTCCTGGGCTCTTATTACTGAGAACTCTACCCTGCCAGGGACTTCGATCTACATGAAGACCGTTGACCTGGAAGATGCCGTTAAGGCAGATGCAGCAGATGTTGTGCTTGCTACTCTTACGGTTTCCGGAAAGGAGAAAGGATCCGCAAACCTTTCGATAGGGGTTAAACGTCTGGAAGAAGACTTCGGAAACTCTATCGAACCAGCTCTCCTGGCAGGGACAATTAAAGTGACCCTTCTGTCCCCCCTGCCAGATCAGGAATATGCACCTAAGGACCTTGACGGAGACGGGCTCTATGAAGACCTCACCGGAAACGGGGAGTTCAGTTTTGTGGATATAGTGGCTTACTTCCACAACATGGACTGGATAGAGGAAAACATGCCAGTGGAGTACTTCGACTTCAACGGGAATGGGAGGATAGACTTTGATGATGTTGTGGATATGTTTGCAATGATATGATTGAGGAGAATAAAAGAGAATGATAAAATATGAGAAAAAATGATAAAATGAACGGAAATTGAGATAAATTTTCTCAAATTTCCGCAACTTTTTCTTTTATTTTCAAATATGGTTATACGGGTCAGAGCCCAGGGAGTTTGAATCCAGGTTGTTTTTCTCAAAAAACAGCAGATGAAATTCTCCGAATTATACTTTTGGATACTATCCACAAATAGATACGGATTTCTTCTCTACCTGAAACTCCTCACCTGCATACATTTACAGGCGAGGAATTCTCAGAGTCGAATGCATCGCAGACATTTAGGAGGCGTGTCTGTTTCGGTGTCTTTTGGACATTTTTGGACAAAACTATGTATGTTAATTTGGTATTTAATACTTTTGATAATATTCATAATATTTAATGTTATCATTTTTAAAATTTGTACTACTTAGCCACAAGAAATAATTGTCCCATAAATGTGGAATTCAAATAATTTTTGAAACTATGATAAGTGTATACGAAAGTCAAGCGCTGGGCTCACATGTAAATAACAGAGAAAAGTTCAAAGAATAATAATTTGAATAAAAAATTAAACTCCCCGCCTACCTGCGCTTACAGGTGAGGAATTACAGTATTGTGTGTTCTGTTTATTGATTCAGGAGTTGTTCATGTTTTCATCCATTTGAAGGTATAATACTATGTGAAGTACTTATATTTATTATTTTTCTTTTAATTATGCCATATTAAATGTTATGATAATTAGAAATCATAATATTATATATGTAATTAGACCTGAAAAGATGCATCCACATTTTTCAGGCCCGAATTAAACGGATGTTTTTGGACTACATAGGAACAACCACAGCCAAGTCAAAGCAATCTGAATACGGATACTCCCATTCTCGTCCTTTTTTGAAATACAACGACAGGTTTAACTGAAGTTTCAAAGAAACGTGATTTTAACCTCACTTTTCTCTAAAAAACAGTATCAGCTGACCTTTTGCAAATTTTTTATTTGTAGATCCTAAGTTTTAAATTCACTTTAAAAAGTCTATTAGTATTGTTTATTTCAAAAATTTATTTATATAGGTAGATCATAATTAATACTATGGTATTTTTAAGAAAGAAACTCGTCAATGGGAAACCTTACTGGTATATAGTAGAATCTGCCAGAGTTGATGGAAAGGTAAAAACCATTTTTCAGGTTTATCTGGGTAGCGCAGAAAAAATACTTGAGATGAAAAGGCAATGTGAATCATTGCCCTATGATAAACTTAGATCCTTTGATTACGGCAAGCTTGCCGCACTTCTTCATGTGAATGAAGAACTTGGATTCATTGACATAGTTAACAAGCATACTGACAAAAAATTAATAGATGGATTGAGTGTTGGAGAATACCTCTTACTTGATGTAATCGGAAAAAGTCACGGCGTTTTAAGTGAAAACGGGATTGAAGAGTGGTTCAAAAAATCCCCTTTAGCTTTCATGTGGAAATTCCCGCACAAGTTAAATTGTCAGAATTTTCTGAACCAAATGAATTATGTCGACTTGGATACTATGAAAAAGATTGAAGACGATCTTTGCAGAGTTCTTGTAGGAAAGGGATTTACTCCATCAATAATGTTTGTGGATGAATCAAACTGGTTTACGTATGCTAACAATTATGATGACGAGAGCGAACTGCTTCATAAAGGATATAACAAAAAGCATAGGAAAGACAAAAATCAAATATGTGTTTCGCTAGCTGTAAACGAGGATAACATACCTTTTATTCATGAAACATATCCTGGAAATGTTCATGACTCTGAAGAATTTTCAGGCATAGTAGATAAAATCATAAACAGACTGACTGAATTAAATATCTGTTCTGAAGATCTTGTTCTTGTTTTCGATAAGGGTAACAACTCAAAAGATAACATTGAAAAGGTAACCTCAAAAATGAGTTTTGTAGGATCTGCAAAAACAAATCAAGCCGAGGAGCTTCTCGATGTTCCGCTTTCCAAATATGAGTGTTTATACAAGAATTCGAAAGGTAACAAAATTTTTGGATACAGAACAAAACACCAGTTTTACGGAGCAGAATATACAACCGTAATAACCTACAACGAAGGAACTTACAAGCTTCAAAAGAGCACTTATGAAACAAACAAATCAAGAATAATTGATAGTTTGGAGGATCTCCAGAGAAGATTAGAAAGCAGTAAAGGAAAAGAAAGAAACAGGAGCAGCGTAGAACGTGAGGTTGCAGGAATTATTCTGAAAAAATACAATAGCGTTATAAAATATGAAATAATTGATGCTCTGGAAGGGAAGAAAAAGCCTCAGTTAAAGTTCTGGATTGATGAAGAAAACGAAAAAAAGTGCGAAAAGACGTTTGGGAAGAACGTCCTATTTACGGATAAGCAAAAATGGCAAACTAAAAAGATAGTGAAAACATATAACAGTAAGAATCTTGTTGAAGATGATTTTAAACTGTTGAATGATCACTTGCTTGTTCCTGTAGGACCAGTATATCATCACAAGGATGAAAACATTAGAGTTCATGTGTTTTTGGCTATGGCTGGCCTACTTTTCTACAGATACCTGGCATGGGAGACCAAAATGTACGGTTTCTCTTTGAAAAAGCTCATTGAAAAACTGTCTGAGATCAAGATTGCGGTAGTTCAGGAAAAAGAGTCCAAAAAAAGCAAAATTATTGTGGAAGAAATGGACACAAAACAAGCATCGTTATTTTCTTTTCTAAACATGGAAAAATACCTGCCATATTAACAAAATCGTTATTGTCAGGATTATTCTTTTATTAGGCATACACAAACAAAGCCAGAGGATAACGGAAAATCACTCATCTTTGAAAGGTGAGTTTAAATTCGGATTCGTTGGTCACTGGTTAAGGAATTTTTCTTCCTGAAAGCTATCTATTTTGTACCCAAAGCCTATCTTAAATTTTGGCCTTATTACATAAGGTCTATGTCCTGTTCCAGTCTACAACGCGATACTCTTCAGATTCAATACAGGACCCAGACTCGAACTGAAAAAATGAAACCTTCTTTGCAAATTTTCTTTTATAAAATGAATAGGATTTTTATCGAAAGTAAGGATATGGCTAAAATACATTACCGGCAAACATATTATTACAAATCAATTCATTTTTGTTACTTAATACATATATAAGTGATTACTATTCTTATTTTTTAGATTAATTTATATACATAGTAACCTTTTTTCATACTAAATCTCCCAATTTCTGAAAACCGATCCTCTCCAGAAGATTCAGAATCCAAATTCGGATCAACTCCATTACATTGAATCAAATATTGGGAGACTGGAAGAAGGCAACAGTAATTGAAAAAACGCCATACAACGCAGATTCAAGTTTTTGAATACATATAGCAAATTTTTTTGTTTTTTATTATTGGGAGATTTCCTCTCAGGTTAGAAGAGCTACAAAATAATCGTGGTTCAATCCCGAACAACCCCCCAGATCCTGCTGAAAAAGGCCACAATCACAGGATTTGTGGATGAAAATTTTAGAAATGTGGAGTGAATGAAAGATGAAACGAATATTTCTGGTTTTATATATAGCTGCACTGATGTGCATGAGCGCGCCTTTCACCCAAACCGTTGAAGGTGCAGGAAAGCCCCTTCAGGCGGTGTGGTCCTGATGAAACAGATAAATTTGCTGAAAAAAGCTACGTTTTTGGGCTCCCGGCCCTTCTGGCTGGGCTTGCTGGTATGCATGTTCCTGATTGCCGCCCTTCCTGCCGCGGTCTGTGCGGACGAGTGGGTCGGAGGCAAAACCCTCACGACCGTCCAGACCGGGACGGTGACCGGCGATCTGTGGTTCGACGCCGATCCCGCACCGAACTGGGGGGACAATGTCGTGACCAAGACGTTTTACCTGCCGGAGACGGCGGTCGGGAATATCACATGGGCACGGTTGTATGTCTCGGCGTACTGCGGGCACATGCAAGACGATAAAGCGTTCACCGTCACCAACAAGTTCGACGGGAACGGCGACGGGATATATGAGACGACGTGGACAGAGCCTGATCACGCCGCGTTTCAGTATGTCCTGGACCCAGACACCTGGGAGGCGCTTGGCAATGACAACACCGCACTGGGCGGCGGCGAACATGACCCGTACAAGATGATCAACGACCACGAGAACCGGGTCACGAGCGACTACTTCATGTGGTACGACGTGACGGGCATGATCTCTGACGAGACGGTCAACGTCAACGTCAACACCACCGGTTCGTTCGATGGGAGGATCAAGGTCATCACGCTCGTCGTCGCCTACGACGATCCCGCCTCGATGGAGCAGACGACGTACTTCGTGAACGAGGGGCACGATGTCTGCTCGTACTATGTCGAGGATAATTACGGAGAGGCCGCAGTCGGGACTACCACGTTTGCCACAACCGGTCTATCGGGTATCACCTCCGCCACACTCACCGCCGACTACCTGGCAAGCAACAACGGGAACTATGGGTTCCCGACGGCGGACAACACCTTCTCCTACACTGGGGGGACTCCTCCCGTCGAGGGAACGTTTACAAACCTCGAACTTGACCGCGTCCCTGATGTTCAGGGCGCATATTCCGGTGTCGACTCCTGGGACGTGACTGCCTCGGTCACTGGCACAGATGATACCACCTTTGCATACTCGCGATACTTTTCAGGCACAGGTACCGCAGCGTTCTATAAGATCCCGCTCGCGTTCCTCGTCGTGAAGAGCCCGTTGCCGGCCGTCGCACCAGTCGCCGGCTTCTCTGCCGACGTAACGACCGGTACCGCCCCGCTGACCGTCACGTTCACCGATGAGTCCACCAACGACCCGACCGAATGGGTCTGGGACTTCGGCGACGGCGGCACCAACGACCAGCAGAACCCGGTCCATGAATACACTGCGGCTGGAACCTACACCATCACCCTGACCGCGACGAACTCGGCCGGGAGTGACGATGAGGTCAAGACCGGCTACGTCACGGTGACCGCTGGAGGGAACACCACCGGTCTCGCGGATACGCCCTGGCCGAAGTTCCAGTATGATCTTGCCAACACCGGCCAGTCGCCCTACAACGGGCCGCAGACCAACACCGTCCTCTGGACGTCCTCCGTCGGCGGCATGAACTATGCCGGCCAGGCAATCGCCGAAGACGGAACCATCTACACCGGGGGCGGCAGCACGTTCTATGCACTGTATCCCAACGGCACCACCAGGTGGAGTTACGGCGTGGGCAACAGCATCTACAGCACACCGGCAATTGCAGAAGACGGGACCATCTACATCGGGTGCATGGACTCCAAGGTCTATGCCTTCAACGCTGACGGCACCCTCAAGTGGAGCTACACCACCGGCAACAAACTCCAGAATTCACCTGCGATCGATGCAGACGGGACCGTCTACATCGGCAGCTACGACAAGGTGTTCTACGCGATCAACCCCGACGGCAGCCTGAAGTGGACCTACGACGGCGCCACCGGCTATTACTACTACAGCTCGGCGGCAATCGCCGACGACGGTACCATCTACGTCGGCGATTACAAGGGTGTGCTGCATGCACTGTATCCGAACGGCACCGCCCGGTGGACTTCCCAGATAGGAATGATCTTTGCCTCGCCTATAATCGGTGAAGATGGAACGATCTACCTCACGCATGGCTCCTATCTGTCCGCGGTCAATCCCGACGGTACCGTGGACTGGTCATACACTGTGGGAGGATACGGTTACGGGTCGCCGGCTGTAGGGTCCGACGGCACCGTCTACGTGGGAAGCTACGCCGGTGAAGTCTTTGCAATCAACGCCAACGGTACCCAGAAATGGTCATATCCGCTCTCATCCTCGAGCAGGTTCTACGCTGCACCTGCGATCGGTGCAGACGGCAGCGTGTATCTCGGTTCGACCGACTCCAACGTATACGCGTTCAACACCGACGGTACCCTGAAATGGAGTTATACAACCGATGGAGCCATTCGAAACGGTCCGACAATCGGTGATGACGGCACACTCTACATCGGGAACCAGGCCGGCACACTCTATGCGTTCAAGGACCCGGAAGTCACCACACAGATCGACCTGACGATCTCCGGGGTCGTGAACACGGTGCCGGGGAGTGCGGCCTTTGCGAGGGAACCGAACGCCGTCAGGGTCATGAATGTGAAGAACCAAGGTACTGATACCGCCACCAACATTTCGGTCGCCGTGTATGCCGACGATGTCAGCAGCACGGTTCCGGTCGCGACCACGATTATAGAATCGATTGTGGCCGGCGCAACGACCACTGTAACGCTCACCGACCCGACCATAAGGGACCTTGCGGGCGGCACGGTTACCTACTCCGCAGTCGTCGACCCGGACGACCTGATCGTCGAAACGGACGAGGTCAACAACAACAAAACCAGTTCTGCAAAGTCCGTGGTCTACAACGGGTACAAGGGCAAGGGCATCTACTGGGAAGGCGGCAGCAACATCACGACAAAGCATACCTTCGACCTGAATGGAAACGTCGTGTACTACACCCAGCCCGATTCGTTTTACCGGTCGGTAGACTGGACCGACCGGACCGAGACCTGGACGGCTGCTGACCTCCCGGTCCCGTCCGGTGCAACCATCGAGAAGGCATTCCTCTACATCAGCTACAACTGGGACCAGACTCCTGCCGGCGTCCCGGACATGAACGCGGTCTTCAACGGCAACAACCTGACGCTCGGCACGCCGTACATGGACTGGAGCAACTTCGGGGCCTATGCCTACTACGAGTACGGTCTCTACCCGGCGATCGACGTGACCAGCCTCTTCAACAACGGCGGCGACAACACGCTCGTCATGACTTCGAACACAGGCAACAGGGAGGCGCTGTACCCGAGCACGCTCGTGGTGATTTACTCCGACCCGGCCGAGACCCGGAAACAGATCTTCATCAACGAGGAGTGCGACGAACTTGCCGTCTCGGCCTCAAGCTACGGAACCACACTTGAGGAGGCGACCGCGTACGCCGAGTTCTCGGGCATGACCATCGACACCTCAAATGTCCAGAGCGCGACTCTGCACAGCTTTGCCGGCAGCGCAGGGCCTGATGAAGGCAACCTGATCTTCAACGGAGTCACCGTCGCTACCGGGGCATGGCAGGGGACCGCCGACACCGCATCCGCACAGTCCTTTGACGTGAAGTATTACCTTGAAGCGACCGGCAACGAAGCAGGCATCCAGGCAACCACCAGCGGAGGAATGGACGCCCTCCAGCAGATCCTAGTAGTCGAGTATGCCGCGGGAACAGCGTCGGTTGCCGGGTTCACCGCCGATCCGACTTCCGGTGATGCACCGCTGAACGTGACGTTCACCGACGCTTCCATCGGCGAGATTACATCCTATGCATGGGACTTCGAGACCGACGGCACGGTCGACAGCTACGACCAGAACCCGAGTCATGAGTACACCGATGCCGGGACATATACCGTAACGCTTACGGTCACCGGGCCGGGCGGTTCGGATGACGAGACCAGGACGGACTACATCACGGTGACAGACGGATCAGGACCGGGACCCGTGGGACTCGCAGATACAGCATGGCCGAAATACCAGTGTGATACCCGCAACACCGGCCAGTCATCAGTCAACGGGCCGCAGACAAATAACGTCCTCTGGACCGCCGCAATAGGTGGCTATATATATGGTTCAGAAGCGATCGGTGCAGACGGCACCATCTATGTCGGAAGCGCAACCGGCAATCTCTATGCCCTGAACCCTGACGGCACCGTGAAATGGTCATTTACGACCGGTGGGGCGATATATGGTACACCGGCGATCAGTGCAGACGGCACCATCTACTTTGGAAGCCGTGACAACAGGATCTACGCATTAAATCCCGACGGCACCGTGAAATGGTCATACACCACTGGATACATGGTCGACAGTTCGCCGACAATCGGATCGGACGGGACAATCTACATCGGAAGCCTTGACTGCAAACTCTATGCACTGAACCCCGATGGCACAGTAAAATGGACCTACGACACTAATTATAAAATAGGCAGTGTTGCACCTGCTATCGGCGCAGACGGTACCATCTACGTTGCAGACGATTGGGGAAGTTTCTATGCACTGAATCCTGACGGGACCCTGAAATGGTCATACGACCTTGGCAGGCGCACCTATAGAGCCGCAATTGGAGCAGACAGCACTATCTATCTCGTCGGACAGAGCGACGGTACGATGTATGCACTCAATGCCGATGGGACCCTGAAATGGTCCTATAACGCTGGCGTTAGGCTCTTCTGGTCACCGGCAATTGCATCAGACGGCACCATCTATGTCGGAAGCACTTGGGGTGGCAATAAACTGTTTGCGATAAATCCTGACGGGACCCTGAAATGGTCATATACCACCGGAGGTGGCGGTGTCCAGCGCTCAGCCGCAATCGGGGCTGACGGAACGGTCTATTTCGGAAGTAGTGATGGTAATGCATATGCCCTCAATCCCAACGGAACATTGAAATGGAAGTATGCAACAGGAGAGATTGTAAGTACTCCATCTATCGGATCCGATGGAACGCTCTACATTGGTAACAATCAGGGCATAGTGTATGCATTTAAAGATGTTGCTCCGGTCGCGAACTTCTCGGCCGACGTAACAAGCGGCGATGCCCCGCTGAACGTGACGTTCACCGACCAGTCCACGGGTTCGCCGACCTCGTGGTCCTGGGACTTCGGCGACGGAGAGACCTCCGACGAGCAGAACCCGACCCACATCTACTCCACGCCTGAGACCAATTATACCGTTACATTGACTGTCGAAAATGCGCTTGGAAACGACACGGAGACAAAAATTGATTATATCCGCGTGGGAGTGGTCACTCCCGCACCTGTCGCTGACTTCACAGCAGAAGTCACGAGCGGGGACGTCCCATTGAGAGTCCAGTTCACCGACCTGTCGACCGCTGCAACCGGATGGGCCTGGGACTTCGACAACGACGGAACAGTTGACAGCACCGAGCAGAACCCGGTGCATACTTATGGTGATGCTGGCATCTACTCGGTCAACCTCACGGTCATAAACGCTGGAGGAAGCAATTCCGAGGTGAAGATTGATTACATCACTGTATCTTCTACACCTACAGAACCTGAACCCGTTGCTGCTTTCACTGCTGATGTAACTGATGGAACTGCTCCTCTCACAGTTAATTTCACGGATCAATCCGCAGGCACACCTACCTCGTGGCTCTGGGACTTCGGGGACGGAGCTAATTCAACTGCGCAGAACCCTGTGCATGCTTATTCTGCAGCAGGCAACTACACCGTAAATCTAACCGTAGAAAATGCTGCTGGTTCTGACTTTGAGTTAAAATCGGATTACATAAAAGTTTCCGAGATTTCCGGATCAACCGTTACTCTCTATTTTGACCCTGCAAGTTCCTCGGTTTCAGAAAACGAATCTACTGAAATAAATCTCGTTGCAAGCAACTTCCCTGCAGGTCTTTCAGGCTACAACCTGACCGTTGTTATCGACGACCCGGATGTTGCCGAAATAGTCGACATAGAGTACCCGACCTGGGCTCTTATTACTGAGAACTCTACCCTGCCAGGTTCTTCCATCTACATGAAGACCGTTGACCTGGAAGATTCCGTTCAAGAAGGGGCAGCAGATGTTGTGCTTGCTACTCTCACGGTTTCCGGAAAGGAGAAAGGATCTGCGAACCTTTCCATAGGGGTTAAACGTCTGGAGGAAGATTCCGGAGACTCTATCGAACCAGCTCTTCTGGCAGGGACAATTGAAGTAACCCTTCTTTCTCCTCTTCCTGATCAGGAATATGCACCTAAGGACCTTGACGGAGACGGACTCTATGAAGACCTCACCGGAAACGGGGAGTTCAGTTTCGTGGATATAGTGGCATACTTCCATAACATGGACTGGATAGAGGAAAACATGCAGGTGGAGTATTTCGACTTCAACGGAAACGGAAGGATAGACTTTGATGATGTAGTGCGGATGTTTGCAATGATATGATTGGAGGAAAACAAAAGAGAATGAAAAAACAAAAAGGGGAATTGAGAGAAACTTTCTCAAATTTCCCACAACTTTTTTCATTTCATTTATTTGAAAAACATTTTTAATGAGGTGGTTCTCTGCAAATTGTCTGCAATGATTAAGATGTTTCAAAAATAGACAATTTATCAGCTCCAATGTGAGAACTTGGAGGCTTAAAGACGCTGCTTCGGTAGATTCGATACTGTATTTACAGTTTTTTCCGGTGAGATTTGAAGTTTGCATTTCATACAATAGGAGTATTAATTATTGATTTTGAAATCTCTACTTTTTAATCTCTACTTTTTAATAACTTAATCATAATAAATATTAGATATTTTAAATAAAATAGCAACAATTAGAAAAATTTATATAGATATAACATATAAAGTGTGATAAATATTAAAAATAGTAGGAAAAAATAACTTGATTGAGATATCCCTGAAACGGGGCAGAAAATATTTCTATAAACCAGTATCCTGCATTGTTGTATCTAACAGGAACTTAAATAACTAACACTAAAAGGGGCTGGAGAATGACATGTCGTCAGAAAGCAGGAATTTGAACAGGTTTTTCCTGTACTTTGCAGGGCTACTTATCTTTTTTATTTATATTACTCCATGCCTCGCAACTTACAATTTCGAAGGCACACCTGAACAGGATGAACTGATTGAAATTACCTCGGGCACTGTAAAAGGCGGGCTTTATGTCGATGGGGGGGAAGGGCTTAAGAAAACCCCTTATGTGCAGGAGTTCAATGTGCCTGGAGATGCCGTAACCTGGGCCCGGGTCTATGTAGGGGTGTGGGGAGGCACAGAACAAAAAACAGGTACTCTTGACCTTACTATTAACGGGGAGGAGTTCGAAAGCCTGGATCTGGAGGGTAAAAACGATAAGGGGGATGAGGAGGGTCAGAACCCCACTATCTACTGCACGGGACATGGAGTCTACTGGATTGCCTATGATGTGGGCACGAATATAAGTACCGGGCCCGTAACTGTGGAAGCCCAGACTGAAGGAGACATTGATGGTAGGGTTTACGGCATAATCCTGGCCGCAGTGTATGAAGATAAAGAGGGACAGAGCACAAGATATTGGGTTGAAGAAGGAAACATAAACCTGCACGGGAAAGGCTGGAGCGAAACTCTGGCATCAACTCATGATGAAGCGTATGCGGACTTCTCGGGCAAGGTGGATATGGACAAGTATAACACTGCAAACCTGGCCGTGGTGTATCTCTGCGGGACTCCGGGGCTTGATGATTCTCTTTATTTTAACGAAGAACAGCTCTCTGACGGGGAGAACAGTAACGACATTGCAAATTCAAAAAGTTATTTTGACTTCAAATTCTTCGATGTACTGGATTTGCTTGAAGAAGACGACAACGAACTCAAATTCCAAAGAGACGAGGAAGATTACGTGCATCCCGTACTGGCTGCTCTGAGTTTGGGAACGGGAGAAGAAGGAACTTCTGACCTTATCGTCTCCAGGCTTACCGTTCCTTTACTTTATGCAGGGAAAGACAACACCATAAAAGCAAGCATCAAAAATATTGGTAAGGATTCTGCATATGGTTTTCAGGCAGCTCTTTATGCCGATGGAGAAATTGTTTCTACTGCTCCCGTATCTTCCCTTTCTAGCGGAAAGAGTAAAACAATTGAGTTCAACTGGAAACCCGCTTGGGATGGGGAACAGGCACTGAAAGTTTATGTTGACTACACGAACAATAAAAAAGAAACCTGTGAAGTAAACAACTGGAATACTCCTTTTCTTGCTAAGATAGTGGACCTAACCCCTCCAGAACTTGAAATTGATTATCCGGAAGATGGGGCTCGGGTAGATGGCGGCTACCTTACAGTCAGCGGGACAGTTGAAGATACAAGCCAAAATCTCACAGTTGATGTTAACGGGCAAAAAGCCCTGATTTCAGGCGAGAGCTGGAGTGCCAGCGTGCCTGTAGTTTCGGGTTCCAATACAATAGTCGTATCTGCGGTAGATGGGCAAAACAACACCGGAAAGGAGCTCATTGTTGTAGAGGGAAAAGTATCTTCTCAATCCGATCTTAAAATCTCTTCAGGGCCAGATAACGAAACGAAATCTCTCGATAATGAAACGGAAACTGTTAATCAGTCTGTTTTAGCTCCCCAGTTAAGAGGATATGAAAAAAAGGCGGTTATCTCCCCAATTTACGGAGTATTCGGGTTTATTTCTGCAGTTTTATTCATAAAATATCGAAGTTGGGGGAAAAGGCTATGAACAAAAAGTTAAGCCAAAAAAGGAGCGGAAAATATCATTTCTGTGCGGTTTTAGCTCTTTTCACTGCCCTGTTTCTACTCTCAAGCTCTCTACCTGCATCGGCAAATGAAGATGACTGGGACAACCTGACCGTTACCCTGGGACTTGAAAACTCTCTCGTTTCCAAAGACGGGTACACCCTGGAAGCACTAAAATTTGACGGATACGGTATGGTCTGGATTCGGGTGTCGAAAAATGACACAATCCTTGAGGATGCGGTTCTGGAAAATAACAGCTCTGGCTGGTGCTATATGGATAACAAGAATCTAAGGCTGAAGGCATTTAATGTAACTGACCAGAGAAACCTTCCGATGTTTGGCAGCCTTTTTTCCCCAAAAGCCGAGCTCCTTTTTGAAACAAAAAAAGATATTGAAGAAAATGTGATTCTGGAACTTGATCTCGAAGAGGACAAAGATGAATACCTGCTTAATGATGAGGTAATCGTTGATATGGAACTTCGAAACACAGGGCAGGTAAAAGCCGAAAAGATAGGCCTAGATTTGGATTCGGACGGGCTCCTTGTCAGAGAGGGATGTCCGGAAAAAGTGACACTTGATAAGGGCTCGAAAAAGAAATGTGAACTGAGGTTTAAGTTTCCAGAAAAGGTAAAAGAAAATTATAACATTACTGTAAACGTGAACTGGGAAGATGGTTCCGGTGAGCATTTCTTTTCCGATGATGTAGAAATTGAGGTTGCCGAACCTCTGAATATCTACAAAAACGCGGGTTCAGAAGGTTTCCCGGGAAGTCCTGTGTATGTTACAGTGTCAGTAAAGAATATCCAGGAAAGAACAGTGAATGTCCGGCTTTTTGACCTACTGCCGGCCACTTTCACGGTAATTAATATCTCTTCTTTAGAGGATGACAGTCTGAGTTCGGACAGTTCTTCTTATTTAAACTGGGAGTTTGTGCTGGATCCGGAAGAACAAAAGACTTTTTCTTACAGTATCAGCTCCGAGCAGCTTGGAGCCCATCGGGTGCCGCAAGCCCATGCATATTCAGATTTATGCGGACAGCTCTACACCGAAAGTTCCGATTCCGAGAATATCATCACCTTATACAAAAATATTTCATACATGCCGTATAACAACAAAAACCTAACACAAGTGACCCTATCTTCAGGAGCCGACCTCTCATCTTATCTGGACAAAAATGGCTATGCTCTGCTGGATATCACGGTGGAAAACGAAGCTCTTGATGCTTTTGTATTCATTCCAAAAGGTACAAAGTTGAGTGATAACCAGAATGAACCCCTTAAAGCAATAACAATAACACAGGCAGATGAACTGGCTCTTCCAGGCTCTTTATATCTGGCAGGGAAATGTTATTGTAAACTCGGGCCTGATGGAGCGGAGTTCGATCCTTTTGTCCGGCTCGACCTGGGTCTCAACAACTCAATAGAGGGCAACTTACCATCCATCTACTGCTATGATGAGACTAATTCCACATGGACGTTGATTGACAGTACTCTCAATGAAAACAGAATTTCAGCCGAACTCACTCATTTCTCTGTGTATGCAGCTCTTGCAGAACCTCCGACAGAAGCCGAATTGCTTGTTAAACTGGTTAATTAATAAAATTAGTCATGTGAGGTTTTGCCATTTTTCACATACGCCCTTTATTGCAATGGGAGCGCTGAGGGTCACGAATACCCCGACCTTTTGAGGCTGTCCGACAATTATTGATAGTAATAAAAAAGTGTAAAAAGAAAGCAAATAAGCCCTTTAAATCAAAAAAAAGGAATTCATTTATTACTAGTGGTAATTCACGTACAGCCTGTCTAAGTTGGGGATGAAGTGAACCCTCGCCTCTTTGTTTTTCTCATTAAATATCTAAATCATCACTTTTTTTGTGAGTCTTTTTAATTTTTTCTGGTTTTTCTTCAATCTCAAGACAACCACAAAATTTTATCCCAATTTGAGCAAATCAATTCACTCATTTAAAAATGTTGATTCATTCACACAAGCATCCACCAAAATTTTCCAAATTGTGGAACTATTTTTGTGGGAATTTCCGACAGCTACAGCTATAAGCCATCAAGTTTAAGAACTAATTATTCTCCAATTCTAGCATTATCCATATTGGAATCTTGCTCTCATTAAAGGTGAGAAACCTTTCCATTTTCCAGTGCTGAAACACCGTTTGTTGAAAAAAGTAAATAGATTGTAACAAAAATTAGTTAGTCCATTATCGGTTTTGAATGACCTCGCTTTGTCTACTATATCACATATCAAAGAAAATATCTGTTCCATTGTATTATCTGTCTCAGGTGTAAAACCTTTTTTCAAGAAGCTCACATTCTTGCTGAAAATCTCTTCGGCATAAGAAATCGCTTTATGAGACGCTTCAGAAAGTTCAAGATCAGAGTTAAATTCTCGTATCTTCTGAATATGCGCAACAGCACTGATAACCGTATCAGAAAGTATCAATTGAGATATCTCATTGTAGGTAATCTTATCATTATCTGGAATCTCTTCAATAGAACTGAATTCCTCATAATACCTCTTACTAACGTTTTTTAATTGATGAAACACACAAAAAGAATGAGTCACTTCAGGAAAGACCATTTTTACGGCTCCAATGATCGCTTTATCCTCATCAGAAACAATCTTTTTGATTTTATCTTCAGGAAATCGGTTCTTTATTCGTATAAAAAGAGGCATCAGAGCCTCAATTGTTGGTAACCTCTCAGTTACTTCAAAATCTAAAATGACCTTCTCTTTGGTAGCAACAACGTAAACAGATTTATATCGCATTTTTTTCCATTCTTTCTTTGTGAGTTTCGTTCCAATAAATTCTTCAAGCTTTTTTTTCCATCCATTCTTGATCCAATTCCCATCAACATACAATGTTTCTTCAAAGCTAACTCCTTGGTTCAAAAGTTCTTGCTTTGAAAGTTTTGCTAGTTTCTGTTCATATAACCACAATGAAGTGGGACAAGGAGCTCTTCCACAGACATTAATTACTCCTTCTGTATATGTTTCCCCAATTCGCCGAGAATTGTGCAGACTGCATCGTCCATCGTATCTGACATTTATTTGTGTATCATAATATTCAGAACTGTAATTTGCAGAACCCTGAACACCAATAACCTGATCATGATAATGTTTCTTACAAGTGGGACAAAGCCAGTATGTAACATTGAGAGATATAGTGCCGTAACGTGATATAATAAAACGAGTGTGATGAGAGTTAACATGTAATTTACTTCCACAACTATCACACTGAGTAGGGGAGAATATAGAGAACATAGGATAGTATCGATTTTCAACCAAAACTTTTGGCAAAGGAATTATTATTTTGCCGTCAACTATTGTTTTTATCATTGATTTATCTATTGCAATGTTTCCTTTTCCCATAAATAGAAAAAATATATCAATATAATTAAAATTTTATTGTTTTGCACGATATAGAGGGAAAACGAAAAACCAGAAAATAATAAAAAGTCTCTTTTTTGTAAATGAGCTTTTTTTGGCATCATGGCCATAGGTGGTGCCAGCCACCTATAGCCTGGATGTGATGTTCATTGGAATTGAACAGTATTAGCCATGGCTATGGCCAGATTACCTACTATTTTGTTTTGGTGCCAAAGTATCGATACAATATATTCTACAATAAGCGAATTAAAAAGGATTGCGAGTTGATCTTCAACAATATTTGCAGCGGAGTGCGCCAGCACAATTTTGATTATCATACTCCATTATTTTGTATTCTCAGTTAAACGGAATTAAAAAAAGGCATAAGGTATGCTTCCATTCTATTTGATATTTTCGTTTATTTTTTAGTATTAAATATAAATAAAACTGATAATAATATAATTAAATATTATTAATTATAATATACATATAATCAAATATGAATATATATTTATTTACTGTTATAAACTCTCCTGATCTTCGGAATATAACCGCAAACAGTCGGTACGCCCTAACTTAATTATTATATTTATTATGAAATAATAAAATGCGACTTCCATAATTAACATTGTAGTAAACATTACAATGAAAACCCTGTAATGATATTCGGGAAAATCAATGCCGGAAACAGGATACTTTTGACATAGAGATGTAGACATGAGGCTTAAGTTAACGAAACACTGCCAACCAATATCGAATAAAAACAAAATAAATTTAAAACTTTTGATACTTTTTTATATACATTTGTAAGAAATTAGTTAAAATATTTATTATATAATATGAAAAAATTATACAAAAATACGTTAAATCTATGAAATAACTTTATATAAATGGCAAAAAATTACTACTATGTCGAAGGGAAGTGGAGTCCAAAATTTACGACAGGT
The DNA here is from genome assembly GCF_000970085.1 of Methanosarcina siciliae T4/M. NCBI lineage: Archaea > Methanobacteriati > Methanobacteriota > Methanomicrobia > Methanosarcinales > Methanosarcinaceae > Methanosarcina > Methanosarcina siciliae. The sequence goes on along the minus strand of NZ_CP009506.1, from coordinate 3,041,383 downwards.
AAAAAAATTCGGAACCTGACCTGCAAAGTCCACTGGCCAGTATCAGGTAAACCAGGATATAGAGAGATCTCCGACGATCAGTCATCTGAGGTATCCAGAAAAGGTGATTGAATTATTGGACAGAAAGAGTCTGGATAGAATAAGGACCGATCCAGACTCTTGCACATTACCGCCCGACAGTTCCCACTATAAAACCGTCGAGGATGACCTGGAGAAAGATGAAAATAATCCATTTCCAGGCTATTTTGTATTATTTCAGGATATCCATATAAAACTTACTGGACAGTACCTTTCAGAGAACTTCCAAAATAAAAATCAAATGATGGACCGGAAATGAAGCAACTCCACAAAAACAGAAAGGAGCTGATAGTAGTAAAACCTGCTGCCCAATTTCTGAAAAGTACCACTCCAATCTTACTTGAGCAGCAGGGCATGAAAGAAAACCAACCAAAAATTCACTCAAAATGAGAATTTTAACTAAACAAAACTCAAAAATTAACAAAATTTGGAGAAAATACTTATGTTTAAAAAAGAAAATTCAATAAAAATAGGCGCCACGATGCCGATCGCTCCCCCGCTCCTCTTAGGTGCACTGGTGCTTTTATTTGCAATCGCCTCTCCTGCCGCAGCAGACCCGTACCTCGGAGGAGTTCCCCTTACCACAGAGAACGGTACATACGGTACAGTAACCGGAGACCTGTGGTTTGATGCTTATCCCGGGTTTGATCAAGCATATAATCCAGACCTTGTGTGGAACTCCTCCACCTTACCGTGTGACCCAGATGATGTCACATGGGCAAGGCTCTATATAGACTCCTATATCGGAAATATGCAAGCAAATTATTCCCAGAAAGTCACTACGGAGTTTTACAATGGCTCCGGCTACGAAACTCTGGGCTCTGAGATCATGAACACAACCTACACGTTCCCAGCTGATGGGGGCAGTGGTCCGGTCTGGATAAATGACCACTGTAACCGTGTAACGAGCGATTTCCTGATATGGTATGACGTGACTGACATCATCAACTCATCAACTGCCTCAACAATTGTGAACGTGAGCAAGCCGGATGGCAGTGCTCCATGGGACGGCCGGGTGAAAGCGATCGTCCTGGTGGTGGCATACAACAATCAGTCCTGTAATGTAACTCATTACTGGGTGAACCAGGGCCATGATACGGACTCATATTTGACAGATTACTATCAGAGTTACACCGGGAATACTACCTTCAATACGTCAGCCGTTTATACTCCCGGGGAAGCTAACCTTACTGTCCTCCCCCTTGCGAGTTTCAACGGAAACTACACCTTCAACAATGATGATCAGTTGACCTGGGCCAACCCTCACCAGGGATCATATTTCCAATGGCAGAGCTGGAACGTCACAAGCTTAATTTCCAGTGGAATTGACAGCTATATGACATACGGCCGAAACGAAGAAGATGACAGGCCGCAATACAGCGGCTACTTCAAGATCCCGCTTGCTCTGCTGACCGTAGAGGACGAATCCCTTATCTACGACTTCAGCAATGAAACGCTGGGGAGGGCAGGGATATGTTTGTTTGCGTACAAATCTCAGACTCCTTTAAAAGCACCGAGTGCTAACGATGTTCCAAATACCGAATTTGTATATACAACGGATCCAACAGATAGTGATGAGTACCAGAAGATCAAATATGACGATGGTCAGTTCCAGGACAATCAAGCTGCTAATAATAACTATGCAGCACACCGGTTTGTGTTCAACGTTAGTTGTTGTTCCAATGCCTCCTATTTCGATGCAATCAACGTAACCTGGAATGGCAAAGGCTTGAATGATGATGGAAATGGCGTTACTCTCTACATCTGGAACTATAATACTGGTGCTTATGAACAACTGGACATCTGTTCTGATGCAGCCGAGCAGACCCTGACCGGAGAAAAAATAGCTAACCTTGGCGACTACATCAGCAATGACAAGTTAATAACTTTACTGGCGGAACAGAACAGTAAAACTGACAGATACGACAGCGAAATTTATACCGACTATGTAAAATTGGTTCTTAAACAATAAACAAAAGACTGTAGAAAAAACACACATCGGATATTGTTCCTGGATAAAGTGATACATAAAATAAGAGGTTTTGATAAGTCTCTCTTTTGTATGTAATGGCTAATGTACTTGATGTACAAGATCAAGTGCAAAAGCCTAAATTTTTTGGTGTATCACAATCGATTGAGGATTCAAGCAAACATAAAGAATACAAATTTTTTCGGGATAATACGATGAGATGGAATTATTAATGTGCATTATATAACATAATCTAATATATTTTTAATATTTGTTATGCATATAAATTATTATATTTGCATTAATTAAGAATATTTAAATAATAGTTATTACGAAATCTAATTCTTAATCATTATTTTATGAAAATTGTTAAAAAAATGTTAACTTCATTCATTGATCAAGTAGTTAGATTCCATATATTTACGGCTTCTATAGAGTAAAAGGAGAGAAGTCAATAGACATGCAGAGACTGAATTATTGAAAAAAAGACCTGCATATAACATGAATTAAATTATGAAAATCAATGCTATATCTAAAATTATCTTTTAGGTGAATATATTTTGATTTATAGGAGATAGTTTTATATGAATAAAAGAATATTTATAATTCTGTTTTCCCTTCTTTGCACGGTGTTAATAACACCTGCAGAAGCAAATACCTGGTACGTCGATGATGATGGCGGAGCAGATTTCACCAGTATCCAGTCGGCCGTCAACGCCGCTTCGTCTGGCGATACGATTTATATCAGGGCCGGAACGTATGAAGCATTTGAGGTCAGTATCCCATTCCTAAGTATCATCGGGGAAGGATCTGATCTAGTAACCGTTAATGATAGAATAGATATTCCGCAAACTGCGACTTCTGCAAATGCAACCGGAACTGTCCTTGAGGGAATGAAAATAACGACGGAACCAAACATTCGATCAGATACTGGTACGGCTTCGGATGTAATTATCAGAGATTGCTTGTTTGATGGACTAACCAGTAGTACAGGAATAAAAATGCAGGTTGAAAATCCAACGTTCGAACACAACATTGTTTCGAATAGTACTGGTAAATATGCTGCTATGTCAATAAAATCAAGCAACAATACAATAATTAGTAATAATACATTCACAGCCAACATTGGCGCAGCGTTTACTTTATACGATACTGGTAGAAACACTATCGTGACGAGAAATAATATTATTTCCAATGCTTATGCCGGCATTGAATTCTATGCAAACGCTGCCATTGGAGTAAATACGATATACCTCAACAATTTCATCGATAATGGAGTTATTGCGACAACTTCCGGAACCACCGCACCTTCATTGACATACTGGAACTCCACCGAACCTATAGCGTATACCTACAACGGTCAGACTTACACCGGTTACATGGGCAACTACTATTCTGACTACAACGGCACCGACGAAAACAACGACGGAATCGGCGATATCCCCTATGTCCTCCCTGACAGCCTAGGAACCGACAACTATCCCCTGATGCAGTCCTATGAAAACTACAACTTTGGCGGTAGCGGCCCTGTTATCCCCGTTTCTGCATTCACAGCATCACCGACATCTGGAGATGCACCTTTGACGGTCCAGTTTACCGATGAGTCTACTGGCTCTCCTACATCCTGGGCCTGGGACTTCGAAAACGATGGAATCATTGACAGTACCAACCAGAATCCTTCTTTTACATACACCTCAGCCGGGAACTACACCGTGAACCTCACAGTTGCCAATGCAGGCGGAAGTGATTCCGAGGTAAAGACTGATTACATTGTTGTCAATGAACCACTCCCGGAGCCGCCGGTAGCAGACTTTACGGCAACCCCGACATCCGGAGATGCACCGCTGACGGTCAACTTCACCGACGCATCAAACGGTACTGTCTCTTCCTATGCATGGGACTTTGACAACGATGGAAACGTTGACAGCGAAGATGAGAACCCATCGTATACCTACGAAACTGAAGGAACCTATTCTGTCAACCTCACAGTTACGAATGAAGATGGAAGCGATTCCGAGCTGAAGACAGATTACATAACCGTAACTCAAGCGGGTCAAGTGGCGACGAACGATCTTAGTATCTCAGGAATTGTCAACACCGTTCCGGCTTCTGCGGTCTTTGCCAGGGAAACAAATACTGTGAAAGTTCTCAATGTCAAAAACACAGGAACTGCTACCCTTACCAACATTTCGATAGCTGTGTATGCAAGCGACGTTTCCAGTGGAACAGTTCCCGTAGACACGACAACGATTGCGTCCCTTGCTGGCGATTCAAAGACCACCGTAACCCTGATCGACCCGACTATCCGTGACCTTGAAGGCGGCACCGTGACCTACACTGCCGTTGTCGACCCGGACAACCTTATCGCTGAAACGGACGAGACAAACAACAACAAGAGCAGTTCGGCTAAACCTCTAAGGTACAATGGGTATAAGGGCAAAGGCATCTACTGGGAAGGCGGAAGCAATATCACTACTAAGCATACCTTTGATCTTCAGGGGAACCTTCTGTATTCCACTCAGCCTGATTCTGCTTACAAGAGTGTTGGAGCATGGGGTTCCGGCAGGACCGAAACCTGGACTGCAAGCGACCTTCCGGTCCCGAGTGGTTCCACAATAGAAAAGGTCTTCCTTTATTTCGCCTACAACTGGGACCAGACCGCTGGCGGATATCCGTGGTTGAACCTCAGCTTCAACGGGAACATAATAGAGAACGGAAACCTCTCAACCGGGAACGGAAACCTCTACAGGGACTGGAGCAATTTTGGCGCCTATGCTGATTATGAATATGGGCTCTGTGTCTATGATGTAACTGACAGGTTTAGCTCGTCGGGTAACAGCTTTGTTACAACCCCCTATGATGGTGATAATACCCTCTACGGCAAAGTCGCACTGTATCCAAGCACCCTCGTTGTGGTCTACAGGAACGCTAATGAAACCAGGAAGCAGATCTTCATTAATGAGGAATGCGACGAGCTTGGTTTATCTGCATCCAGTTACGGGACCACGTCTGAAGAGGCTACTGCATACGCTCCTTTCACCGGCATGTCAATTGACGTGGAAAAGGTCACAAACGCTATGCTGTACAGCTTCGCCGGAAGTGCGGGGCCCGATGAAGGAAACCTGCTTTTCAACGGAAACATAGTGGCAACCAATGCATGGCAGGGAAGTTCCAACACTGCAAGTCCCCTGGTCTTTGATGCTACAAACTACATCAACGCAACCGGAAATGAAGCAGGTATACAGAGCACAACAAGCGGAGGTATGGATGCACTCCAGCAGATCCTTGTTATCGAATATGAGGAATCGGCACCTGCTGAGCCAGTAGCCGACTTTACGGCAACCCCGACGTCTGGAGATACACCACTGGCAGTCAACTTTACCGATACATCAACCGGGTCTCCGACTTCATGGTTCTGGGACTTCGGGGATGGAGCAAACTCAACTGAGCAGAACCCTTCCCACACGTACACATCAGCAGGTAACTACACCGTAAATCTGACTGTAGAAAATGAAGCTGGTTCTGACTTTGAGTTAAAATCGAGTTACATAGAAGTTTCCGAAGCTTCCGGGTCAACTGTTACTTTATACTTCGACCCAGAAAGTTCCTCAGTTCCGGAAAACGAATCTACTGAAATAAATCTCGTTGCCAGCAATTTCCCTGCAGGTCTTTCAGGCTACAACCTGACCGTTACTCTTGACGACCCGAATGTTGCCGAGATCGTGGACATCGAGTACCCTTCCTGGGCACTTATTACTGAGAACTCTACCCTTCCCGGAACTTCTATCTACATGAAGACTGTTGACCTGGAAGATTCCGTTAAGGAAGGGGCAGCAGATGTTGTGCTTGCTACTCTCAAAGTTTCTGGAAAGGAAAAAGGATCTGCGAACCTTTCGATCGGGGTTAAACGTCTGGAGGAAGATTCCGGAGATTCTATCGAACCAGCTCTCCTGGCAGGGACAATTGAAGTAACTCTTCTTTCTCCCCTGCCGGATCAGGAATATGCCCCTAGAGACCTTGACGGAGACGGGCTCTATGAAGACCTTACCGGAAATGGAGAGTTCAGTTTCGTGGATATTGTGGCATACTTCCACAACATGGACTGGATAGAGGAAAACATGCCGGTGGAGTATTTCGACTTCAACGGAAACGGAAGGATAGACTTTGATGATGTAGTGGATATGTTTGCAATGATATGATTGAAGAAAACAAAAAAGAATGAAAAAACAAAAAGGGGAATAGAGAAAAATTTTCTCAAATTTCCCATAACTTTTTTTCTTTCATTTATTTGAAAATACTTTTAATGATGGGACTTACGCGGTTGAAGCGTTTTCTCCGACTTTCCGCAGATGTTCTCAAAAAAATAACATTTTTCCTGCTATCGTTTTTGGAGAATCAGTCGAAAATTTGCAGTTATTATCTCAACTGAAGCTTAGGAAAATGGCTGCTGGAAGTTTTCAATGAAGGTAAAAATGTTGAAAATAGTCGGACATTTCAAAAATATTTCTTTGAACATCATGTACAGTATCCAGAAAAACGATAGCGGAAAAAATTGTGAAAATTATAAGGACATCTGCGGAAAGTGAGTTTTCTGTAAATCAGGCAAAAATATTTCGGCTCTTCGCTGTTTTATGTGGGTTGAAAATAATTGCTCAGTTAAAAAGTAGCTATGCCAAAAAGAGAAACAGCAAGCTTGAATGTGATTTTCAACCAGAAGTATTTCTAAATTTGTACGTGCTACTTCGACATTTTATAGATGAATGTAAGTTACCCACTCGAAATAGCGAAGAGCCAATATTTCTTCTATTATTAGGACTTATGAATTTGGGGTTTAAAATCAAAGGCATTAGACTTTCTTAGGGGAGCATAGTTTAGACAGTTGAAGATTTAATGCAGTTGATTTTCAGTTCAACCATTCAATTCATAATTAGCAAGGCGAGTGTTACAAATCAATTTATTTTTGTTACTTAATACATATATAAATAGATACTATTCTTATTTTTTAGATTAATTTATATACATCGTAACCATTTTTCATACTAAATTATCCAAGTTCTGAAAACTGAGCCTCTCCAGAAGATTCAGAATCCAAATTCGGATCAACTCCACAACATTGAATCGAATGTTGGAAGGATGAGAGAAGGCCGAGATACTTGAAAAGTTTGTTCTTGACTTCCGAAATGAGAAATAAATTATGTACAGTGACTTAAACTCAATAATTTGGGCTGATCTGAAAAACACAATTAACGCAGATCCAGGTTTTTTATATACGCCGCAAATTTTTTTGTTTTTTATTATTGGGAGATCCCCCCTTCAGACTAAGTGCCTATCCGAAAAGTCGGTAATGCGATCGAAAAGTTACAGCAGGTCTATAATAGCAGGGTGTCCTCTTCGGTTTTGCATATTGCTAATGGTTAGGTTACAGTAGGTCACAACACTTTTCGGATAAGCTCTAAAAGAGCTACAAAATAATTGTGATTCAATCCCGAACATCCCCTCAGATCCTGCTGAAAAGGGCTACAATCACAGGAGTTTCGGGCTAAAATTTCAGAAATGAGGAGTGAATGATAGATGAATAAAAGAATATTTATAATTCTCTTTGCGCTTATCTGCATGGTATTAACAGGACCTGCAGAAGCAAGGACATGGTATGTAGACGATAGTGGTGGAGTAGATTTTACAAGTATACGGGATGCTATCAACAGCGCTTCTTCCGGAGATACTATTTACGTTTATAATGGGACATATAGTGGTTTCTATGTAAATAAGCCATACCTGACAATTATTGGAGAGGGTAATGATCTCGTAACAGTCACTCCCAACGACGTAGGCCAATACAACGAAATAAGGCTTCCATATGGTACAGGTGATAATGCTACCGGGACTGTCCTTGAAGGAATGAACATAAGTATACAACTTCCATACTTTGGTACTTTTGGTACAGCTTCCGATGTTATTATAAAAAATTGCATATTTAATAGAGTTTTTTCTCGCATTTATATGGAGGGAGATAAATATACATTTGAAAATAATATTGTTTCAAATGCCAGTAGTTCTCAATCTATAGGTATAGATGCCACAGGTGCATCATACATAATAAGAAATAATTATTTTAATAATAATTACAATAGCTATGGTCATCTTTACATTCGAAGTGCTTGTACAGGTTCAATTATTGATGGTAATATTTTTTCAAATTCAGGTACGACCAGAAACCTCGTCTTGTCTGCTTCCGAATGCATTGTTTCCAATAATACCTTCATAAATAATACCGGAATAGGTATCCGTATATCTAATAACAATAATACCATTACCCGTAATACATTTATCAAGAACAATGAAGCGATTCAGATTTCTTCTGGAGAAAATAACAGAATTTATCTTAATACATTTAATGATACACAAGAAATCACTTATAAGACGGTTCCTTCCATCACCTACTGGTCTTCTCCAGATCAAATCACATATACCTATAACGGCACGACCTACGCCAGCTACATGGGCAATTACTGGCCCAACTACAACGGTACAGACACCAACGGTGATGGAATAGGGGACGATCCGTACGTCTTACCTGACAGCCTAGGAACCGACAACTATCCCCTGATGCAATCCTATGAAAACTACAACTTTGTTGGTAGCGGTCCTGTCGCTCTCGTTGCTGCATTCACAGCATCACCGACATCTGGAGATGCGCCTTTGACGGTCCAGTTTACCGATGAGTCTACTGGCTCCCCTACATCCTGGGCCTGGGACTTCGAAAACGATGGAATCATTGACAGTACCAACCAGAATCCTTCTTTCACATACACCTCAGCCGGGAATTACACCGTGAACCTCACGGTTGCCAATGCAGACGGAAGTGATTCCGAGGTAAAGACTGATTGCATTGTTGTCAATGAACCACTCCCTGAGCCGCCGGTAGCAGACTTTACGGCAACCCCGACATCCGGAGATGCACCGCTGATGGTCAACTTCACCGACTCATCAAACGGTACTGTCTCTTCCTATGCATGGGACTTTGACAACGATGGAAATGTTGACAGCGAAGAAGAGAACCCATCGTATACCTACGAAACTGTGGGTACCTACACTGTCAACCTCACGGTTGCCAATGCAGACGGAAGCGATTCGGAAGTAAAGACAAACTACATAACCGTAACTCAAGCGGCTCAAGAGGCGACGAACGACCTCAGCATATCCACAGTTCTTATTTCACCAAGCAATGTTGTCTTTGCCAGGGAAGCCAATAACATTGAGGTTTACGGCATCACTAACTCCGGAACAGAAACCCTTACTAATATTACTGTAGCCTTGTATGCGAGCGACGTATCCGATACAGTTCCTGTAAGCACGGCAACGATTTCTTCCCTTGCGGGTGGAGGGACAACAACTAAATTCATTACCGATCCCACCATTCGAGACCTCCAGGGAAGCACCGTAACCTACACTGCAGTTGTTGACCCGGATAATCTGATTCCTGAGACCAATGAGGCCAACAACAACAAGAGCAGGGCTGGACCGGTCAAATACAACGGGTACAAAGGAAAAGGTCTCTACTGGGAAGGCGGAAGCAATATCACTACCAGGCATACCTTTGACCTCCAGGGGAACCTTTTGTGCTCCACGATGCCTACAACTGCTTACAAGAGTGTTGGAACATGGGGTTCCGCCAGGACCGAAACCTGGACTGCAAGCGACCTTCCGGTACCGAGCGGTTCCACAATAGAAAAGGTCTTCCTTTATTTCGCCTACAACTGGGACCAGACGGCTGGCGGATATCCGTGGTTGAACCTCAGCTTCAACGGGAACATAATAGAGAACGGAAACCTCTCAACAGGAAACGGAACTCTCTATAGGGACTGGAGCAATTTTGGCGCGTATGCTGATTATGAATATGGGCTCTGTGTCTATGATGTAACTGACAGGTTTAGCTCGTCGGGTAACAGCTTTGTCACAAATCCCTATGATGGTGATAATAACCTCTACGGCAAAGTCGCACTGTACCCCAGCACCCTTGTTGTGGTCTACAAAAATTCTAACGAAACCCGGAAGCAGATCTTCATTAATGAAGAATGCGACGAGCTTGGTGTATCAGCATCCAGTTACGGGACCACTCTTGAAGAAGCGACTGCATATGCTCCTTTCACCGGGATGTCTATTGAAACAGGTAAGGTCCAGAACGCTACACTATACAGTTTCGCAGGAAGTGCGGGACCCGATGAAGGAAACCTGCTTTTCAACGGAAACATAGTGGCAACCAATGCATGGCAGGGTGATTCGAAAACCAGTAATGCACAGGTCTTTGACGTGAAGAGCTATCTCAATGAAACTGGTAACGAGGCTGGAATCCAGGGAACTACAAGCGGAGGTATGGACGCTCTTCAGCAGATCCTTGTTGTCGAATATCCGAAAGAAACTGTAGCTGGACCAATCGCAAACTTCAGTGCAAATGTAACTGAAGGTGATGCTCCTCTGACTGTTCAGTTCAGTGATGAGTCTACTGGATCTCCAACATCTTGGTTCTGGGACTTCGGGGACGGAGCCAATGCTTCCGAGCAGAACCCCTCGCATACTTATTCTGCAGAAGGTAGCTACACTGTAAATCTGACTGTAGAAAATGCTGCTGGTTCTGACTTTGAATTAAAAACGGATTACATCGAAGTTTCCGAAGCTTCCGGGTCAACTGTTACTCTCTATTTTGACCCTGAAAGTTCCTCTGTGGCAGAAAACGAATCTACTGAAATAAATCTCGTTGCCAGCAATTTCCCTGCAGGTCTTGCAGGCTACAACCTGACCGTTGCTATCGACGATCCGTCCATTGCCGAGATCGTGGACATCGAGTACCCTTCCTGGGCACTGATTACTGAGAACTCTTCCCTGCCCGGGACTTCTATCTACCTGAAGACTGTTGATGGGAACGATACTGTTAAAGCAGATGCAGAAAATGTTGTGCTTGCCATCCTCACTGTTTCTGGAAAGGAGAAAGGGTCAGCGAATCTTTCGATAGGGGTTGATAGAATGGATGACGATTCAGGAAATGCCATCGAGCCAACTTGTTTAACAGGAAAAATTGAAGTGCCCCTTCTGTCCCCACTGCCGGATCAGGAATATGCCCCTAGAGACCTTGACGGAGACGGGCTCTATGAAGACCTTACCGGAAACGGAGAGTTCAGTTTTGTGGATATAGTGGCTTATTTCCATAACATGGACTGGATAGAAACAAATATGCCGGTGGAGTACTTTGACTTCAACGGGAACGGAAGGATAGACTTTGATGATGTTGTGGATATGTTTGCAATGATATGAGTGAAGAGAATAAAAGAGAATGAAAAAACAAAAAGGGGAATAGAGAAAAATTTTCTCAAATTTCCCATAACTTTTTTTCTTTCATTTAATTGAAAAACCTATTTGATGATTTATTCGTTACCAGAAAATTACAATTTATCTCGAAGGGACGAAATAACTCTTAAACCAACCCTTAAACCGATAACAACTTTTTCCTATTCCTTGTAGTAATTTCAGATATAGGACTTACACACCTGTGGTTTAAAATCAAGAGCAATATGCATTTCTGAAAAACATATAGTTTAGGTAGTTGGAGGTTTAACGCAATTGGTTTTTAGTTCAACCATGCAATTCATAATTATCAAAATAAGTATTACAAATGAATATTTTTTTGTTACATAACACATATATAAATTACTACCGTTCTTATTTTTTAGATTAATTTATATACATAATAACCTTTTTTCATACTAAATTAACCAAGTTCTGAAAACTGATCCTCTCCAGAAGATTCAGAATCCAAATTCGGATCAAATCTCGAAGGTACTGCAACGAAATAACCTGCGAATTACTCCAATTGTACATGGTGATTTTCAGGCTCATTTGAGCCGATAGGAATTTCCAGAAAATGAGCTACAGGTTATTTCGTTACTGGCTCAAATAATGAAAAAAGCAGTAAGTCATCGAAAAATCCCCAATACCCTGGAAAGTTTCGTTCTTGACTTCATAAAAGACAACTAAATTTTACAGAATATGTGAATTTTAAAAAGTTGAATCTGACCTGAAAACCATTTGTGATGAACAGATTCAAATTTCAAATTTACGGCAAAACATTTTCAATTTTTTTGTTTTTTGGGAATTTCCCTCTCCAAACGTGAAAAGTTACACAAAAACATGGTTCTGCCTGAACAAACTCTCTTAAACCCTGTAAAATCGTGATGTAATGACAGAGTTTCGGGTGATAACATCAAAAGAAGGTGCATATAAAGATGAAAAAAATATTTCTAATTCTCTGTATCGGTGCACTTATGTGCATGAGCACGCTTTTCGTCCCTACCCCTGAAGGCATCGGAAAATCCCTTCAGAAGGGGTGGTCCTGATGAAGCAGATAAATTTGCTGAAAAGGTCCATCCCCCTGAACACTCTGACCTTTATGCTGGGCCTGCTGTTATCCCTGGCTCTGATCGCGGTGCCCGCTTCGGCAGCAACACTGACCGTGGCAGCGGACGGGAGCGGGGATTATACATCCCTGTTATCAGCGGTCGATGCCGCATCCGATGGGGATACGATCTATATCAAGGTTGGGACTTACACAGAAAGTACAGCACACATAAATGTCGATCAACCGAATGTCACCATTATGGGAGAAGATAGAGATAAGGTCATTATAAATCTAGTTGGACATAACATCAAACTTTATAGCTCTGGGGATCATATTGAAAATCTAACTCTTAAAGGTTCAACCGCCATTTCTATTAAAGCATCAAATTGTGTTATCAGGAACAATATATTGGATTTTTCTTATTGTAGTGTTTCATCATCAGCGGATCGAACCACTGTCTCAAATAACTTTATTCTTAATCCAACTGCAGCTATGGGGGGTGTCCAAATGTATAGTGATTATAATATTGTTAACGATAATATAATGTCCGGGGCAACGGGTACATATGCTGCGTTTTCTTTTATTGGCGATTCAAATGTTTTTGAAAATAATACTGCCATAAACAGTGCAGGGGCAGGGGTTTCCATTGATGGTGAAAATTGCACTGTGGCATATAATTCATTCATCAATGGTGATTATGCAGGAATCGAACTTTATAATGAGGGTAACATCGATAACAATAAAATTTATCTCAATTCTGTAATAGGGAATTCTGCAACGGCAACCACGTCAGGAACAACTGCCCCAACCATCATTTCATGGGTCACACCGGCCGATGTTAGTTATACATACAACGGAACGGCGTACTCAGGTATTCTTGGCAACTACTGGGACAGCGATTACACTGGCAGTGACACAGATGGCGACGGTATAGGGGATACTGCATATACCGTCCCCGACAGCCTTGGAAGCGACACCAGTCCGCTTATGGGTATATGGCAGGACGGGACGATCACCGGCGGGCCGGACGCCATAGCACCCCAGGGAGTATTTACCATGAACTTAGTTTCGGGTCAGACTCCCCTGACTGTTCAGTTCTATGGATATATTTCGGGCCCTGGAACGGTTGAGTCCTATGCTTGGGATTTCGACAACGATGGTGAGATCGACAGTACCGACCAGAATCCGTCTTATGAGTACACAGGCGACGGAACCTACACGGTCAACTTTACCGTCATTGGTCCTGGCGGGTCTACCAGCGAAATAAAGAAGGATCTCATCTCGGTTACAGAAGCCGCTATTGATCTCAGTATCATTTCCGTAAGCAATCCGGGCCCCAGATCGGCCAGCACGATTACTGCAACTATTGCAAATACCGGTACTGGAGATGCCGGAACATTTAACGCCACTTTTGAACTGAATGGCACAACCACCGAATTCCAGATATCCGGTCTTGCCGCCGGAAACAGCACGACCATAAGTGTGGAGGACCCGGTAACGACCCGCAAGTACGGCGACACCATCCCGGTCACAATCGTTTTAGATACAGAAGGCGACGTTGCCGAGAGTGATGAGGACAACAACGAGTACAACACGCCGTTAACAGTCGCACCAACCGAGAATTATTATTACGGCGGCAGGTTCTATACCGGTTATGACCTTGAGACCGGCTATTACGCCGAGGGTAATGTTTCGGTGGTAAACTCGCTTGGGAATTCCGGTTACCAGACCGGCGGCGGATGGTATTCCACAACTGTCAACTGGACAGAGAGCGATCTGCCGATACCTACCGGTGCGACTGTAAAGACTGTACGCCTCTACCAGTCCTATACCTGGAACGACCTGTCTACCGATCCCGGCTTCACTGTAACCTTCAATGGAAACGAAGTAACCCAGGAAGCATTCTACGGGGACGGAATCGACAACTACAACGGTCAGGTGGTCTACGATGTCACTTCCTACTTCAATACCAGCGGAAACACGGCAGTAATAGATGCAGCCAGACCGGACGGCGGATTATATGGTGCTGTACTTGTTGTTGTCTATGAAGATCCGGACGAACCCTACAGACAGATTTGGCTCGACGAAGGCTGCGATTCGCTATACAACAACGGAATGGGAACATATCCCGACATGTATATCGGCTATGCCATTTTCGATAATGTAAGTACGGAGACCTTTGGGGCGGCGAAGATCACTACGGTCCTGCCGTCAGGCAACGATAACGCCCAGGCCACAATTTTCTTCAACAACGACAGCGTCCCGATCTCCGGCAGTGACGACAGTAACGATCCCGCATTCAAGTGCTATGATGTCACCGACGCATTACAGGACGGCACCAATGAGCTTGGTGTCCAATGCGATGGTTACATGAACCTCGCGGTTGTCATTCTTGAAGTAACCGAACTGACCGCATCCGAGGCTGACTTTACCGCGGATCAGACCTCAGGTATTGCCCCCATGACAGTACAATTCACCGACACTTCGAGCGGTACCCCTGCCTCCTGGGCATGGGACTTCGGCGACGGCGGCAACTCAACTGATCGAAACCCATCTCACACGTATAACGCAACGGGTAATTACACCGTAAGCCTCACCGTTACAAACATCCTTGGAAGCGACACCGAGACAAAGACAGAATACATCAATGTCACCGGTACATCTGTATCGTTTACGTCTGATACGACAAGCGGCACCTTCCCGCTGACCATTCAGTTCACCGACCAGTCTACAGGGTCTCCCACTGCCTGGCACTGGGACTTCGGCGACGGCGAGACGTCCACCAACCAGAACCCGTCGCATACATACCTGAGTGCAGGAAAGTATGACGTCAACCTGACCGTGACAGGGTCTGAAGGAACCGATTCTCTTGTAAAGGAAGATTATATCTCAGTCGAGGCGATCACCGACTCCTCCCTTCCGCTGACGACCGAAAAGACCGGAACCGTGAGCGGAGATCTGTATGTCGGAAGTTTCCAGCCTGTTCCCTTTGCGAGCCAGCCGACAAGCGGAGTTACCGAGAGAGACTTCAGCCAGTCGTTTGAGATACCTGCCTATACTGACATCCAGTGGGCGGCTGTCTATGTGAATATCTACTCGGGTTCAGGTTCGGCCAACTGGCCGCTGCTTGCAACGACCACCCTTGATGGCGATGGTGACGGGTCTTATGAGACCACGCTTGGCGTCGAGAACATGGACATGGAGTACTATTCAGCCGACGGTACGGTATACTGGCTCAACAACCACACGAGCAGGGTATACTCCGATTACGAGGTCGAGTATAATGTTACGGACCAGATAATGTCCACGAACACGTCGGTCAATGTGAAGATCGAAAAAACGGGAACGAATTTCGACGGCCGGCTGAAGGCACTCACACTGGTTGTTGCATACAACGACGGCGACTCGGACGAGGTGAAGTACTGGGTCAACCACGGCCACGACTGGATCAATGCGGGCAGTTCCTCGACCGCGTTCGCGACCTCCGGTCTCACCACCGGCTTCACTGACGCCACGCTTTCCAACGTCGCCCTCTCCAGCTACGATGGCATCTACACGTTCAACGGCGTGACCCAGGAGAGCGCCGACCCGGTTGCGCCGATCAACTACTACGAGAACCATACCTGGTCGGTCACCGATGCGGTCACCGCCGGCTCGGACAGCACGTTCATGTATGCCCTCGGATCCGGCCCGTCGTTCAAGACCACGCTCGCAACCCTCGCGGTGAAGTACACCGGCACCGCCGTTGATGCCCCGGTCGCCTCGTTCACCGCCGACGTGACCTCCGGGACTGTTCCGCTGACCGTCAACTTCGCCGACCAATCAACCAACGGCCCAACCGAATGGCTCTGGGACTTTGGGGATGGAGCAAACTCAACTGAGCAGAACCCCTCGCACACTTATTCTGTAGCAGGTAACTATACCGTAAATCTGACTGTAGAAAATACTGCTGGTTCTGACTTTGAGTTGAAGTCGGATTACATAGAAGTTTCCGAGATTTCCGGGTCAACCGTTACTCTTTATTTCGATCCGGCAAGTTCCTCGGTTTCAGAAAACGAATCCACTGAAATAAGTGTTCTTGCCAGTAATTTCCCTGCAGGTCTTTCAGGCTACAACCTGACCGTTGCTATTGACTACCCGGCTGTTGCCGAGATAGTTGATATAGAGTACCCTTCCTGGGCTTTGATTACTGAGAACTCTACCCTGCCAGCGACTTCGATCTACATGAAGACTGTTGACCTGGAAGATTCCGTTAAGGAAGGAGCAGCAGATGTTGTGCTTGCCACTCTCACGGTTTCTGGTAAAGTATCGGGGTCAACGAACCTTTCGATAGGAGTTAAACGTCTGGAGGAAGATTCCGGAGACTCTATCGAACCAGCTCTCCTAACAGGGACAATTGAAGTAACCCTTCTGTCCCCACTGCCGGACCAGGAGTATGCTCCAAAGGATCTTGACGGAGATGGACTCTATGAAGATCTTACCGGAAACGGGGAGTTCAGTTTCGTAGATATAGTGGCTTACTTCCACAACATGGACTGGATAGAGGAAAACATGCCGGTGGAGTACTTTGACTTCAACGGAAACGGAAGGATAGACTTTGATGATGTTGTGGATATGTTTGCAATGATCTAAGAACAGGAAAAAATGAAAAAATATGGTTAAAAATGATAAAATGAAAGGGAATTGAGATAAATTTTTCTCAAATTTCCCACAACTTTTGGTACGCTGCCATAACATTTTCTTCAATTATTTTCAATATGGGTCAGAACCTATGGAGTTTGAGTCCAGGTTTTTTCTCAAAAAACGCAGATAAAATTCTCTGAATTTATACATTCGGACACTATTCACAAATATATACGGATATTTTTCTCTACCTGAAACCCCTCACCTGCATAATTTACAGGCGAGGAATTCTCAGAGTCGAATGCATCGCAGACATTTAGGAGGCGTGTCTGTTCTGTTGTCTTTCGGATATTTTTGGCAAGAACTATGTATGTTGAGCAGATATTTAATATTTTTGATAATTTTCATAATATTTAATGTTATCATATTCAAAATTTGTATTACTTAACCGCAAGAAATAATTGCCTCATGGATGTGGAATTCAAATAATTTTTGAAGCTGAGTTTTTGTCACTTTCATTAAAAGTACTTATCTTTCAATAATATCCATTAATGACCTTTATTTTGTTGAAAAAGTAATTTTAGAGAACTTTTAATTGATTTAATATGATATTATTCAATTTTTTCTAGTTTAATTCATTTTAATCCTTTTTTATTAGTGAATGGTAGGTTATAGATTTTTTAATATTTGCTGATAAATAATTCACTGATCGATTTGTAAGTTAAACTTAGAATTTTCTCATAAATAATTTATTTTCTCATAAATATTTTATTGAATCTCATATTTATTAGATCCTTAACTCTCCATCGCTTAGGGAACAAACCAATTAGATGATTTTGTCTTTTGATGCTGTTTTTCTAACAGAGTTACGCATTTTTCTTCTCTCTGTTACTTTCAATTTCACCAGAAATTTTTTATACATTTAGTATTGTCTAGTCTTTAGATGCCGAAAAATTTGTCTGACACAAACTAGGAGATCTGGAGAAAAGTTAGTCCCTCTAGGGAATAAGTTTGAGTAATTTTTACGTGTTTGCTTATTTTAAATTCTATGTCATTAGGCTCAAACATCAATGGCTCAAACATCAATTTGTCATCTCTAGCTTTTGAGGAAAATGTCTAAAAAACTTCATATTCATCTCCGAAAATTCGGAGTGAAACATGATCAAGAGCATTGTTATCGGAAAAAGTTATTCTTTAAAAGTTATTCTTTATTTGTGGCAGAGTTAGGTTTAGATATTTTAGCGTAGCTGTGCATAATAATTCATGGAGTAGTCTTTCTAAAGGTTCTTAAAGTAAATAATAAGCTAAATAAGCGTGTATAGATCTATTCTTAGCTTTTAAATCATTCTTAAAGTCTTTGAAGCCTCATATTTTATAAAATTCAGACAGTGATTTTTCCATCCTTTAGTCTTATCACCCTGTCCGCAATCCTGGCCATTTCAGGATCATGAGTAGTAACAAGAAAACTTACGCCCTGTTCTCTATTGATTTTTCTCATAAGATCCGTGATTTTGTTCCCGGTATCCGAATCAAGGTTTCCTGTAGGTTCGTCTGCCAGAATAAGTTTTGGGCTGTTTGCAAGCGCTCTTGCTACAGCAACTCTTTGCTGTTCCCCACCCGATAACTCGGAAGGCAAGTGGTGCATCCGATCTCCAAGCCCTACAAGGCCAAGAAGCTCGGTTGCCCTCTGTTTTTGCCTGGAGCGTGAGACTCCGCTAAAGTACAGGGGGTAGCAGACGTTCTCCATGGCATTCATTGTGGAGATGAGGTTAAAAGCCTGGAAAACAAACCCTATTGTCTGCCTGTGCAGGCGGACAAGACTGGAAGAATTCCTGTAGTCAACTTCGTTACCCTCGATAAAAACATCACCTGATGTCGGCTGGTCCAGACAGCCAACAATGTTAAGCAGGGTGGACTTTCCCGAACCCGAGGGACCCATAAAGGACACAAAATCCCCTTCTTCAATCTTCACATTTATTCCCCTGAGGGCTTCAACGCGCAGCCCTGAATCGAATGTGTAATACTTGGATAAGTTCCTGGTTTCAACTATATTCATTCCGTATCCCCTCCGCAAAAAGTCAGCTTTCCTCCTCCGGGGTTTCAGGCTCTTTGAATTCAAGCGCCAGTATTGCATTCGTTGCCAGAAGGTAATCTCCGTTATCCTGGATGCTGACAAAGTTTTCTACAGGTTCCAGATAAGTAACTACCTGCCTTTCGTCCAGAGCAACCTGGACAGTTTCGTTTGTCTGGTATATGTTCTTCCAGCTTTTTCCTCCACCGAACAGGATCTGTATAATATCGCCAATAACCGGAATACTCCCGGTTTTCTCGTTAAAGTAAAGCCTGTTCCGGGCTCCTGTGCCTGAACTGTAGCCACCGGAAGGAGAAACTGTTATCAAGCGTGCGGTTGCAATATTTTCGGAGTTGATATCACCCTCAAAATAAGCTGTCGTAGTGGCCATTTCGGGGTCTATCCCGTATTCTGCATACAGCATATCACAGCCTTCATTGATCCAGTACTCGATCACAGGTAGCTCCGAACCTTCATAGACAAGCAGAAGCCCTATTCCCTGCACGCAAAAGGTGCTTCCGTCTTCGGCTGAATTTACAAGTGAGATGGAGTAAGTACCGGGTTCGGAAATTTCCTCGCTCAGGTCAAAAGCGTGAGCGCCTGAAAAAAAGTCGTACCTGGATACAAAACCCTTTGTATCAGTATACATTTGCCCTCCCTGAAGAGGCAAGACCGTGCCCGAATGTACAAGAGAAGCATTAAATTTCGGATAGATGCCTTCAAGTCCTTTTTTGCTCCAGACCCAGTAAACGTAAGCCTTTGCAACCCTTACGGAACTCCCGGCCGGGGGTTCGATATCAAAGTTCACCTGATAACTTTTATTGTGTTCAAGCTCTCCGCTGTACCTGCTGTCCCCTAGAGAAAATTCAAGAGCTCCCTGGTGTTTGTCATGGAGGACCGTCTGCAGGGGTTTATCGCCCGCATATGACGCCGAAACCGGGGTAATGAGCAGCAGGAAGTTAATTAAAATAGCAGCTTTCCTCAAATCCATTGTTATCCTCGTCCGACTCAACTATGTCATTATGCTCATCTACCTTCACGCTAAGGGTATGCTCACCCTTAAGGGTCCGAACCCTGATCTGGTCCTCCATTGAAGTCTGGCCTTCAAGTTCCGGGATCTTCAGGACAGTAACACTTTCCCCATCAAGATAGAGGTTTACATCAAAATCCAGGGCTGAAGCTTCTCCACTATTTGTAATCTTTAGCGGGATAGAGTAGGTAGTTTTTTCTACTGTCTGTGTTTCATCGACACAGCCGCTAAAAGCAGCTATTATGAATACTGCAATTAAAAGCAGGAAAAGAGGTTTTTTTCTCCGGGCCCCGAAAAGAGAGAGGACAGAGAAAAAGAGCAATGACGCTGATGAAGTCTCTTCCTGAGCCTCAATTTTCAAGGGTTCTTCCAGAGAAACCGAAAGGTCGGGTTTTGATTTGACGCTGACATTTAATGCACAGACATTATTTTCCTCGTCTGACTCTTGTATTTTTGCTTCTGGGTCAACGGCAAGCTCAATCAGGTGTTCCCCTTCGACTGCCGGCCATGAAAATGAAGACTTGTATACTCCGGAAGCCTCCATCAGGGCAGAGGAAGTTAAAACCTCAGTTCCGTCAACCCTGAAGCTAACCGTACAGTTCTCTTCGCAGATCCCTCCCGGATTGTTTATTGTAAAGGAAATTTCTGCCGATTTTTCATCTACCAGTTCCTGTTCCGGGACTTCCATCTCGGGGTAGAGGTCAGGAAGCACGGAAGCGGTACTCCCGGAACTCAGGACAAGGGCTGCCAGGACCGGGTGCAGGTAATCTTCTCCTTCCTGGAGTCCGATTTCCCCATCCCCGTCCAGGTCAAGGCCTCTTACAAAAGAAACGGTATTATCGGTTTGTAAGTAATTGAGTACGTCAAAATGCTCTATATCAAAGTAACTGGAAGAAAAGCCCTTTTCTCCCGAGGCATCAAAGCTAACCTCATTGGCAATATCCATTGCCTTTCCGCCATAGCTCTCGGCCAGGTACGCAGGGGAAATACCAAGCATTTCTCCGTTGAATTCCAGATAATCAGGCAAACCTCTTGACCCTGTAAGGTATACTACAGAAAGGGTAGCAGCTTCCGGGCTGCCCGGTATCTGCGAGGAAATAAAATTGACGTCTGTCTGGTCGTTTACATTTGCGAGAGTCCCGCTCCAGCCTTTCCCATGAAGGTTTACGTTCCCGCTCAGGAGCTGGTAGGATACGAGGGGCGCTTTTGAGTCTTCACAGGCTGCGGCAAGTACTGCCCCATAGACTCTCCCGTCCAGTTTGTTCCCGGGCTCACCGCTGCTTGTAAGAACCTCTACAGTATTATTCCCGTTTTTCGTGATGTTGCTGACGTCATAGGAAACCCAGTAAACCCCATGACCTGCACAGTATACATTTTCGTTCTTATCCTCGACCCCGGCAAGCTGCAACTGTTCAAGCCGTTGCCCGTTGAACTCGGGTAGGACCCAGCCTTTATAGTTCTCCGTACCTCCCCATACACCTACATACAGGCGAGCCCAGCGGAGAGTGCCATCCGGTACGTCAAATTCCTGAGAGTATGGGGGAAATGAAAGCCCGTGTCCTCCATCTATGTAGATCTCTCCCCTGAATGTGCCCTGAGCGTCCGAGGCAAGGGGTATGCCATCATAAGAGTATACGGCTCCTGCAGGAAGGGCTGAGAGTAGAAATGAGAGCAGGAGTATACATCGTAAGGTTGTCTTTACAGGATCTGTATTCATTGCCGTTCACTTTCTTACAGAGTGAAATTTGAACCTCGGGAGAGATTCAGACTGCCTCTGTTTTTATCTTATTATAAATTCCTATTTCTGAGGCGTTATCATTGTAACAAATATCTTACCATCGGATAATTACTGTGAAGTAAAGGTTATTAAATATTACTATTTTTCTTTTTTGTATGAAATATTAAAAATCTCATTTGAACAATACCAAAGACCAAAATTTACTCCGGGACATTTCCCGGAAGGCTGCAGGGAATTTAACTGAAATAAGGCCTGAGACATTGCCCTAAAGCTCTCAGACCTCTTAACGTCCCAGCTTATTCGATCTTTCTTGAAGCTTTCTTGAGACTTTTTTCAGGTTATTCAATTATGGGATTATTTAGTTGTATCCGGGATATATAGATTGAACTAAGTGAACATAAAGGGGAAAATAGTAACAAAATATGTTATTATGTATTTACAAATACTTATTTTTTAAAAGAATTTATATATCCAGTGTACATTATTGTTTACTAATTCCAATTGTTATAAAAGAACCTCAATATCTTAGTTATTTGCTATTTTAAATTGTTACCAAAGATCTGAATTTCCAAAAGAATATCAGTAATTTTTCAGGAGGGAAGAGTAATGCAAGCGGGAAAAGTAATGCAGGATGGTAGTATAAAGCGTAAAGGGAACCGAAGGCTTCCCTGCAGAATCAGGAAGAATCCAATAATAAATGCAGGATGTAAAGCAAAAAACAGGCATTTTGACAGAACGGAAAAAAACAGGTGCAAAAACAGGTGTAGAGACAGGAAGGAAAAGTTCGGCAAGGTAGTGAATATACTACCTCTAACTGCCGGAATATGTCTTTTGATTACATTATTCTGCGGGTTGATGATTCCTCCTGCCCTGGCCCAGTCTCCTGAGAACAACGGATATGTGGCAGACAAACCTCTTGAAGTATACAGCCATGATACGGTTCAGGGAGACCTTATTTATACGGTAGGGGATAGTTATTACAGTGGGAAAGTCTATCCCGGAGATGTGTATTCTGTAATACATAATGTTAACTTGCCTGAGGGGGCGACTGTGAAATTTGCAAGGCTCTATGTCTACTGGACCTGGAGTGCCGAAGGAATCACGGGGAGGTATCCTGAGATGAACCTGAGCTTTAACGGGGAAAGCCTTGAACCTGAGAGGGAATACAGTGACAGGAAAGGCTGGGGCATTTATGATTATCCCACGGGTACCTGGGCTTATGATGTGAGTACGTACGTTCCCGGTTCTGGAACCTTTAAAACAGATATTGAAAACATAGGCTCAGGTACTCCTTATGTCTGCTTTGATGGGGTGGGGTTGCTTATAGTTTATACGGACCCGAACGGAAAGTATATGGAATACTGGATAGGAGAAGGGGCTGAAGAACTCAATTCCCAGATGGATGAAAACGGAAATCCGCTTTACTATGCCAGCCCAAACCAGACAATATGTGAAATGCTCAGGCCCACTCTGCAGTTTCCTGTCCGCAGTGCGACGCTCTGGACGATCATTCAGTCCGGGAACTGGGAAGATAATATCCTTCTGGTTAATGGGAACGAATTCCCCGGAATCTGCAATGGTAAGCCTTACCCTGACCTGGATATTGACACAAGAGAAGTAAAGGACTACCTGAAATCCGGAGAAAATTCCATCCTTTTCCAGGCTGTAGGGGACTATGCGGTGCCTTCAGGGTCCTTTCTGGTGGTTGAAAAAGACTCTCTGACAGAAGAAGCACAGGTAGATTCACAGGCAGAAGATGTGCAGGCCTCTTTAGAGGAAACCTCTGAAAACCCGGGAACTTCCGACATAGAAAATTCAGGAGATGAAACTTCAGGAGATAAAACCGAAAATACTCCGGGATTCGAATTCATTTCTACTCTTGTCATCATAACGGGCGGAAAACTGGCTGCAGGTCACCGAAAGCAAAAAACCCGAAAATGAAGAACCCCTTTTTTGGAACTGCTTTTTCCGGAGGGCATTTCAGGTCAGACCGGGACTGTCCCTCCGAACCCCGAATAACTCAGGTAAAGCCCAGCTGCCGTAATAAGGATTGTGTATGCAAGAAAAAGGTAATCATTGCTTTTCAGCCTGAGCTCGTTTACATAGGTCCTGTTCCTGTTTGCCCGAAAACCCCGGGTGTCAGCTGCGACTGCGAGTTTTCGCCCTGCCCGGAGTATATTGACCACGAGAGGGACAAGGATGTATTTCAGAGCTTTTGCTTTCGTACGGACCCCGCCTTTTAACTCAAGCCCTCTTGCCTGCATCGCATTGAGGATTATCCCGCTTTCTTCAAGCAGCGTAGGAGCGAAGCTAACTGCGGAAGATAGCATGAATGCAATTTCGTAGGGAAGGCCTACCCTGTAATTATTTCCTCCTATTCTTATTTCGAAAAATCTGACTAGCCCGGAGATAAGCCCCGAGGGGTGACTTGTTGCCAACACCAGCATTGCAGCGCTCAGAGATGTCATAAAACGGAAAGACTGGTACAGCCCGTAAACGGCCCCGTCAGCATAGAAATAGATCCCTCCCGTAAGGGGACCCAGCAAAGGAAAAGAAGAAGGGATGAGGGTAAACAGCGGGTCTTTTGCCCAGTAATAGAAAAGGGCCTGTGAGAGAATAAAACCCAGCCCGATACTCCCAAAGACGATGAGCATTGCCTTTACCTTGCTTTTTGAGGGCCTCAGGATGAACCAGAAAGGCAGGGTTGAAGCGAAAAGGGCCACCAGCGAATAGGGAGTCCCGAGGACAACACTCAGTACTGAGACCCCGAAAAGCCAGAGAAGTTTCACTCTCGGGTCCAGCCTGTGCAGCAGGCTGTCTTTTTGTTCATAACGAAAGAGCCACTTCAAGGCACAATTCCTCCATCGGGGAAGTTCATACAAAATTGAATAACAATAAAACTATTTCTTACTTTTCATAAGGATTTTAAACTCCAAGGTGTAAAAAGCTGAATGATAGTATGGAACCCTCGAAAGCAACCTCTCCGCAAATCAGACTTGAAAAAATTACATACAACTATCCATATTCGGATTCCGCTGCTCTTTCGGATGTGGATCTTGAGCTTAAAAAAGGGGAGTTCGTGCTCCTTGCAGGCCCCAGCGGCTGTGGAAAAAGTACTCTGGTACGCTGCCTTAACAGGCTGGTACCTGAGGTTTCGGGGGGAAGCTTTTCAGGGAGCGTCCTGCTCCGGGGAAAAGACCTGAAACATGAAAAAGTCCACAGCCTGGCCCTTGAAGTAGGGATGGTTTTCCAGAACCCTGAAACTCAGCTGTTCTCCCTGACCGTGGCCGAAGATCTTGCTTTCGGGCCTGAAAATCTCGGGTTGCCCAGGGAAGAAATCCGAACCCGTGTGAAAAAAGCGCTGAAAGAAGTAGGGCTGGAAGGTCTGGAAGACCACTTTATCTTCACACTTTCGGGAGGGGAAAAACAGAGGACCGCAATCGGAGGAAACCTGGCAATGCAGCCTGAAATCCTGGTCCTTGACGAACCAACCTCGGACCTGGACCCTGCAGGTACCGGAGAGGTGCTTGAACTGCTCAAACGTCTTAATGCGGAAAACAGAACCACTCTCATCCTGATAGAACATAAACTCGATGATGTTTTTGAAATGGCAGACCGCATGCTTGTTATGGATGAAGGAAAAGTCATTCTGGATGGAAAACCTTTTGAGATCCTGTGCCGCGAGGAAGAAAAACTCCGAAAGCTCGGGATTCATCCTCCCCAGCTCACGGAAATTGCCCGCTTCCTGGGTTTTTCCCCGGAGAACTCAAGTATTCCTGCTTATATTCCTGATTATGACACTCTCCTGAAACGACTGAAAGAACTTCTTCAGGCATCTGAGGTAGAAATCCATCCAGAAGGTCATGAGAAAAGATTATCTGAAGTTCCGGATCCCGCACCGCAACCCCGAAATAGCCATTCTCATGTCCTGATTGAGCAGCTTTGCTATAGGCATGAGGACGGTTCGGAAACTTTTGAAAACCTCAACTTTGAAATAAAACGTGGGGAATTTCTTGCTCTGCTCGGGCACAATGGGGCAGGAAAGACAACCCTTGCAGGCCATCTTATAGGATTTTACAGGCCTTCCTCAGGAAGAATCCTCCTCGATGGAAAAGACATAAGAGGGTATTCCACTGCCCGGCTCTCAAAGAAAGTAGGTTACCTTTTCCAGAACCCGGACTCGCAGATCTTTACCAACAGCGTTTTTGAAGAAGTCTGTTTCGGGCTTGAGAACCTGGGAATACCTGAAGAGAAAATCAAAAAACTGGCGGGTTCTGCCCTGGAAATGATGGAACTTTCGGCTTACAGGAACAGACATCCTCACGCACTCTCAAGAGGGCAGCGCCAGCGCCTGGCAGTAGCTTCCATTCTTGCCCTTGAACCGGACCTGCTGGTCCTGGACGAACCTACAACAGGGCAGGACAGAGGGCATATCCGTAAGTTCTTGGATAAAATAAGGGAACTTAACAGGCTCGGTAAAACCGTGATTCTCATAACCCATGATATGGAGCTTGCAGCGGAGTATGCGGAAAGGGTTGTTGTGATGAAACAGGGAAAAATCCTTCTTGACGGCCCGACAGCCGAGGTATTTTCAAGCCCCGAAGAACTGGGGGCAGCCGGGCTTCTCCCTCCCCTTCCTGCAAGGCTGGCCCTTGACCTCAGGAAACAGGGAATAGACATTCCCCGGATTCTTACAGTTTCCGACCTGAAAAGATTCCTTAAGGCCCGCTGTCCTGAACTTTCGGCTTGCAGGCCCATGGAAATCGAAAAAATAGTTGAAGAAAACGATGGCGGAGAAGAAGTAAGCTTACTTTAAAGCCTTGCCCCGCTCATTTTTACCGCCGTATCGTAACCGAGCAATCCCCCAATTAACCCCCCTGCACATGCAAGTGCGAGCTGAAGCCCTATATACCAGGGCGCATAGGAGATTTTCCACTCAACAGGTGCATAGAGCAGATAAAAAACAAGGGTTGAGACCGCACCTCTTGATATGCCATAGATTACGGCGGTCAGGCGCCTGTCAGCATAGTCCATCCCGAACAGGATGACCAGGAGGTCGACGACTACCCCTTCGGCAATGTAAAAGCCCAGCCACATAATATGAGAACCCCAGACAACCATGCTTATGAGCAGGACACAGGTAAAGAGCAGGGTTGCAGTCCCGGGCTTTCGGACCAGCTGCAGGGCAACTATCATCAGGATAACGGTGGGAATTGCAATGACCAGCCCGTCAAACCACCCCAGGTTAATGAGCTTGCTCAGGTAGCGGAACACAACGGCAATAACGGCTGCAAGAAGAGCGATGGTTATCAGGTCGACAGTTGAAAAGAGGTCAAGGACTCCGGAGCGTTTAAATGCAGCCAGAATGCCTGCAAAAAGCAGGAGGCTTGCCAGGATAGTAAAATAAGTAAGCCAGGAGGGTGGGGGTATGAGGCTGACTGTGTGCTTGCTTTGCTGCTCCCCTCCGGAGTAGACTGTCTTAATCGTGAATGTGGCCTCTTTTTTGAACTCAACGGAAGCAGGAGGCTTTATGTCCAGAAGGAGACTTGCACTTTGTCCGGGATCCAATTCCCCGATTTCCGCCGTAATTTGCTGCCCTTCTGTTTTTATCAGATACGGCTGGGAAGGAATGCTGATTTCCAGACCTTCCGGAACTTCGATGAATACGGTTATGTTATGCAGGGTTTCAATGCCTGGATTCTCAAGGTTTAACCGGGCCCTTTCCCAGGAATGTCCAGCTACAAGGACATCGGGAGCCTGATCTTTGTCAAGGGGGATTTCCAGGCCTAACCCGAGAGAGGAGGAAGCTGAGCCTGAAACTTCATCTGATGCAGAAACTTCATCTGATGCAGAAACTCCGGGAACCAAGGAAGCTGCCAGGATAAGTGCAAGCATTAATGTGAGAATCCTTCCGTATTTCATATTTTACCTCTTTTCGTCTATCGCTTTTGAATTCAGGTCAGATACCCAGGTTCTCAAAACATCATTTCTTCCTGAACCTCAGGACAAGCGCCAGGCAGGCTAGAATGGATACGACGATTACAGAATACGGGATCTGTCCTCCTGTTGAGCTTTTCTGCTCATGAAGTTTGAGAAATTCACTGTCTGATTCCGATTCTGAAACAAGGACTGCAACACAGGGATGGAGATAGCCTTCCTCTCCCCTTTCGAAGCTCAGGATACTTTCCGTACTTTTCGGGGAAACCGAAGCCGAATACAGGTCAAAGTACTTTCCCTGCGAGGAGTTCCCCACATCGCTACCGATCTTTAAGGAATCGAAATAGAGATCATCCTTTTCTCCTTCGGTGCCTGCAACCAGCATAGCGTAAAGGCTTGCATTTTTCCCTGGAGATGTACCTTTAAAGGTGCTTGTTACTCTGTCCTGTTTATTTGTATAGGTAAGAGCATAGTTGCCTTCGTTAATCCAGAACCTGACAGGAGGCAGGGATTTGTTCTCGCAAACTGCAACCAGAGTGATGCCGTATGGGCCACCTCCCGGATTTTCGGATAGGACCGAGACTTCGTTTAATCCGGTGCCAAGGGAAGTACTGGTATCGAGGCAGTAAAGAGCTGTACCCCATGCCGAAACATAATCGGGCTCCTGTCTAACAGCAAGTTCATTTCCATTGACCGTCACCCGGATACTATCTCCACTGTCGTAGTTCCAGACAGGCACATAAAACCTTGCGTACTTTACCTCTCCCGGAGGCAGTTCGAAATACTGGAGATAAGGGTTTTCTCCGGTATAGCCATGCCCGCCGTCAACATATACCTCCCCCCTGACCGTTCCTTCTGCGATTGTATAAGGGGAAATGCCGTCTCCCTGCCATCCCCTGTCCCCCGAAAAGAAGATAATCAGGAACAGCAGTCCTGCTCCTAAAAGCCCTGCTATTAAAAATTTTTTCCCGGTATCCACGGCATTGTCTCCTGAAAAATTGTTCCTGTAATTGCTCCTGAAAAATTGCCTGTCCTTTTTCAAAGCTGCCTTAAAGCTCTTACAGGATCCAGTTTTGCGGCCCTCCAGGCAGGGTAGAGCCCTGAGATCACGGATACGAGTAAGGAGATCAGGATCCCGGCTGCAAGAATATTGAAGTTCAGGGCGGTCAGGTGTTCTATACCTCCGATTTCAAGCCTCGACATCAGGAGAGCTCTTCCTGCCCTATCTATGAGGGCCGCAAAAAGAACGCCAAAAAAGTCTCCTAAAAATCCTCCCAGGACTCCTATAAAGAGACATTCGGCTAAAAACATCCGCAGGATATCTGATTCCGAAGCTCCGAGAGCTTTTGAAATTCCTATTTCCCGGGTTCGTTCGTAGACTGAGACCACCATTGTATTGATAACCATCAACCCGCCTACGAGCAGGGAAATGCTTGAGAAAAAGGCAAGGACAAGAGTAACCCCGTTCATGATCCTGTTGACCGAGTCTATTTCATCCTGGGCACTTGAGGTGGAAAGCCCCAGTTTTTCTACCTGATCTCTTGTTTCGCGGACCAGGGAAGAACTTTCCACCTTTATAAGAATTCCGTCATAATACTCCTTTTCACTGAGTTCTTTTGCAGATTCAAGCTTCATGAAAGCTCCTGAGTCGATATCGTTTCCGGAGGGTTTCAGATAGCCCACAGGAATAAAAGTTACTTCCTTATCAAGAGGTTTTCCGTCTTCTCCGTAAAGGCGCAGCCTGGCTGTAATCGGGGTCCCGATTCTTGCTCCGTCTATTTTTTCCAGTTTTTCCCAGAGGTCACTTCCAAGGACGATCCGGTTCTCTTCGCTGGCTTCTTCGCTGTCAAACCAGTTCCCTCCGGCCAGTTCAAGCTCATTTGCAGACCTGTAAGCTTCCTGAACTCCGAACAGTTCAAAATAGGTCTCCGAAGGGCTGACATAGGCATCCTTTATATATGGGCAGACAAGCTCTGCGTGCTCCTTTATTTCCTCTACTTTCGAGTTACTTATAAGGACAAGTCCGTCTCCTCTGACCCCCGGAGAAACTTCAATTAGAGTCAGGTCCCGGGACTTCTGAATTTCTTCGACTGCATTGATACGAAGACCTTCCCCGAATGAAACGACAGCTACTACCGTTGCAACTCCTACCGCAATTCCGAGGAGAATAAGGAGGGTTCTTAATTTTTTAAGGCGCAACTGCCGTATTGCCATTGCTAACTCTTCAATCAAAACGTTCACCAATCCTTTTATGTTCCTGCCCTGGGAGCAGGTTCCAGATCATATATGATGTTAGTATTTATATGAAGTTAGTATTAAGTTACATAAGCGTAAAATATTTGGATGAAAAATATTGATATATTCATTATTTCATGATACAATATTTAAATTAATTAACATAAATTATGAATATATAACTTTTTTGATTTTTGACCAGAATTAATATTTAAACAACTCCGAGCCGGATGGCATATATATACAATTCAGACAATCCGTTATGTAATTATCAGACTTTTTCAAACTCTATATACTTGCTGAAGCTTCCACTATCTTCCAGGAATTTTAATCATGCAGAAGTAGATATCCCCAATAACTTCGAAATAATCATCAAATTATTAACATAAAATAAATTCGATGAGTATAATTAGTTTGACTATATATGTTTTGTATGTATGCAGATTGGAATTGTGATTCATAACCTCCAGCTTATGGATTCTCCCCAGACGGTAAAAGATATTCTTACCCTTCTTTCCAGGTATAATTGCATAAATGCCTGCTTGTGCGGTACTTTGGGGAAAGTTGCAGCGATTGATGCAGGTCTTGAAGATCTGATAGAAATAGAACAGTTCCTGAAACCCAGTGCCTGCATTGAAACTCTTTTCGGGTCAAATGACCTTGTGTGTCTTCTGAACCACGGCCGCGAACTTCAAACAGGCCGGACTTTCGGAAGTATTGTGGTTTCGAATATAAAAAATCCTGACGAGAAACCCCTGATCCAGATTGAAAGGCCAGGATGCTGTGATGGGGAACTTATACCCTGGAACCGGGCTGCGGGTCCCCATGCAAAAATACTTTCAGATCTTCTTAACCTTAAAATTTCCCCTCCCCCGCTTCCCCTCAACAATATAGAAATAAGCAATCAGGGAAAAAGAGTTCGGAGAAGAATCTCAACTTTTCCGGGGGCAAACATAATGGTCGAAGGGATTGTGGTTGGAAAAGCTACTTCACCGGAAGTCATCCTTGTAGCTGAGAATGGCTTTCTCACTTCAATTGAAGGGGGAACCATAAAGGAACAGGGAATTGAAATCCTTCATAAGCATGGAGAAAGAGTGCCCGTAGACCTGGTAAGAGCATGGGTAAAAACCTCAGCTTCCCGAAAAAGCCAGGATGTCTGCAAAAGCCCTCTTGAAAATAAAACCAGAGGGCTGGCGAAAAATCCTCCTCTGAAAAAGAGTTTTTTACAGGAACAAACCCCGGCGGGCGGTGTGAAGGTCATTCTTATAGATCACTGCGCAGAGCGTTCATTTGAGTTAATTGAAGCAGCAGGGCTTGCCATTACTATTGGGGATGACACAACGGAGCTTGCAGGAAATATCCTGTCCAGATTTGGAATTCCTGTTCTTGGGATTACGGATGGGGACTGTGATGAACTTGCAACTGCGGTGAACTATGCCCCAGGGTCTCTGGTCCTGCGTCTAAAGCCCCAAATGGACGACGAACTCGGGAGAAAGCTTCAGCATGAACTCTTTTCAGGAGAGTACACCGGGTTTTTTACAAATCTTGAGGATCTGAAGCGGAGGGTTATAACTCTTGCAGAAAATTCTCTGGAATCCATCTCAGAATACTGAATTTTTGATTTTGGGATGGGCAGGAACAAGATGACATTTCAGAAGGGTTTCAATTAATTATTAACAAATAATTAACACAAAATATGTGCTAAATAAATACTATGATGTTCTATTTTAGACAAAATAAAACAAAAACAAATAATTTTAATATAAGAATCTCAAGATAGGTAATATTTGTAAATAAATTATGGACTAAACATAAATTACAAAGTAACTGAACATACATTACAATCAACGGAAGTTCAATTTAAGATATAAATCCGGCAGAAAAAAATAATTTAGAATCCCAGTCCGATCGTGAAGAAATTCGATCATAACAGGAGCCCGGAAATCTTGAGGTTTATGAATGAGAATGAAAGTTGTGTTATTAATCATTGCTTTTATGGTCTCGATGCAGGTCGTTGCGACCGCTTCTGACATAGGAATCGGGGCAAGCCCCGGTAACATGAGTTACATGCTTGCTCCGGGAAGTTCGGCAGAGCAGTCGTTATATGTGATAAACACAGGGACTGAAACTGCAACATATAACGTTTTCATAGATGACAGCACTTACAGTGGCTGGTTTACATTTTCTGTCTCTTCTTTTGAGCTGAGTGCAGGGGAAAATAAAAAAGTTAAGGTAACGCTCAATGTTCCGGCTTCGGCTAAAGAGGATGTAGACTGCAAGATAAAAATCCCATGTACTGTACCCGGCGGAGATGTTGGAACAGGGATTATGATTCCTGTCCATATCGAGATTTCAAGCTCAGAGGATAGTTCCTCCAAGAAGAGCTCTTCCGGAGGCAGTTCTTCCGGAGGGGGAGGTGGATCTC
The DNA here is from genome assembly GCF_000970085.1 of Methanosarcina siciliae T4/M. Lineage (NCBI taxonomy): Archaea > Methanobacteriati > Methanobacteriota > Methanomicrobia > Methanosarcinales > Methanosarcinaceae > Methanosarcina > Methanosarcina siciliae. The sequence continues at coordinate 3,008,887 of NZ_CP009506.1, read as the reverse complement.
CGGAACCCGCCAGCAACGTAGAAGCCAGAGAACTCTCACAGCAGTATATAACAAGTGGCAGTCGTGTCAGGTTTAATTTTACACAGGATGCCACCTGCGTAAAATATGTGGAATTTGATGCTAAAAAAACCCTCGGAAAGGTCACAACCATTATTGAGGTGTTGAAAGAGCGTTCTGCCCTTACTCCAGACACGCCTGATGGTGAAGTCTACAACTACCTGAATATCTGGGTCGGAAACGAAGGTGTTGCAACACCGGAAAATATCGAAAATGCAGTTATAGGTTTCAATGTGGACAAAACATGGGTCAGGGAAAAAGATATCGATGTAAATTCAATTGCTCTGGCATACTTTGACGGCGAGGAATGGAATCCTTTGCTTACGAAGAAAGTGAAGGAGGATGTAGAATATCTTTATCTGGAAGCTGAAACCACAAGTTTCTCTCACTTTGCCGTGACAGGTGAGAAAGCGAACGAAACTGAGAAGAACATGAGTGCGGCTCCAGTTACAAGAGCAAGGGAAAAATTGAAAGAATCTGCTGAAAACCTGGAGTCAACCGCAACCAAGAGTCTTGAGGGAAAAGAGCCTGGTTTTCTGGCAGAAATTGAAGGCTATGAAGAAAAACTTAGAGATTTTTATCTGTCTTTGATCCACTCCTTGCAGGAGAAAAGCTGGTATCCGGGGGCTGCTCATAAAAACGCGGGTACGGAAAACTAATTCCCGAAAAACTTTAGAGTTAGCAGGCAGCCTTCCGGTGTAAACTCGACAGCTTTCAGGCAAGAAAATTCCTTACCCGATGACCAATGAAAAATGAGGATAAATAAAGAGGTGAATAGAATACAGTAGTCATAGGGTAAGGATTTGTTTCCTTTCCTTCACTGAAAAAGGAAAACACAAAGCTGAAAACGAAAAGATAGGAATAAGTAGGGATAACAAAAAGCAACTAAAACTGAGAGCAATTGAGTGTAACTACCCCCCGTTCAAACCGAAGAACCTTAAAAACTCAGAATAACCACAGTTTTCAGGCGATAGCCAGAAAATACTTCAGAAAAGATTGTAGGAAATACTTGATATTGGGCAAAAGGACAATTTATCTGGCTTCGCCCTACACCGTCAGTTCCCTACCTGCTTTAAACTTCTTCTGCAGGCAGGAAACCTTCGGTATTAAACTGCTCATTATCTCAGAAGACGTTTCTATATTTTAGAAACGCTTCTGAAACTATATGTATTAATGCATTGTATTTAATATTTTCTATCAAGTTAATCCAATTAAATGTTATTTTTATTAATATTTTTGTTATTAGATAATAGGAAATAGTTATTATTTAATGCCCGTACCGTACTCAGCCAGAGAAAAAACAATTAATTGTATTATCCCTATTTAATGTGTCTTCCCTTTCCCGTATATGAAAATGAATCAATTTTATTCGATAACCTTCATTGATGCTTTTTTTCAATTTAAGGCGAGGCAGACGGATAAAAAAAGAAGTTTCCAGAACTGAGATTGATCAGCCCACTTCAGGAAGAATTATCGTTTCCGATTTGGATATTAGAAAGTTAGTAAGAGAATAAGCAATTAAGTGTGATTATTGTTTAAATCAATCATAATTAATGTGAATAAAATTAAAATTAAGCATAATTATTGATTATAATACTACTATATTTCACATATTATAGCAAAATATTAAATAAGATTAATACGCACATAATTTTAGAGTCTGTCCAAAAAGTGTTACGACCTGCTGCAACTTTTACAACATGTGTAACCGGAGCGGCCATTCGGATATTATAGATCTGTTGTAACTTTGCAACACTCCATTATTGACTTTGCGGATAGACTCTTTACAACCGGGGAATTTGTGGTAAAAAGGAATATTTATTCATACAGGTTTGGTTTTCAGAATGTGGGGTCATTACTTTTCCATTTTAAAGTAAGATTCTCGTTTTTGTACTGGATGGATATAAAATCAATATTGTGCTGATAGGTCGTAAAAAAGCCAGCGGACTAATATCGCAAAAAACACAACCTGAGTCTTTATTAGAGAAGCCGGGCCGGTGGGGAGATAACCGGTTATCGGTTAGCTGAAGGGGCTAATCGGAGAGCATGAAAAAAACCTGGAATTAAGGGTAAAAGAAGTTAAAGGAAACCCTGCCTCCAGGCTCTCCATTGTATTATTTCGTATGCCTTTACTGGACAGTATCTCTCGGCGAACCCCCTCATAAAATCGTCGAAGATGGGATAGTACAATGGAAGTTTGTGTAATGCGGGGACAATTTGCAATAGATGACCAAAAAAAGTAGATAAAAGGAGTAAGTAAAAATGAAAATGTCGAGAATGAAAAATAAAGCGGGTCTGTATTTAGGACTTGGGATCTTAATGTTTTGCATGCTCTGTATACCAGCAAGTGCAAATTACAGCTACGAAGGATATCCCCTGGAAACCGTAGACAATGGAACAGGTATAGTATTAGGTGAAGTTTACGTTAGCTGCGGAGACAATGCCGGGCTTCAAGGCACGTCATATCAATCCAACACTTTTGTCACCAACTTTTCGGATGTCCCGACCGATGGTATCGTGTGGGCTGAACTGAAGGTTGGAGTCTGGGGAGGAAAGGCAACCCGTGAAGGTTTTGCAAATGCTACATTGAGCAAGCTCGATGATAGTTCTCCACAAGCACTTGGAACTGTAAACCTTAATACAGCTAATCCCTCTTCTAACGTAGACTGTTGTGGAAATGGAGTATATTTGATCAAGTACGATTGCAAGGACGAACTCCTGAGCCTGAGCAACTCCGATATTAAAGCAACAATCAACGCCTGGCCGAACGATTCACTGGCATCAACTTACTGGCTTGACAGCCGTATATACGGAGCTGTTCTCATAGTTGTCTATGAAAATGGGAACTGTTATACTCAGTACTGGATCAACCAAGGTAACCTGAACCTTCATAAGAATGTAACTTCTGGAGGAACTTACTATCCAGATCTAGATGCCAACATCACTTGGTTCAACGGGACGGTCAATAATTCAGTAGGAGGAAATGCTACGCTGACAGTCGGGTATTTTGCTGGCGACGATGACCAGAATGACTACCTGTATTTCAATCCCCCCAAAGTAGCGGCTTCCCCCTACAACCTCAGCAACTTTAATTGGCCGATAGTAAGTTATACAGATTACCAGCTTGATTGCAACAACGTCGCTAACGAAACTTGTGATGAACTCAATTTCGCTACTAAAAACTTCGATTTGCACACATTTGATATAGATTTGGAGAATATTGAGCTGGATCCTTCAAGCAACTATGCTGTTTTCTGGAGGGGACATGGCAATGGCACTGCTGGCGAAACCGAGATCAATGATCCCAGCTGGCCCGGCGTCAATCCTAACACGGAATCTTACTTATCCCCATTCCTTGCAGTGTTACAGATAAAAGAGTAATAATTACTTTGAGAAAAATTGAGTAACGTGTTGTGGATAAAAATTGGAGGTGGTATTCTTTAATTAGTAATTGTGTGACTTTTTAATTTTATGTGTGGGGAAATATCTAACCCCACTCAACTTTTTGAATTTGTATCAAATTATCTTTTGTTTCAGAACAATTTAACTACCAATAATCGACATCAATGATTAGGAATTACGTTTTTTGTTAAAACTAGATGTGAATTTGAAAAAATACTATTATTTAGATCATTAGTGTTATTTGGCACATATATAAAGATATATTATTCTTATTTTTTAGATTAGTTTATATACATCGTAACCTTTTTTCATACTAAAAACCAAATTATGAGAACTGATCCTCTCCAGAAGATTCAGAATCCAAATTCAGATCAACTACATAATATTGAATAAAATGTTGGAAGGATGAGAGAAGGTAGCAATACTTGGAAAGTTTCGTTCTTGACTTCAGAAATGAGAAATAAATTATATACAGTGACTTAAACTCAATAATTTGAGCTGATCTGAAAAACACCATATAACGCAGATCCAGGTTTTTAATATACACAGTAAATTTTTTCATTTTTTTATTATTGGGAGATTCCCTCCTCAGACTAAAAAAGCTACAAAATAATTGTGATTCAACCCCGAACATTCCCCCCTCAGATCCTGCTGAAAAAGGCCACAAGCACAGGATCTTCGGGTGGGAATTTTAGAAATGTGGAGTGAGTGAAAGTGAAACGAATATTTCTTATTCTCTGTATCGCTGCACTGATGTGCATGACTGCTCTAGCGTCTGCTGCGGAGGAAACAGTTGAACCAGTCGCAAACTTTACTGTTAACACCACCAGCGGCCCTGCGCCCCTGACCATACAATTCACCGATATGTCTGCCAATGCAACCGGTTGGGCATGGGACTTCGACAACGACGGTACGGTGGACAGCACCGAGCAGAACCTGACGTTTACCTATAGCAAAGCCAGCACCTATTCGGTAAACCTCACCATCACAAACGCCGCTGGGAGCGACTCAGAAGTGAAGACAGATTATATCACCGTCGAAGAAACAAGAACATACGGACTCGCAGATACTCCATGGCCAAAATATCAGAGAGATCTCTGCAATACCGGACAATCACCATATAACGGACCACAGACCAACAATACCATCTGGATCTATACGACCGAGGGCGCTATTTATGGCTCACCAGTAATTGGATCAGACGGAACCATCTATGTGGGAAATAGCGGTGATAAGAAAGTATATGCCTTGAACTCAAATGGGACCCTCAGATGGACGTACTCGGTTGGAGGCACAGACGGGATATCTAGTACACCCGCAATTGGATCTGACGGAACCATCTATATTGGGTCTGGTAATTACGGTCTCTATGCATTAAACTCTGATGGAACCCTAAAATGGAAGTACACCACCGAAGGTGGACGTATAAAGAGTTCACCGACAATTGGATCTGACGGAACTATCTATTTCGGGAATTATGATGATTATAAAGTATACGCGTTAAACTCTAACGGAACCCAAAAATGGATGTATACGACCGGAAGACAGATCGAGAGTGCACCCACCATCGGATCTGATGGAACGATCTATATCGGAAGTAATGACAATAACCTATACGCATTGAACTCTGACGGAACACTAAAATGGACTTACACCGCCGGAAGTAAGATATACAGTTCACCAGCAATTGGATTTGACGGAACCATCTATGTCGGAAGTCGTGACAAAAAACTATACGCATTGAACTCTGATGGAACCCTAAAATGGACTTACACCACCGGAAAATACATCTACGGTTCACCTGTAATTGGATCTGACGGAACCGTCTATATTGGGAGTCGTGACAATAACCTATACGCATTAAACTCCAACGGAACCCTAAAATGGATGTATGAAACTGGCTCTATATATGGTGCACCTGCAATCGGAACCGATGGAACCCTCTATGTCGGGAATTGGGATGGTTATATTTACGCACTAAACTCCGATGGAACCCTAAAATGGACATATAAGACAGGGGGCTCTATATATGGTTCACCTGCAATCGGATCCGATGGAACCCTCTACATCGGAAGTTACGATAACAAACTCTATGCTTTTCATGATGCTACTGCCCCTGTTGCCAGTTTTACTGCTTTTTCCACATCTGGCGACGCACCCCTGACGGTGCAGTTCACCGATACATCCGTTAACTATCCGACCAGCTGGGCCTGGGACTTTGACAACGACGGAATGACAGACAGCACCGAACAGAACCCCTCGCATACATATGTCACACCTGGCACCTACACGATAAACCTCACTGTAACAAATGACGCCGGCGAAGACAGCGAAATATCGACAGATTATATCACCGTTACAGCACCTGCCGTCCCAGTTGCCAGGTTCAGCGCAAACGTCACATTGGGAGACGTTCCGCTCGCGGTCGCTTTTACGGATGAATCCACCGGGAATGCCACTTCATGGGCCTGGGACTTTGACAACGACGGAATGACAGACAGCACCGAACAGAACCCCTCGCATACATATGTCACACCTGGCACCTACACGGTAAATCTGACCGTAGCAAACGGAGCAGGCTCAGATGATGAGACCAATACTGACTACATAACGGTAGTTCTGCCTCCTTTGCCGGAAGCTGATTTCAGTATAAATGCAACGTATGGGGACGCCCCACTGACCGTTGCATTTTCCGATGCATCTACTAACTCTCCGACCAGCTGGACCTGGGACTTCGATAACGATGGTACTATTGATGCCACAACACAGAATCCGGCTTACACCTATGAACAGGCCGGCACATACACAGTAAACCTCACGGCATCCAATGCAGCAGGGTCGGATTCGGAAGTAAAGACCGATCTCATTACCGTGACAGGAAAAGTAGACCTCACGACTACTGCCTCCTTAGCAACTACGTATCCCATTTATAATAATACCATGCAAGCTACAATTCTCAACGAAGGTGCAGAAAATGCCGGAGCATTCAACTTGACATTCCGTGTCAATGGAATAAATAAAACTGTGAATGTAGCCGGACTTGACGCAGGAAACAACACCACCATCAGCATTACCGACATAAGACGGCATGCAGGCGACATTGTTTCTATGACTGTTACGGTTGACCCCGAGAATACCATCACCGAAATAAATGAAACAAACAACGAATACAGCACGACTGAGACCATATCCACGACCGGCCAGAAATATAACGGCGGCCGGTATTCCAATGGATATGATCTGGTAAACAACGTGTTCTATACGGAAGGCAATGTTGGGGTGGCTGTCGCCATATCAGGTAGTTATGTTTCAACCAACAAAAAAATCGTCACAACTAGAACTTTTTCCGCAGATGATCTTGATATCCCCGCCGGTGCGACCATAAAGTCGGCCCGGCTTTACCAGGGCTCGACGTGGTATGGAGATCCCGGGTTCAATCTCCAGTTCAACGGTCATGAGACCCAGGAAGCCGATGCAAAATACTGGGACTGCATCAATGGCCAGTATGCCTTCGATGTAACCACATACCTGAACACAACCGGCGACAATACGGCAGTTCTCACTTCCACGAACTCTTTAAATGATTATGCCTACTATGCCACGGCCCTTATTGTGGTCTACGAGGCCGACAGCGAACCTTATCGCCAGATCTGGGTGAACGAAGGCAGCGACTGTCTGCTCGCCGATTACGGTCCTGAATTGGCCTGGGGTTATACGATGTTTGACAACGTAAGCACCGACGATCTTTTCTCCGCCAGGGTCATCACTGTCCTAGAATCAGACGACGGCGACGTCAACTCCATAAACTTCAATGGTGAATCTCTTCCCAGAATTAAAACAGGCGGATCGGATCCGACTATCAAGTACTTCAGTGTCACAGACGCCCTTTCGAACGGGGAGAACGAACTTGGAGTCACTGGCCCCAGCTACTTTAACTTCGCCAATGCTGTTCTTGAAGTCACTAGAGAAACTGCCTCTGAAGCCAACTTCACAGCAAGTGTTACGAGCGGAAACGCTCCGTTAAACGTGGAGTTCACCGACACCTCTACCGGCACCCCAACCAGCTGGGCCTGGGACTTCGGAGACGGGAAAAACTCCACTGAGCAAAATCCGACCCACACCTACACTGCTGAAGGAACCTATACCGTAAAACTCACAGTCTCGAACTCCCTCGGAAGCGATTCTGAAGAGAAAACCGGATACATAACAGTGGGCTCAGTTGTTCTTGCCCCTGAAGCCAACTTCAGTGCAGATCCGACAACCGGAACAGCACCTCTCTCAGTCCAGTTTACGGACGAATCCACAAACACCCCAACCTCATGGACCTGGGACTTCGGAGAAGGAGATACCTCTACTGAGCAAAATCCAACCCACACATATGAAACCATAGGCACATATACTGTAAAACTCACTGCCACAAATTACGGCGGAAGCAATTCCACAATAAAAACCGATTACATCACTGTAACTTCTGATGTTTCAGCACCCATCGCAAGCTTCACTATGGATTCAAATTCAGGCAGGGTGCCGTTTACGGTTCAGTTCACTGATACTTCTAACGGTAGCGTGAGCAGCTGGAAGTGGGAATTCGGAGACGGTGGTATTTCTACCGAACAGAACCCGATCCATACCTATGTGACAGAAGGAAGTTACAATGTAACTCTAACCGCTACAGGGCCTGGAGGCAGTAACAAAATAACTTCTACCGAACCTGTTGTTGTCAGTGCACCACTAACTTCAGACAGCTACAACGGCGGAATTCCACTGACAAACGTACAAAACGGAACGGTTTCAGGTGGACTCTGGTACGATTCATATTACGCTATGGAGACGTCTGCTCAAAAAGCGTTTACTCTACCTTCTTATTCTGATATTAAGTGGGCCAGACTCTACATTGACGTCTATGACGGACACATGCAAAACAATTACAGAGGAAATGTTGAGATTGGCATCGATGCCGATGGCGATAGCACCTACGAACTCCGGAAGAACGAAACTTTCAACACCACATACTCGTTCCCCGGAGAAGGCGGAGCCGGCCCTGTATGGTTAAGCGACCACATGAACCGTGTAACAAGTGACTACCTGATGTGGTACGATCTCACTGACGCAATTGGAGGTCAGCAGGTGAATGTACAGGCCATAACCTCAAAGATCGACTCCAATTTTGACGGTCGTGTCAAGGCCATGACACTGGTTGTTGCCTACGATGACGGCGATTCCGATGAGGTGTATTACCGGGTCAACCAGGGCCATGATACGGTCAACCCGCTGGATACGGAATATACAGGTTCGACTGCATTTGACACTTCAACGCTTGCAAGCGACTGGAATTCTGCAAACCTCTCTGCAATCTACCTTGCCAGTGTGGACGGTATCTATACTTTCCAGGGTACAACCCTGACCTCAGGGACGCCGCAGGGTAGCTACTATGGAGACAATACCTGGGACGTGAGTTCCATGCTCACGGCCGGACAGGACAGTACTTTTACGTACAACAAACAGGACGAAAAGTACTACAAGATCCCGCTTGTCCTCATGAGCGTAAAATATGCAGGATCCGGGCCGGTGGCTCCAACTGCAGACTTCAGTGTAAATGTAACTGAAGGTGGGGTTCCTCTGGCTGTCCGGTTCTCCGACGAGTCAACAGGTTCCCCAACTGCCTGGGTATGGGACTTCGGAGATAACGAAACGTCATCGGAACAGAACCCGGTGCATACTTATTCTGCAGCAGGTAACTACACAGTGAACCTCACAGTTACAAGTGCAGAGGGTAGCGACTCCGAGGTGAAGACTGATTATATCATGGTATCAGAATCTTCTACGCCTGAAGAACCAGTTGCTGCTTTCACTGCAAATGTAACTAACGGTGATGTTCCTCTGACTGTTCAGTTCAGTGATGAATCTACTGGATCTCCAACCTCCTGGTTCTGGGACTTTGGGGATGGTGCAAACTCAACTGAGCAGAGTCCTATCCACACGTACACATCAGCCGAAACCTACACTGTAAATCTGACTGTGGAAAATGCCGCTGGTTCTGACTTTGAGTCAAAATCGGATTACATTGAAGTTTCCGAAGCTTCCGGGTCAACCGTTACTCTCTATTTCGACCCTGAAAGTTCCTCAGTTGCAGAAAACGAGTCTACTGAAATAAATATAGTTGCAAGCAATTTCCCTGAAGGCCTTTCGGGCTACAACCTAACAGTTTCTATTGACGATCCGGATGTTGCCGAGATCGTGGACATTGATTATCCTTCCTGGGCTCTTATTACTGAGAACTCTACCCTGCCCGGGACTTCGATCTACATGAAAACTGTTGACCTGGAAGATGCCGTTAAGGAAGGGGCAGCAGATGTTATGCTTGCCACTCTCACTGTTTCTGGAAAGGAAAAAGGATCTGCGAACCTCTCTATAGGGGTTAAACGTCTGGAGGAAGATTCAGGAGACTCTATCGAACCAGCTCTCCTGACAGGAAAAATTGAAGTGACCCTTCTTTCCCCTCTGCCTGACCAGGAATATGCTCCAAAAGATCTCAACGGAGACGGATTCTATGAAGACCTCACCGGAAACGGGGAGTTCAGTTTCGTAGATATAGTGGCATACTTCCATAACATGGACTGGATAGAGGAAAATATGCCGGTGGAGTACTTTGACTTCAACGGGAATGGGAGGATAGACTTTGATGATGTAGTGCGGATGTTTGCAATGATATGAGAAAAAGAAAATAATGAAGTAGAGATAAAGGAATTAAAGAAGACAAAATAGAGAAGAACTTTCTCATAACCAGCCGATTATGCTGGTTCCGGGAACAAAAAAGGGACAATGACCTTCTGGGAGGAGAAAGCCGAATAGAGCTGTTTCCTCCTCTTTTTTTGAATAAAAGGACTTTTTACAGGAAGGAAGAGCAACCTGACCGAGAACAGTTCAATTATTGTATAAATCAGACTATTGTGTACCAGGGACTTATGCAGGTGAACTGAAAGCCAGTGTCATAAAGTATTAACAATTTGTACCCACATAGATTTTTTATCCAACTTATTTTCTTTGTACACAATATCCATTAGTATTTTTTACGTATGTGATAATTCCAATATTTTGATCTGTTGCTGCCCCTGCTGATATAACACCTCCAGGATCGATGAAAAACTCCTGAAAAGTCAAGCTGAAATGAAAGAATAGCAGATAAAAAAAATCTGGAATAGCATCTGAAAAATTTCCTTCATTCCTTCAGGATCCTGAAGGAGCGTGTTACCCATAAGGGTAAGAATAATTAGCCAAAGATTTTTAATTGTAGAAGCTACAAATTCGTAGAGGCTACAAATATCAATCTGTTTAATTGTATCTAATTAGTTAAATCAAATATTTCTGAAAAACCTGGAACATTTAGACAAAATTGTTCCATACATTACAAATTTGTATCCAGCTGAAATACGAAAATTCCTTAATAATTTGGTTGGTCTGACGCTTCAAAAATGTCCGAAACCTGAATCGATAGCCCCACCATATACTAAATATGGTCCGATTCTTTCGCCCAGAACAACCGTCAACCCCATAAAAACATAGGAGGATCTCAAGAAAGAAACTAAAAGCACTTATTTTCTATATACACGGCTCTTGCTTGAAATTTGTTTTAACGAACTGAAAGTAAGGTATGCCCTTCACCAAAGATCTTGACAAGTATTGAAGCATTTTTGCCTAAAGGGCGAATTTTAATTTGAGCTGTGCTTTTCATATTCGGCATTTTTCCGGATTTTGAAATGCTATCATTATCTGTTAGGTCACCGGAACTTTCTACAGCTAAGTAGTTCAGAACCGGCTGTTTCCAGAATCCTCAGAATCAGTGAGAATAAAAAACAGAATAACAAAATTCAGTCATTTCCTGCTTTCTTCAAAGGTCCGAAAATCCTTGAACCAAAAACAATTTCCTGCCCGGGCAAACCGATTATCAAATCTTCTGGGGTCCGGACATTTCCGCGCAGGCAGGCTGAACCCCTATGAAAAATAGGAGAAACGAAAATATGAACAAAAATACATTGAAAATATTTCTGATTTGTGTAACATTGCTCCTGGTGGCGGCTGCTCAGCCGGTACTGGGTTCCGACTGGTTCACGTTCCAGAACGACAATTACAACTCCGGAATCACCGATGAGGCTGGCCCGATAGGCAATAACGGCGATTATGCCTTCGCTGTTCTTACAAGTTCTAGTGGGATGGCCGGTATCGACACCACGCCTGTGGTCGCCGGCGATGTCGTTTATACCGCCGCTATGGGCAAAGCTTTTGCTTTCAACAAGACCACCGGGGATGAAATATGGAATACCTCTCTATCTGGTGGGTTCGTTCTGTCCACGCCTGTGATCGCCGACGGCAAGATCTTCATCGGCACCAATAACGGCGTCATCGCCGCATACGACATCTCCAACGGCACAAGGGCCTGGATCAACTCCACCGGGCTGGGCGGCGATAAGGCGCAGGTGAACACCCCTATAGTCTATGACGAGGGTAATATCTACTTCGGAACCTGGTTTGCCAGCGGCACCGGCTCATACTACTGTGTGAATGCCACTAACGGTTCATTCGTGTGGGAGCTTGCCTGCACCAGCAGTGCGGGCTACTACTGGTCCGGCGCTTGTGTGGTGGGCGACTACCTCGTCTACGGTGGTGACGACGGCCACCTGGTCTCGGTTAACAAATACACCGGGGCGGCCGCGGAAGATGTGAGCACCAGCATGATCTTCGACTCCGGTACAGGCAATATCCGTTCCTCCCTGAGCTATGACCAATCAACCGGGAGGCTGTACTTCGCTGCCGGATCCACATGCTACTATGTAGGGTTCAACCCCGGCACCGGCGCCTTCGTGAAGACTGTTAAGGGCACCGGTACTATGACGGGCGACTCCACCTCCACCCCTGCCGTGTACAATGACCGTGTGTATGTGGGCTGCGGTGGTTCCCTGTACTGCCTTGATGCCGATTCCCTGCAAATAATCTGGTCCTATGCCGCAGGCGGCCAGGTGCAATCTTCTCCTGCCATCTCTACCTACTATGATGACGGCGACGGGGAGATTTACATATATTTCACAACAAACGATTACTCCAGCGGTATGTACTGTCTAAAGGACATGCCGGGCAACACCGAACCCATTGAGCAGTTCACGTTTTTCCCGCCCAGCAGTATGAAGCAGTATAGCCTGCAGGGTGCTGCAATCTCCGACGGCATGGTCTACTATGGCAATGACGCGGGTTACATGTTCGGTCTGGAGGATCCAGATATCTGCTTTGCTGCCAACACTACCTACGGCTCCGCACCGCTGACGGTGCAGTTCACCGACAAAAGCGCCGGGGCGACCGAATGGCAGTGGGACTTTGACAATGATGGGAATGTGGACAGCACGGAGCAGAACCCTGTATATACATACAATGTGACAGGTAACTACTCCGTCAATCTGACGATTACCAAGTCTACAGGCAGCGTCCAGGAACTCAAGACCGACTACATCACCGTGATTGATGCGACCCCTCTGGAAGATTATCTGCTATATACTAACAGTAGCACCTCGGTAACAATCACCGGCTACACCGGCCCTGCCGGCGATCTGGTCATACCAAGTGAGATAGATGGTCTTCCTGTCACTGCAATAGCCAAAAATGCGTTAAGTGGATCCCCATTGACCTCGGTGGTCATTCCTGACAGTGTCACCAGCATGGGAGCCGGTGCGTTCAATAACTGCGATGACCTGACCTCCATCGACATGGGCGGAATAACATATATTACAAATAACGGACTCCGGAACTGTCCCTCCTTAGAAACGCTAACTCTGGGCAGCGGGTTTAATATGATTTACGGCTATGGGATCCGTGACTGTCCCTCCCTGAATGCCATGATATTCGAGGGCAACGCACCGGGGCTTAGTGGGACGTGGAACTATAATGCTCCCAATATAGTGATGTACTACTATGAGAACGCTACCGGCTTCAGCACCCCTACGATGTCCGGCAAGCCGTGCTATCCGGTAGGCTCCCCGACCGCTGACTTCTCGACCCACGGCGTTTCCGGCGGCAGCGCCCCGCTCACGGTACAGTACACCTATACGGGCGTGGGCGCGAACGCGCTGTCCTGGTACTTCGACGACGACGCTACTGTGGACAGCACTGCGAGGAACCCCAGTTACACCTACGATACGCCGGGTACCTACGCAGTCAGCCTGTATGTCAGCAACCCCTGGGGCAGCGACAGTGTGCTCAGGACAGACTATATTACCGTGACCGAGGGCCGCGCAGACGGTTGGGCCTACACCAGCGACGGTACCTCGGTGACCATAACCGGCTACTCCGGACCGGACAGCAACATGACCATCCCCGGTGAGATTGATGGCCTGCCGGTGACAACCATCGGCGACAGCGCGTGCAAGGGCCTCACCAGCCTGACCTCGGTGGTTATTCCTGACAATGTCACCACCATTGACGACAGTGCGTTCTACGGATGTACTGCTCTGACCACCATGATATTCAACGGCAATGCACCGACGACGGTCGGCAGTAGCTGGGCATCAGGCACCAACCTGGTGGCGTACTACTACGAAGGCGCTACCGGCTTCACCACACCGACGTGGAACGGAGTCCCATGCTATCCAGTAGGCGTTCCAACTGCCGATTTCACCTCGAGCGCCGTCTATGGCACTGCACCGTTAACGTTAACGTTCACCTATACGAGCGTGGGAGCGAACGCACTGGCATGGGATTACAACAACAACGGCACGGTGGACAGCACGGAAAGGGAACCCAGTAACACCTACGATACGGTGGGTACCTACTCGGTCAGCCTGAATGTCAGCAATCCCTGGGGCAATGACAGTGAAGTTAAGACAGCCTATATCACCGTAGTCGAACCGGTCGGGAACTTTACCTACACCAGCGACGGTACCTCGGTGACCATAACCGGCTACTCCGGACCGGGCGGCGATGTCGTCATACCGGACACCATCGTGGGTCTGCCTGTCACCGTCATCGGTGGCAGTGTGTTCAAGAACGTCGCCCTGACCTCGGTGGTTATTCCTGACAGCGTCACCACTATCGGCGACAGTGCATTTTATGGATGTTCCGGCCTGACCTCTGTGCCCATAGGAAACAATGTCACCAGCATCGGTGGCAGTGCGTTCTATAAATGCAGCGGCCTGACCTCGGTGGTCATTCCTGACAGTGTTACAAGCATCGGTGGCAGTGCGTTCTATGAATGCAACGGCCTGACCTCGGTGGTCATTCCAAGCATCGGTGGCAGTGCGTTCTACCAATGCAGCGGCCTGACCTCTGTGACCATAGGAAACAATGTCACCAGCCTCGGTGAGCGTACGTTCTACCGATGCAGAGCCCTTACCTCGGTGACCATAGGAAACAGTGTCACCAGCATCGGCGATTATGCGTTCCAGAACGTCGCCTTTACCTCGGTGGTCATTCCTGATAGTGTTACCAGCATCGGTGTGCGTGCGTTCCGGGGCTGCAGCGGCCTGACCTCGGTGACCATAGGAAACAATCTCACCAGCATCGGCAACGTTGCGTTCGAGGGCTGCAGTGCCCTGACCTCGATGGTGTTCACGGGCAATGCACCGACGACGGTAAGCAGCAACTGGGCGAGTAACAGCCCCAACATAGTGGCGTATTACTACGAAGATGCTACCGGCTTCACCACGCCGACGTGGAAAAGCGTCGCCTGTTACCCGCTGACAGCGGCCCCGGTGGCGGACTTCGAGGCCAACGTGACATCAGGAATCAGACCTCTGATTGTGAATTTCACCGACCTGTCCACCAGATCTCCAGAGACCTGGGAATGGGACTTTAATAACGACGGAACTGTGGACTCAACTGAGCAGAACCCATCGTATACATATACTTCAGCCGGTACTTACACTGTCAACCTTACGGTTGCAAATGCAAACGGGACCGATTCCGAAGTAAAGATCGATTATATCACAGTATCCGAATCATCCACGCCTGAAGAACCCGTTTCTGCTTTCACTGCTGATGTAACTGGCGGGATTGCTCCTCTAACAGTTAACTTTACCGACCAGTCTACCGGATCGCCGACTTCCTGGGCCTGGGACTTTGAAAACGACGGAACCGTGGATTCAACTGAGCAGAACCCTGTACATACTTATTCTGCAGCAGGTAACTACACCGTAAATCTGACTGTGGAAAATGAAGCTGGTTCTGACTTTGAGTTAAAATCGGATTACATAGAAATTTCCGAAGCTTCCGGGTCAACAGTTACTCTCTATTTCGACCCTGCAAGTTCCTCAGTTTCAGAAAACGAATCCACTGAAATAAATCTCGTTGCAAGCAACTTCCCTGCAGGTCTTTCAGGCTACAACCTGACCGTTGCTATAGACGACCCGGCTGTTGCCGAGATAGTCAACATCGAGTACCCGACCTGGGCACTGATTACTGAGAACTCTACCCTGCCCGGGACTTCCATCTACATGAAGACTGTTGACCTGGAAGATGCCATTCAGGAAGGGGCAGCAAATGTTGTGCTTGCTACTCTCACGGTTTCCGGAAAGAAGAAAGGATCTGCGAACCTTTCGATAGGGGCTAAACGTCTGGAGGAAGATTCCGGTGACTCCATTGAACCAGCCCTCCTAACAGGGACGATTGAAGTGACCCTTCTGTCCCCCCTGCCGGATCAGGAATATGCCCCTAGAGACCTTGACGGAGACGGACTCTATGAAGACCTCACCGGAAACGGAGAGTTCAGTTTCGTGGATATAGTGGCTTACTTCCACAACATGGACTGGATAGAGGAAAACATGCCGGTGGAGTACTTCGACTTCAACGGAAACGGGAGGATAGACTTTGATGATGTAGTGGATATGTTTGCAATGATATGATTGAGGAGAACAAAAGAGAATGAAAAAACAAAAAGGGGAATTGAGAAAAATTTTCTTAAATTTCCCATAATTTTTTCTCGTAATTATGGCATTTGAGCCCATTTTTCTTTCATACAAAATTTCACATTAGAAGAGGACCAATCAGCGTTTAAAACATAAATTGAGATAAAATATTTATTTAAATGCAAAAAATTATTTTGCACATGTATTTTTCTCTGGGAAACAATAAAACAATAATTAATCTCAGAAATAAAGCTCATTAATCCTTAACAATCTTACCAATTTTTAAGGACCCTAAAACGATATTGTGCTGATAGGCCGAAAAAAGCCAGCAGACTAATATCACAAAAAACATAATCAGAGTCTTTATTAGAGAAACCGAACCAGTGGGAAGATAACCGGTTGTCGGTTAGTTGAGAGGTTAATCGGAGAGCATGAAAAAAACATATCCTCTTCAAATTAACTAAGAAACTACTGAAAACTTATAGGAAAGAAATCCGGTTTAAACTGGATAAAATATCTTGGTGTGGAGCAAAGAGAATTTAGGTAGTAAGAGGATTAAAATAGTTATATTAGTCTCGATGTTCTTGTTTATAACATTCAAAAATACCAGAGCGACTTAAAAGGATACTGATGGGACTGCTTATGAAAATATACCACAGGAACTCATTAGAATAAATCGGGGTATTTAATGAGCTCAATTAAAAAAATTTACCTGATTGCTTGTTTCTTCATTCTTCTGACCTGTAGTTTATATGCCAGTACAGGTTTTTTACATGTAGCAGGAGCAGTGGAGGACCAGAAGGATACTGTAGGAGATGCCGAGCCTGTTTCTCCTCCCTCACTTGAAGAGGTACTTGCGCAGCGTCCTGTTTCTGTAGAAGGCCTGATAAAGAACGGCAATAATCTCTATTCTCTTAAAGAATACGAGCTTTCTATGGAATGTTTTGACGACGCACTTGAAATGGATTCGAATTCTTCAATGGCATGGTATGGAAAGGGTTGTGCTCTGACATCGCTCGAAAGATACGAAGAAGCTATTGACTGCTATGATAGAGCTCTTGAAAACTTCCCGGCTTCTTCCTGGAGCTGGTATCAAAAAGGCGATGAATATCTTCAGACACAAAATTATGTAGAGGCTCTCAATTGTTATGAGAAAAGTTTCTCTATGGACAGCTATCTTTCCAGAGTCTGGTTCCAGAAAGCCCTTGCCTCTGAGAAACTCGGTCTGGAACAGGAGGCATTAGCTTCTTATGATAGTTCAATTGACCTGGGCTCCAACGTGTCCGAAACTCTGCAAATGAAGGGGAAAGCTTACACCGGGCTTGAAAACTACGAAGAAGCAATGAAGTGTTTTGACGAAGCACTTAATATTACTCCTGACGACTTTGAACTCTGGACTCAGAAAGGTATAATGTATGATATGTCCGGAGATTATGAAGCTGCAATACAATGTTACGACAAAGCAATTTCCCTCAATCCTGACCTTACGGAGGCCTGGTATAATAAAGGCGTAGACCTTGAGGGGATGGAGATGTATCAGGATGCCCTGACCTGTTACGAATTTGTCCTCCTTTCAGAGCCTGAAAACCTCAGTGCCTTGCAGAAGAAAGGTTTCTGTCTCGAGCAGCTTGGTAGAAACGAAGAGGCCCTGCAGTGCTATGAAGAGATTCTCATTTACAGTCCTGATAACGCTGATGCATGGTACAGTAAAGGTTCCGTGCTTAATGCGATGGGAGATTACGACGCTGCAATAACATGCTATGACAGAGCCCTTAATCCGGATGCAGGAATTGAGGTGGAGGAGGTTGGAGATGCTCTTCTCGAAGAGTTTAATGCTTATGATTCTTCACTTCCCGGGTATTCTGAAGTTCCCGAGTTTAAATCTTCTGCAGTTAAAATCTGGTACGACAAAGGACTGGCTTTTGATAAACTCGAAAACTACGAATCTGCTCTTGAATGTTATGATAGTGTACTGGAGACAGAATCAGGACACGCAATGGTCTGGTACAGGAAAGGCCAGGATCTTGACAGACTTAACAGGTATGAAGAAGCTGCTAACTGCTATGATAAAGCCCTGAAACTGGACTCCGGATATGCGAAAGTCTGGTACAGAAAAGGATACGATTTTTCAAAACTTGGGCAATACAAAGATGCCGCAAAAAATTTTGATAAAGCTGTAAACCTTGATGAAAACTATACACTTGCATGGTACGGCAAAGCTTTTGCCCTGGCAAAAACAGGAGACTATGAAGAGGCTCTTGTATGCTATGAAAAAGTTCTTGCCGCAGCCCCTGATAGTGCTGAAATCTGGTACAACAAGGGTCTTCTTCTTGACCAGCTCGAAAGGCACCAGGAAGCTTCAGACTGTTACAGTAAGGCTCTCCGGATAAATCAAGGGTATTCTGTTGCTCGATTCAGATTAAACAAGAATACGGAAGAACTGGATGGGGTTTTGACTCCCAATTCATCGGAAGGGAAAAAAATGGAGGTCAGTCCTAAAAGTGCAATTTCGGGAGGCTTCTGGTCTTACCTTCTGAGCTATAAATATACACTTACTGAGGAGAGCTCGGACATTTCAGAGAACTTTGATGACCTGAGCCCGGAATTCAGCTACGATGCAGCCTGGTACGGCAAAGCTTCAGCATACAGCAAACTTAACATGCATGAGGATGCCCTGTATGCTTACGATACGGCTCTTTCGATTAACCCCTTACGCACCGAAGCCTGGTATGAGAAAGGCTCTGCCCTTGACAAACTCGGAAGAAGCGAGGAAGCTCTGGAGTGTTACAAAAAAGCTCTCGATCTTGACCCTCAGTCGAGCAATGCCTTGTACGGCATGGCTTCCGTCTTGAACACCCTTGGGAAATCGGAAGAAGCGGTTGCTTACTACGACCAGTTACTTGCTACCAACACCAGTGACCCTGAAGCCCTGCAGGGAAAATCGCAGGCCCTTGTAAATCTTGGCAGGTACGAGGAAGCAGTTGAATGTTTCAACCCTCTTCTAGAACTTGAGCCGGAAAACATAGGGGCCCTGGATGGTCGGGCTTTTTCCCTGATAAAGTCCGGAAGGCAGGAAGAAGCCCTGGAGGACTACGACAGAATCTTGCAGCTTGACCCTTCCAATTCAAAGGCAATGACTGAGAAAGCTTCTTTGTTTGAAGAACTCGGGAGGTATGAAGAAGCTGCTTCAACCTATGGGGAGATTCTCCGGATTACACCTGAAAACAGAGAGATAATGTACCGCCAGGGTAAGACCCTTGAAGCGATGGGAGATTTCGAGACTGCAATAGCCTGTTATGACCGGATCCTTGCACTTGACCCGAAAAATATTGATGCAATAAATAACAAGGGTTTTGCTTACGCTAAAATGGAGAAATATCAGGAGGCAATTGCCAGCTATGACAAAGCCATTGAGTATGCCCCGAATAATGCCACTGCCTGGTACTTCAAAGGATGCGCTAATTTCGCAATAAGCAGCAACATTGCTGCCGTTGAAAGCTTTGATAAAGTGGTGACGCTAAAACCAGATTGTATAACGGCGTGGTACAATAGGGGGTATCTATACAATGTAATGGGAGATGTTAACGAGTCGATCAATTCATATAACGGTGCTCTTGCAATCAATCCTAATGAACCGTCTATCCTTTATAACAAGCGTTTTGCACACTACCGCATAAAGGAATACGAGGATGCTTCGGCATGTAAAACAAAACTTGATTCTATCGACCCCGGCTTTGTTACAGCTCTTCAGAACAGGGGAACCCGCATCTTTATCCCCGAAACATACAGAAGTGACCTTAACTACTCTCTGCCTGTAAGATGGTACAAAGGAGAAGGAAACTATTCTGACAATACCAGCATAAACATAACCGAAACTCCTCAGCAGGTAACCAATACCTCCTCCGGAGAGAGGCAGAAGGAACAACACTGACACGAAACTGGGGACAACCAGGAAAATAAAACAGACGTGGAAAACTGATATGTTCCGGAGCCAGAGGAGGTTTAAAAAGAGTTTGAGAACCAAAAAGAGTTTGAGAACCAAAAAGAAGAATTAATGCCGGTGGAGTACTTCGATTTCAACGGAAACGGGAGGATAGACTTTGATGATGTCGTGGACATGTTTGGAATGATATGATTGAGGAGAATAAAAGAGAATAAAAAAACAAAAAGGGGAATTGATGGAAACTTTCTCAAATTTCCCACAATTTCTTCCTTTCATTTATTTGAAAACACGTTCAATGATAGGACTCACGCGGTTGAAGCGTTTTTTGTAATCAGGTAGAAGTACTTCTTCCAGTATTAGGACTTACGCATTTGGGTTTCAAAATCAAATGCATTAGACTTTCTTAGAGACACATAGTGTAGACAGTTGAAGATTTAATGCAGTTGATTTTCAGTTCAACCTTTTCAGTTCAACCTTTTCAGTTCAACCTTTTCAGTTCAACCTTTTCAGTTCAACCTTTTCAGTTCAACCTTTTCAGTTCAACCTTTTTAGTTCAACTATGCAAAATATGTGTTACGAATTGATTTATTTTTATTACTCATCATATATATAAAAGGGCAACATTCTTATTTTTTAGATTGATTTATATACATCGTAATCATTTTTTCATACTAAATTATTCAAGTCTGAAATGTGATCCTCTCCAGAAGATTTAGAATCCAAATCATGATAAATCTCATAACATTGAACAAAATATTGGAATAATGGCAGAGGGCAGCATTAGTTGGAAAGTTTCGTTCTTGACTTCAGAAATGGGAACTAAATTATGTACAGTGATTTTAACTCAATAACTTGGGCTGATCTGAAAAACACGATATAGCGCAACTCCAGGTTTTTTATATGCACCGCAAATTTTTTTGTTTTTTATTATTGGGAGATTCCCCTTCAGACTAAAAGAGCTACAAAATAATTGTGATTCAATCCCGAACATCCTCCAAGATCCTGCTGAAAAAGACCACAATCACAGGAGTTTCAAACAAAAATTTCAGAATGAGGAGTGAATGACAGATGAATAAAGGAATGTTTCTAATTCTTTTTGCACTTATCTGTATGGTATTAATAGGACCTGCAGAAGCAAAGACCTGGTATGTAGACGATAGTGGTGGAGCAGATTTTATAGACATACAAACTGCTGTTGATAGCGCTTCTTCCGGAGATACTATTTACGTGTATGCAGGTGACTATCTCGGTTTCAATGTCAACAAGCCATACATAAGCATCATCGGAGAAGGTGATGATGTCGTAACAGTTAGCAGCAGTATTTACCTCCCTGAAGGATCAAGAGCTTCTGATAATGCAACTGGTACTGTTCTTAAAGGAATAAAAACATCGGCACAACCTCAAATTGCTATTGGTGAAGGCACTGTTTCTGATTTAATCATTAGTGATTGTGTATTTGATGGAATAAGTGCATCAACTCCGGTTCAATTGAGAGCAGATCGAACCGTATTCAAAAATAATGTTATTTCAAATTGTACAAAAAATTTTGCTTTATATATGAGTGCAAATTCATGTGTAATTTCCAATAATACAATTAAAAGCAATAAAAATGCAGCAGCTATCTTTTTTTATGCTAATGTTGTTAATAACACGGTTAAGAATAATCGCATCGAATCAAATAAGATTGGTTTTTGGTTCTATAATCCAGGAACTGATAATAAAATATATTTAAACAGTATATCTAATAATTCACAAATTACGATGGTTACAGGTACAGTTCCTTCCATTAGCTGGTCTTCTCCAGATCAAATCACATATACCTACAACGGCACAACCTACACCGGCTACATGGGCAACTACTGGTCCGACTACAACGGTACAGACACCAACGGTGATGGAATAGGGGACGAGCCGTACGTCTTACCTGACAGCCTGGGAGCCGATAACTATTCCCTGATGCAGCCTTTTGAAAACTACTTTGGCGGTAGCGGTCCTGTTATCCCCGTTGCTGCATTCACAGCATCACCGACATCTGGAGATGCGCCTTTAACAGTCAACTTCACGGATGAATCTACCGGGTCTCCGACCTCCTGGTCATGGGACTTCGGGGACGGAGATACTTCAACCGAGCAGAGCCCCTCGCATACTTATTCTAAAGCAGGTAACTATACCGTCAACCTGACTGTGGAAAATAATGCAGGTTCTGACTTTAAGTTGAAATCGGATTACATCGAAGTTTCCGAAGCTTCCGGGTCAACTGTTACTCTCTATTTCGACCCTGCAAGTTCCTCAGTTTCAGAAAACGAATCCACTGAAATAAGTATCATTGCCAGTAATTTCCCTGCAGGTTTTTCAGGCTACAACCTGACTGTTGCTCTCGACGACCCGGATGTTGCCGAGGTAGTTGATATTAAGTACCCTACCTGGGCATTGATTACTGAGAACTCTTCCTTGCCAGGGACTTCGATCTACCTGAAGACTGTTGACGGGGGAGACGTTGTTAAGGAAGGAGCAGCAGGTGTTGTGCTCGCCATCCTAGCTGTTTCTGGAAAGGAATACGGGTCTGTGAATCTTTCGATAGGGGTTGACCGTCTGGATGACGACTCCGGAAACGTTATCGAACCAGAGTTTTTAACCGGGACAATTGAAGTGACCTTCCTCAGTCCTCTGCCGGATCAGGAATATGCACCTAAGGACCTTGACGGAGACGGACTCTATGAAGACCTCACCGGAAACGGGGAGTTCAGTTTCGTAGACATAGTAGCTTACTTCCATAACATGGACTGGGTAGAGGAAAACATGCCTGTGGAGTATTTCGACTTCAATGGGAATGAGAGGATAGACTTTGATGATGTTGTGGATATGTTTGCAATGATCTGACGAGGAGAAAAATGAAAAACAAAAAGGGGAATTGAGAAAAACTTTCTCAAATTTCCCATAATTTTTCCTTTGCTTTCAGGCAAAAAAATCCTTATAAAATTTAAATAAACATGGTTTAAAATATTAATAAAGTTAGGCAAATAACTTCAAAAAAAATTAGTAAAAAATCTAGAAGTAGGGGTAGATTATGAAGGAAATATCGCCAAGAAATCTATTACTAACAGTTTTCATTGTTTTGCTAGTGGTTTTTCCAGCGGCTGCAGGAACTGTTACTACGATTGATTTTGAAGACTTATCTGAGGGAGATGGAATTGAGGATTTTGGAACACATTACTCTGGAGTAACGTTCTCAGGTGGTAATGATATAGGCATCGCTGTGGTACCAAAATATAATTATGGTGACTATCCTCCTCATTCTGGGACACATGTCGTTGCATTCCACTTTGGTGGTGAGTCCTACGTCCCAACAGAACTTAGAGCCTCGTTTGATCAACCGGTTAAAAGGGCTGGTTTATGGTATACTTGCGTTAGTAATGTTACCCTGGAAGCATACGACGAAAGCGGCCTAAAAATTGATAGCGTTAATGGTACTTCAAACCTCCATAAAACTACTTATCTTGAAGTGCAAGGATCAAATATAGCATACATAATTTTCCACGATAGTTCCAATTATTTAACCTGCGATGATTTGACATATGAAACAGAGGATGATGTAAATATCCCGGAGTTTCCAAGTATCGTGCTTCCAATAGGTGCAATAATGGGTTTAATGTTCGTGTTCCAGCGTAGAAAAGAGTGAAATACTTATAAGTGATTTAGGAAACACAACCTCATAATTTAGTGATTTCTTATTTGACATGAAAATGCTCTCAAGCATTTTCTTTTTTTATGCCTGTATCGAATATTTTGTTTGTTCTCTCTTCTACTCGGGGTCAGGCCTACGTTAACTTGATAATTATGTATTCCCATATACCCACCTCCACTGTAAGCAGAAATGAAAATGGTTTCCGGGTGGAGCGAAAGTGAAAAATACTCAAATCTCGTCAGGAGAGGTATGTTAATTACTACTTCTCGCAAACCTTCTGCAAAGACCCGGACACTTTGTAAACTTCTATCGCGTTTCATTACCGGTAAATGCATTACACGCGGCAAGATGGGTATGCAGCAACTTATGGAGTTTGCAGAGGGCGGGCCTTTAATAGTCGTGGGAGAGTACCACGGGAACCCCGGCGAACTCGGCTTTTACGACTATACAGGGAACCTTCTCTTTTCCCTCAGGTTTTCGGACTGGTATTCTGAGGACATAGGTTCTTACTGGTTTTCGGATCTTGAACCGTTGCTTGCAGGTCAGGGAGAGATTGCGGACGCATTTGAGTCTTTTTTCTATTTTAAGAGAGTCGAAAGTGAGGAAGTCGATCAGCTCCCTCTCCGTTCCACAGTGCTAGTAGCAGGGGAAAAAGAGATTGATTTCACGGACAGTGGGAAGTCCCTTTTTAAACTGAATGTCAAAGGTTTTAAAAAACACTGACCAAATACCCTCTTTCAACCCGTTTTTCTAAAGATGCTGGAATTTCATTTTGTTCGGAATGTTTGGAAATTTCAGGCAATTCAGGAATTTCCAGCCGATTTTGAGGACTGAATTCTAAAAGGAGGAATTTTTTGAAACTTTCCGCAGAGTTTACATTTGAAACCGAAACTGCCGAAAAGATCTATCAGGCTGTACTTCCGGAACTTAACGAGAACTTCTCTGAAAGGTCAAAAATAGGGCTGATCCTTGAAGGTTCTAACTGTCTTGTACTTACGGTTAAAGCCGACGATGCGGTTTCCCTACGTTCTGCCCTGAATACCTGGTTCAGGCTTATCCAGATCGCTCAGGAAGTCCTGGAAGTCGCAGCTGAAGCCTGAAAGGGCGCGCAGAAAGTAAAAACTGCGCCTGCCTGGGGCATATTTGTGATTTAATCCCTTTTGGGTATTCATTCTTATCTAACATGCACTTAACTTTAAGCTCTTTTTATGTAGTTGTTGCCGCAATAAGATTCACAATTACTTCGTAGCTCGCAAGTGGTTTCCTTCTCCAATTCATGGATATTTAAGAAAATAACCTGTGCTCTATTTAATTCCATTTGCTTGTATTCCACCATCTACATATGCTTTCAACTGCAAAAGATGCCGTATCATGATCCGTGCCAACATTTACCCATCCTTCATTATTGGCAATATCGTAGACTCCATAAGGATTTACTTTTCCCAGTTCTTTATCTTTAAAATCATATACATTAACGTTTATGGGATCTTTTTTGCCAGATTTAATCAATAACTCAAGGACACGGCTCATGGCATTCATCATGATTTATGCTTATAAAATACAGTTATATACTATATTGTTTTACTATTGCGTGTATACAATAAACTAATACTACATATTTAAGGCCGGGATATTATAGTTTTTTAATAGGGGTCTAAAAGTCCGAAATCCTGAGATGACCATCAATTATACGTCTATCATTGTAACTAAGTCCCGAAAGTAAAAAACACCAGAGAAACAAAATTCTCGATGTACTTCTACAGAAGTGAAAATTAGATGTTACTCAAAGAAAACAAAATAGTAGAAAAAATTTGTGAAATTCCGGTTACACTTGAAGATGTCTCCGAAAGCATTTTTGAAGGTGTAAGTACAAAAAACATTCTGATGCATAGGCTTCTCCTTCCCGAGGAAAGCGGTTCAGATTCATATTATCTTTGCGAAGGCTTGTGTAAACCTGTATTTTCAGAACCTGAAATTGTCTATCCGTATATATCAGGAACATTTTCCGAAAAATTTGCGTGCTCTTCACCTTACCGTTTTATGCTGCCGTATGAGCTTTCCGAGGGGGGTAAAAAGAAAGAATACAATGTAGTTCCCCCCGAAGAGCTGGAGGCAAGGTTCCCCATGGCTTACAGGAGAATTATGGAATTCAAAAAGCAGTTCCGTCACGACATTTCCCCTCTTAACTCCGCAGACTATAGTATAAAAGGAAAAAAGCTTCTGGAGTATTTTAACACTCCTAAGATTATTGCGACTGAAGGCTATCATCTGCAGGCTGCATATGATGCTGCTGGGAATTCTGTGTTTGGAGACGGCTGCGGGATTGTTCTCAAAGACCCGAGTAAGTATCCTTATGTTACTGCAGTTTTGAACAGTCCGATTGCCAGGCTCTTTCCTGCGGTATGTAAGTCTGAAATGATCTTCTCGGATTATACGGCTCCTACAGTCCTGAGACGTTTCCCAATCGTATTTCCGGATAACAGGCTAACTGAGAATCTCATAAATACTGTCTCCAGTTACCTTCTTTTCCTGAACAGGCAGAAATATGCAACACGTTACGGGGTCCCGGACTGGCTTAAGGAACTTGCAGGTTTTTACGAGCAGATTTCAAGCCTTCTGGTCCTGGATGCTCACTTCTTAAATGATATTGATCCACGGCTTCTGGACGCCCTTGAAGAAAATATCCATCCCTATGCCGGAGATATGGACTCTGAAGACAGTGACAGCCTTCTGAATGCACTGTATTATATAAAACAACAGATTCTTGAAACCTCAGGTTCCGGAAAATTCAAATTTAATGTGGGCTTGCCTGGAATGCTCAGTTTTTCCACAGAGCGGTGAAGAACTCTGAGAAATCCTTTTTGATTTTATCCCAGAAAGCCCAAGCTTTTAATTTTTACTTATTAGGACTTACTCACTTGAAATATAAAATCAAACGCAATAGACGTTTGGGTCAACTTTATTTTTTGGACAGTTAAAAGTCCAATGCTATTTATTTCTCAGTTCAACTGCGTAAGTTCTATATTGGAAAAAATGACGGAGAAATGAAAGGTGTTAACTAACGGATTAGTCGGAGTTAGATTTGATAAGGAACTTCATTTATGTTATCAGTCGC
Source organism: Methanosarcina siciliae T4/M (assembly GCF_000970085.1). NCBI lineage: Archaea > Methanobacteriati > Methanobacteriota > Methanomicrobia > Methanosarcinales > Methanosarcinaceae > Methanosarcina > Methanosarcina siciliae. Next base: position 2,981,801 of record NZ_CP009506.1, on the reverse strand, counting down.
ATGATTGTGGTCCTGAAGGATTAGGAACGGAAGTTGTATCATTTGTAAGGGGACTTCAGAGGGATTCTTTACGAATGAAGATCTTTAAGGAAAACATTAGAAAAGTTGAATGGGTTGATGAAATAGATAATCCGACTAAAGAGCAAGCTGAAAAATTAATCAGAGACCCAGAAATTTTAGAGTCTTTGAAGTATAACGAAGATTGGCATACTCAATTTTCATTTGATCCGATGGCATGTTTTGAGTACGTAATTCTTTTTGGACTGCCAATCATTCCAGAACATCGAGAATATTCATTAGAAAAACCTACTGACTTGATCGCATATGCGTATGTGATGGATTTAAATCGTGATGTCCTTGAATTATATCGTGGTGGGCACAGGATGGGTGAGTTCTCTTTTCAAGCACTTGTGGATCTGGTAAAAGCTGATTGGGGGAGAATGTCATCCACATGGGAAGATTATTGAAAAAGGAAAGTTATAATCTCTTAGTCGTAGATATCACTTAGAAGCCACGTACAAAGGCCAGGGGCTATCGCCCTTAAACAAACGGACCAAGTAGTCCCGGAAGGCTCCACAACGCAATTAAAACAGAAAGAAATTTTTTATTTCCTGCTACCACATTGAAGGATTAGAAAACAGAGTAATGAAGCAGGTTGGGTTGTGAATCAGTAAAAATGGGTAGAGGAATTTTAACAAAGAGAAGTAGAATGTTAGTTTATTTTTTTTCTTCTCCATTCCATTCCATTAAAGCTTTCTTAATAGATATCAACGTGAACATAGTAGTATTGAATATCTCGTCCGGGTGTTGCGACAGCCAACTGATTTCGTCGAGAACGTCTTTTGGGAGCCTAACAATGTCGTTCAGGTCTTCCCCTATCTTCATGAAATATTCAGTATACCGTAAACCATACCTACTGTTGTCACATGCAGTGATAGAAATATACTGAGTAAATGACCCGTCATTCAATATATCTCTTGAATACCTGTAATGAATTTCTTCAACACAATCCGAGTAATCGTTATTCAGTCTTCTGATGGTATCCGGAATCGATTCACCATCTTTCTGCAAAGCTTTCAGGTCTGACAATACACTGTTGGAAAGTCTGAAAGTTTTGTATTGCTTCATACCACTACTCGTACAGTTAAGATGTATAAATAGACTACTACACAAGTATAGTACTTCGCTGAAAATCTTCCCTCTTTTATCCTCTTCATTTACTTCAGGCAGCCCCTGGTTAATTAGTTTTTATTAGCCCTTGGTTAATTAGTTTTTATTATTCCTGAATCCCCGTTAATTGCATCTCGCGTTCTTTCTTTCCACGCACAGCGCTCCGCTTGAACCCACCTGCTTACAGCAGATAAAAATAAAATCATTAGCCGCGCTGGGAAGTCTGATCCAGGAATATCAACCATGTAGCTGACGGATGACCAGGGAATTAAGGGGTTCGAATCCCATCCCCGGTATATTTTGTTTGGGATGTGGGTAACTTAAAAAACGCAATGCTGCTTTGTAAGTTTTATGCAAAACTTTTTTTATGAAAGCTGTCTTAACAAAAAGATCAGTTTTTATATAAAGTTTAACCGGAAAAAGTCAAAATTTCTTTGGATTTGCGTAAGAATGATGCGAAAAGCATTTTTTCAAGGTAGCGTCGAGAGTTCTGTAAAATATAGTTGGTCCTTTCGTCCTTTTCCTTCATGGCAAAAAAACGGAATTCAGAGTCAATAGTTCTCAAAGTTTTTGCCTTTTGGTTGCTGTCATTCCTGGTCCTTCGGGTCCTGCGGTTCCGGTACTTCAAAGAGGGAAGGGTACTTCCCTTTTAACGATATGAAGAGTTCTTCTTCTAATTTTGCATTATAAAGTGTTTTCACTTTAGAAAGCTGATCCATTGTTAAATGGTGAGCTCCCTTAAGGTTAGCTCCCTGAAAGTCAACCTTTCCAAGGTCAGTTATCTTAAGGTGAGCCTTTTCAAGATCAACTCCCCGGAGATTAGCCCCTTGAAGATTAGCTGCATAAAGGTCAGCCCTTTGAAGGTCAGCTCCCTGAAGGTTGGCTCCTTGAAGATTGGCGCTTTCAAGATTCGCCTCTATAAGGTCAGCCCTTTCAAGTTTTGCTTCCTGAAGATTAGCCTCCTGAAGATTAGCCTCCTGAAGGTTAGCTTCATGAAAATCAACTCCTTGAAGATTAGCCCCTTGAAAGCGAATTCCTATAAGGTAAGCTCCTTCAAGTTTAGCTCCTCCAAGTTTAGCTCCCTGAAAGTTAGTCTTTTCAAGGTTAGCCTCTTGAAGGTTAGCCTCTTGAAGATCAGCCCCTTGAAGGTCGGCCCCCTGAAGGTTGACTCCGTAAAGGTCGGTTCCCTGAAGGTTAGCCAGATGAAGGTTAGCCAGATGAAGATCAGCCAGATGGAGGTTAGCTCCCTGGAGGTTAGCCAGGTGGAGGTTAGCTCCCTGGAGGTTAGTTCCTCCAAGTTCAGTTCCTTGAAGGTTAGCCAGATGAAGGTTAGCTCCGTATAGGTTAGCTGAATGAAGGTTAGCTCCCTGAAGGTTAGCCAGACGAAGATTGGCTTCATAAAAGTCAGCTCCCCGGAGGTCAGCCTTTTCAAAGTTAGCTTCCTGGAGGTTAGCTCCTCGAAAGTCTTTTTTCTCTGGAATATCCATCTACAATTAGTCGGTTTTTAACTAAAATAAGCATTACTATTTCAGGAAAATATTTTCTGCTCTTCAGAGTTTTGTTTTTAAAATTGAACAGATGATAATAATTCCTAAACTCTTGGACTTACTGCAGGTCCGGGAAGGGAAACTTATCATTGTGGTTCGTAAACGCCTCGAACCTGTATTTCAGGTGAAGAAATAAAAAATAGTCTTGAGACTCTATGGATTTGAAAATGCGAGATTCAAAGAAGCAATTTCAAGCCTTGGGACCTGCTCTCAAGGAACATATTTTTAGTGAACATACGGAAATTCTTGCCCCTCGCTACTTTACTTATATACTAACTTAATATGTAATTATTAAAATATTCCAAAGAAGATAAATTTTTATACAATAAACATAATTTACCAGCTCATCATATGGTTGAAACCACAAACTTTACTCTTCTTGCATTTTCCCGATTGATTTCCTCTTTATTTTTTTGGGGTGCTGCTCCGGTTTCACAGGTTTATTAACTATTTTGCAGGAGGAATGATTTTTCCAAGCTGAAAGTATTGAATGAGAACAGGATAAAAATTAGAAATGAGAGCAATGAAAGATTCGTTTACGACAGATCCGGTTCAACATATTTTAATTAGGAAATTATTTATTTTGCCGACTTAATACTTTCAATCCGCTATATCACTTTATTAATAAAAGGGCTCACTTTTTGTTATAATATGCTGAATATTCACACACCCAGACTCGAAGATCAGACTCCCATATATTAAATTCTCACCTTAAACATCCATACACTAAATTCTTACCTTAAAAATCTCAATAACCGATTCACCGAGACAAGAAAAACCTGAGAGAAGGAAAATGAAAAATATTATTATCAAAGGGGCGCGGGAACACAACCTGAAAAATATCACAGTTGAACTCCCGCGGGACAGGTTCATTGTAATTACAGGCGTCTCAGGCTCTGGGAAATCTACCCTGGCTTTTGATACTGTTTATGCCGAAGGACAGAGGCGTTATGTGGAATCCCTCTCAGCTTATGCAAGGCAGTTCCTCGGGCTTATGAACAAGCCGGATGTGGATAGTATTGAGGGGCTGTCTCCGGCAATTTCGATAGAGCAGAAAACAACTTCTAAAAACCCCAGGAGTACGGTGGGAACTGTCACTGAAATTTATGACTACCTCAGACTGCTTTTTGCAAGAGTTGGAACCCCTTACTGTCCAATTCATGATATCAAAATAGAGTCACAGTCCCCGGAAAGGATCGCAGACAGCCTCAGCAGGGAATGTGAGGGGATGGTTACAATCCTCGCGCCCATAATCCGCCAGAAGAAAGGGACTTACCAGCAGCTCTTCAGGGACCTGAACAGCGAAGGTTTCACCCGGGCCAGGGTAAACGGGGAGATTCACAGGACAGATGACGAAATCTCCCTTGACCGCTACAAAAAACACGACATCGAAGCGGTAATAGACCGCCTGGACCCTTCCGAAGACCGGTCAAGGCTTGTCGAAGCCTGTGAAAATGCCCTCAGAAAAGGCGAAGGGCTCCTGATCGCCGTGGATGCGGAAGGGAAAGATCACCTGTATTCTTCAAACATGGCCTGCCCTATATGCGGGATGGCTTTTGAGGAACTCCAGCCCAGGATGTTTTCTTTCAACAGTCCTTTCGGGGCCTGTGAAGCCTGTAACGGGCTCGGGATTAAAATGGAACTTGATCCGGACCTCATAATTCCGGACAAAAGCCTGTGCATTGCCGACGGAGCCGTTGCTCTTTACAGGAACTATCTTGACGGCTACCGAAGCCAGCACCTGGCAGCTGTTGCAAAGCATTTCGGTTTTGACATCTTTACCCCTATCGAATCCCTTTCAGAAAGGCAGTATAGCGCTCTCATGTACGGCTCGGAAGAAAGTATCCAGTTCAGCATGAGCATGAAAAACGGAGATGCCCATTGGTCCCACAAGGGCACCTGGGAAGGGCTTCTTCCGCAGTCCGAAAGGCTTTACAACCAGACCAAGTCCGAGTATAGGCGAAAAGAACTTGAGAAATTCATGCAGGTCCGCCCCTGCCCAAAGTGCGAAGGCAAACGCCTGAAAGAAAAAGTTCTGGCAGTAAAGCTCGGTGACAAATCCATTGTTGATGCAACTGACCTTTCCATTATCCAGTGTATCCAGTTTTTTGAAAACCTGAAACTCTCCGAAAAAGAGCAGGAAATCGCAAAACAGGTCTTAAAAGAAATTCGCTCCAGACTTGGCTTCCTTGAACATGTGGGGCTTGGGTACCTGACCCTTTCTCGCAGTGCAGGTACCCTCTCAGGCGGAGAAGCCCAGAGGATCAGACTTGCAACCCAGATCGGCTCAAACCTTATGGGGGTGCTCTATGTGCTCGACGAACCGTCCATAGGGCTGCACCAGAGGGATAACGAGCGGCTTATCCAGACCCTGCAGACCCTGCGTGACCTCGGGAACACCCTCATAGTGGTAGAACATGACGAGGACACCATCCGGGCAGCAGACTACGTGCTCGATATAGGACCTGGCGCCGGGATACACGGAGGGTTTGTGGTTGCAGAAGGGACGCCTGCAGAAATTGAGAAAAATCCGGAGTCTCTGACAGGCAAGTACCTCTCAGGAGAAAAGCAGATAAAGCCTCCCGCGCTCCGCCGACAGAGCGAGACCTTCATCCGGTTGAAAGGCTGCCGGGCAAATAACCTGAAGGATATAGATGTAAACATCCCAATCGGACTACTCACTGTAGTCACCGGGGTTTCGGGCTCCGGAAAGTCTACCCTTATCTATGATACCCTTTACAAAGCCCTGATGAAAAAGATCAACAAATCTAATGTAACACCCGGGGAATATGAAGAGCTGATTTTTGACTCCGAGATTGATAAAGTAATAGTTATCGACCAGAGCCCCATAGGCAGGACCCCTCGCTCGAACCCTGCGACTTATACCAAGGTTTTCGATGCTATCAGGCAGGCTTTTGCCGAGACCAAGGAAGCAAAAATCCGCGGGTACAAAAGCGGACGTTTCTCTTTCAACGTAAAGGGAGGACGCTGTGAGGCCTGTCAGGGAGACGGATTGATCAAGATCGAGATGAACTTCCTGCCTGATGTTTACATTGAGTGTGAAGAGTGCAAGGGTACACGCTATAACCGGGAGACCCTTGAGGTAAAGTATAAGGGCAAATCGATTTCCGAAGTCCTGAACATGACTGTGGAAGAGGCTGCAGAGCACTTTGAAAACGTCCCTTCAATCAAAGGCAAGCTCGATACTCTCACGCGCGTAGGGCTCGGGTACATCAAGCTCGGGCAAAGTTCCACGACCCTTTCCGGAGGGGAAGCCCAGAGGATAAAACTTACCCGCGAACTCTCAAAAAAGGGCACGGGAAAGACCATATATCTGCTTGACGAGCCCACAACCGGGCTGCATTTCCACGACGTCAAAAAATTGATTTCAGTTCTTAACGGGCTTGTTTCGAAAGGAAATACAGTGGTTGTAATCGAACACAACCTGGACGTCATCAAATCTGCAGACCATATAATCGATCTCGGTCCAGAAGGTGGGCATGCAGGAGGGGAGATTGTAGCCACAGGCACACCTGAAGAAATTGCCCTGATCCCGGAAAGCCATACAGGGCGTTTCCTCACTGCAAGGCTTCCAGTGAAAGAGAACTCTTATCTGGACTCGGGTCTACAGACGGTTGAGGCTGTTTTTGAGGACGGGGAAGATTTCGAGACAGGTCACGGGGAATTTGAAGGTGATTCCGGGGAAGAATTTGAAGAAGAACCTGAAGACTTCGACGAAGGACCGGATGAGGTATCTGAAGGCCAGGCACTTTGAGTGATTCCGGACACAAAAGCATCCTGATAAATTAAAATCTGAAAAAGAACTCCTGATTAGCAAGAACCCGGAAACCGGATTTGAGAAAAATAAATTTGAACGCAATGAGGCTAAAAATGATTGATCTGGAAGTCCTTCCACATCTTCCCGGCTGCTACCTTTTTAAGGATGAGGAAGGGATTGTGCTCTACGTGGGAAAGGCAAAAGACCTTAAAAAAAGGGTGAACAGTTATTTCCAGAAAAGGGACCATGACCCTAAAACAGCCAGCCTTGTTCAGGCTGCCAGGGGCCTTGACTTCATTGTTACAAATACCGAGGTAGAAGCCCTTCTCCTTGAGAATACCCTTATCAAGAAGCACTGGCCCAGGTACAATATCCTCCTCAAGGATTCAAAACGCTATGCCTGCATCCACCTTACCGGGGAAAAGTTTCCCAGGATCAGGATTGCCCGGAAAAATACCGGAGCCGGGGAGTTCTTCGGTCCTTTCGTTTCTGCAAAAGAAAGGGACTACATCTTCGAGGTCGTAAGAAAAACCTTCCAGCTCCGAACCTGTAAAAAAATGCCCTCACGTGCCTGCCTCCGCTATCATATCGGAGCCTGCAGCGGCCCCTGCATAGGCAGCATTTCCGAGGAAGAGTACGGAGAGAAAGTAAAAAGGGCCACTTCTGTCCTGAAAGGCAACATCAGAGAACTCATCGAGTCCATGGAAAAAGAGATGAAAGAGATGGCTGCAAAGCAGATGTTTGAGCAGGCCATGGCTCTCAGGGATGAGATTGCAGCCCTCGAATACCTGCAGGAAAAACAAAACATGGAGAGGCAGAAGAAACATGATGAGGATATCCTGAATTACATTGTCAGGGACAATACGGTCTATCTCATGCTCTTCAAGGTCTACAAAGGGACCCTGGAAGACAAGCAGGACTATGTTTTTGCTTTCGGGGAAGATTTCCTGCAAGAATTTCTGGTACAGTACTATTCCGAGAACGACCCTCCTGAGGAACTGATCGTTCCTCAAGTTCTTGAAGAGTCTCTTGTAGAGTTTCTGGCGCATGTGAAAGGAAAAAAAGTGAAGGTCACGGTTCCGAAGCAGGGGGAGAAAAAAGAACTTCTCGACCTGGTCCTGAAAAATGTCGAGATAGGATTTTTCGGGGATAGAAAGAAACTCGAAGCCCTGCAGAGCAAACTCTCTCTCCCCAAACTCCCGAACGTTATCGAGTGTTTCGATATATCCCATCTATCGGGCACCGCTACCGTAGGTTCGATGGTCCAGTTCAGAGGCGGTCGGCCTGACAAACACAACTACCGCCGCTTCAAAATCGAAAGTGTGAAAGGGATTGACGACTTTGCTTCCATTGCCGAAGTTGTGAGGAGGCGTTATTCCCGCCTGCTTGAAGATAAACACGAAATGCCGGACTTAATTATTATCGACGGGGGGAAAGGGCAGCTCTCTTCAGCTTTCCAGGAACTCCGTAAATTGAAAATAAGGATTCCGATTATTTCCATTGCCAAAAGAGAAGAGGAACTTTATGTTCCGGGGCTTAAATCCCCTCTTCCCGTCAAGAAAAATGAAAAGGCTTCTCTCTTTGTCCAGGAAATCAGGGACGAAGCCCACAGGTTTGCAATCACCTACAACCGCCTGTTAAGACAAAAATCGTTGATAAAGTAAATCGTAATGTACAGAAGTAGTGCACGGTAAATCGTAGCCTTCTGTCTTGTCGGTTTCCTCAATCATCGATGTCAATTAATTCCGTTTACTTAAGAAGGTCTTGATTCTATGAAAGTTTCCAGCCAGACATCCGGGGAGTCATCCAAAAAAAAGTTCGAACTACTGCACGATGCGCGGTACTGGGACAGCCCGCAGTTTAAACTGGTCTCCGGGTTTGAACCTAAAGGGTCCCAGCCCCAGGCGATCGAAAAACTTGTGGAAGGGCTGAGGAAAGGAGAGCAGTTCCAGACCCTGCTCGGGGTGACCGGATCCGGAAAGACCTACACGGTTGCAAATGTTATAAACCAGGTTCGAAAACCGACTCTTGTTATTGCCCACAACAAGACCCTGGCTGCCCAGCTTTATAACGAGTTCAGGGAGTTCTTCCCTGAAAACAGGGTTGAGTACTTTGTTTCATACTACGACTATTACCAGCCTGAATCCTATCTCCCTGCTAAGGACCAGTACATTGAAAAAGATGCCCAGATAAACCCGAAGATCGAACAGATGCGCCTTGCAGCCACAGCCTCCCTGATGTCGCGCCAGGACGTTATTGTGGTGGCTTCGGTGTCCTGCATCTACGGGCTTGGCAACCCTGAGAATTTCCAGAAGATGGGGTTTGAACTGAAGGTCGGAGATAAGGTCCAGAGAAAAGAAATCCTCGAGAAACTTATCGACATCCAGTTTGAAAGAAACGACATGGAACTCATGCCCGGACGTTTTCGCGTAAAAGGAGATACCATTGATATTATTCCCGGTTACTTCGATGACATCATCCGGGTCGAACTCTTCGGGGACGAGGTGGACCGGATTTCCGAAGTGGACAAGCAGACAGGCCAGCGAAAAGAAGACATGGACTACTTCTTCATCTACCCTGCGCGGCACTATGTTATTCCGGAAGAGGAGCAGAAAAGTGCAATCCGGTCCATTCTTGAAGAGCTTGAAGAACACCTCCCCACCCTCGGGCTGCTCGAATCCCACCGGCTAAAACAACGCACGCTCTACGACATGGAGATGATTGAGGAAACCGGCAACTGTAAGGGCATTGAGAATTACTCAAGGCACTTTGACCACAGGCAGCCCGGAGAGCAGCCTTTCTGTTTGCTTGACTATTTCCCTGACGATTTCCTCCTGGTCATTGACGAAAGCCACCAGACAATCCCTCAGCTTCACGGGATGTACAATGGGGACCGTTCTCGGAAAAAGAGCCTTATCGATTATGGTTTCAGGCTCCCCAGTGCCTATGACAACAGACCCCTGAAATTTGAAGAATTTGAAATATATATGAAAAACGTGATCTTCGTCTCGGCAACCCCTTCGGACTACGAACGGGAGCATTCTGCCAGGATTGTGGAACAGATCATCCGTCCGACAGGGCTCGTTGACCCTGAGGTTGAGATACGTCCCCTTGAAGGCCAGGTAAAGGATGTTATGCAGGAGATCCGGAAAATAGTGGAGAGGGGAGACCGCGCTCTTGTGACCACCCTTACCAAGAAGCTCGCAGAAGAACTGACCGAGTTCCTTGCCCGAAATGAGATTAAGGCCCGCTACCTGCACTCCGATATCAAGACCATAGAAAGGACGGAAATCATCCGCGAACTGCGCCTTGGCAAGTTCGACGTCCTTGTCGGGATCAACCTGCTCAGGGAAGGGCTTGATATTCCCGAAGTAGGTTTTATCGGAATCCTTGATGCGGATAAGGAAGGCTTTCTCCGGGACTCAAAGAGTCTTATCCAGATCATAGGCCGCGCAGCCCGGAACTCCAGTTCGAAGGTCGTCCTCTACGCCGACAACAGGACAGATTCCATCAAAAAAGCAGTAAATGAGACCGAACGCCGCCGTTCCATGCAGATCTCCTACAATGAAGAACACGGCATAATCCCGAAAACCATCCGGAAACCCATCAGGGAAAAGGTCGTGGATATTACCGACACAAAACACATCCCGAAGACCGATATCCCTAATGTAATTATCGAACTGGACGCCGAGATGAGGGAGGCTGCCGACAGGCTGGACTTCGAGCGCGCAATCCAGCTAAGGGAGCTCATAAAGAACCTGGAAAAAGAGATAAAAGCGGTGTGAAGTAGCTTGAAAAGACTGACTCTTGAATAAAATAGTCCATCATATCACTTCACAGGATAATGAATTTTCTTTTATCTCATTTATCTCATAAGCCGTTAAGGACAAAATTCAGGGTCTTGGGCTTAAAGCCTCTTTTCCTCCCAAAAACATTTCGGAATAGTCTGCTGATTTTCCACTGTCTCTGGGGCAGGTAAAGGTAAGGCCTTTTGATCCCAGCATGCAGGACATTGGTTTTGCGTTTTCGAAATCCATTTTGCCTTCCTCATCAAAGAATTTCTCATCTACTTCTAAATTAACAACTTTTCCTATGATGAGGGAGAAATTTTCTCTCAGGATTTCCTCCACAAGGGTACATTCGGCCCAGGCCAGGCATCCTTCAATACCGGGAGCCAGAATTTCCTCCGAGGGATGGGATTTTAGCCCGGCCATTTCGAATTCATCTACTTCCGGCGGATAATTTCGAGAACAGATCATGACTGCTTCTGCCATCTCAACTGGAGGTATATTGATGACAAATCCTCCTGTTTCCCGGATGTTTGCGAGGGTATCGCGCTTGAGCCAGGAAGCGAGCACCACTTCATCCAGGGGGCGGAGGATTGGAGTTACATTGGACCAGGGAGCCGCGTTTCGGATTCCTTCCTTGGAAACCGTGGAAATAAGGGCAACAGGCAGGGGAAAGATTTGCTCTCTTTTGCTTGGTTTTAATTTCATTTGTTTACCTCGATATTTTTTAAATCAAAATACAATTATTTTTGATCTATTTAATATTTTATGTTATGAACTTAAATTAATTTGTTACCTAAATACATGTAAATTGGAAATGAATGCTTTATATTCTTATCTGATTGATTATAGAATCAGGTGCCTGTGTTCCAGGATCAGATATTTCCAGAAATCATAAAATATCCATGAGTAGAAACAACACAAAATGTGCTTCGGAAAATATGACCAATGAAGAAGCTGGAAAAAAATATAAAAATAAGCTGAGAGTGATGTTAGTCCCTGAAGATAAAAATCATTTCCATCAGTTTCTTACTTTTTTGTAGTTCTTTTCTTTCTATTGCCCCGGGTTAAACATTCATCTATATTAGTCTTTTTATTTTTACATCAAATTTATTACATATTTTGCAGAGTTAGGCATTCCTGAAACTCAAACTTTTCTAAGTTTGGTGGGAACTCCAGGTCAGATATATAATTTGCTTCAATATTTACTTTTTTTGTAATTATATATGATTTCTTATATTAATTAGATCTCAAAAAATTCCATAATTTAATTTTTATGAAGATCTTTATTGATGCTGATTATATTATCAGTAATTCATGTACTGTATAAAATATATTTAACTAAATAAGTTTATCTATTTATGGATGTATAAAAAAACATTCAATTAATTTCTCTAAAGGAGGTTTGACGGGTGAAGTTAAAATATATTATTGGAGTTCTTGCACTTTTGTTGCTTATGGTTGGCACTGCAAGTGCGGAAACTTTTTATTTAACGAATACAAGCGAAAACGTTGATGGCATAAGTATTAAGGTGACATGCAATGGGACGCACATAATTATCACGGACGAAAGTACGGTTGTAAATGGTGAAAAGGCTGATATAAAAGGCATCAGGCTTTATCTTCGAAATGAGTATGTAAAAAGTGTCGCCGATCCTGATCATAGTGATAATGTATGGACACATACATCTGATTACAAAAGTAACTTTGCCGGGTTTGGCGAGTTCTTTACCCTCTGTGATAAATCTACCGATAAAACAAAATCACGAGGGCCGATTGTAATTGAGCTAAATCAGTCACTTGCTCAGCTTCCGGAAAATGCTCTAAAAAACAGTATTGTTGTACATCTTGGATTTGGTACTGATATATTGGATGTTTCAGGAAAAAATCAAGACAGCAGTTGGGTTACAGGGGGCGCCCATATTCCCGAATTCCCCACAATAGCCCTGCCCGTTGCGGCAATACTGGGAATAATGTTTATTTTCAGCCGCAGAAATCAAAAATAAGCGACTATTTTTAAGGCGCGAACCCCCCTAAAGATTAACCTTTTCTTTTTCTTTCTTTTGGCATGAAAGTCCGTGATGAAAAATATCATCACGTACTCTCCCCATCCTTTTTTCCCATCATTGCAATTATTCCACTAATTATTGTTATCCGTTCATCAACCGAGAATATCTCGGTCTCCACAATCTTCCTCTTTTTAACTTCCCCCTTTTCATACCCTGTTTCATCTTCGTACATCTCATCCTTTGTTATCAGATGCCATACTATCGTTGCAATTTTCCTTGCCAGGGCAATAATTGCCTTTGCATGTCCAATTGTCTTCTTTTTCCTGTTAAAAAACTCTTTTAACTTGCTGTTCTTCTTTCTTGCTGCTGCCTGAGCAATCTGAGTTAGAATCCACCTTGCTACTTTAGATCCTCTCTTAGTGATTCTTCCGTTATGGTATTTATCCGCAGATTGATAGACATTTGGAACCAGACCAAGCCATGAAGCAAGTTTATCTCCCGATAAAAAATCGCTGAAATTTCCTATCTCAGCAATTAGAGTTGCTGCCCCAATTTCTCCAATACCTGGAACTGAAAGTAAAATTTCCATTTCCCTTTTATGCTTTTGATAAGCATAATTGAAAATTTCCCTTTCCAGAACTTCAATTTCATCATCTAAATGTTTTATAAGGTCCAGGCATATTTGAAGCCTGATTGCGGCACTCTGGGATATTTCCCTGTCTAGAATTTCTCTTATCTGAACACCTTTTTTCCTTACATTTGGAGAAAGCGATTCTATAATCTGATCAACATTCTTGCCTGAAGAAATTCCTGCTAGAATTGCTCTGCCATTTTTTCCAAAAATGTCAGTAAGCACATCACCTAGATGCAACATTTCAGAAGAAAGAATAGCATGAGCTTCATTTTTTATATCTGTTCTTTTCCTTACAAGAGTTAACCTGAGCCTAACGTATGACCTGAATTCTCTATGCCTTTTCGGAAAAACTCTTGATGGTTGAACCATTTTATTCAATGCAAGTTGTGCAATTACTTCTGAATCTATTTTATCCGTTTTTTTATGTGTAAATGCCTTCATATCTCGAGCATTTCCAACTATAACAGGCAAATGATCTATCAATGCCTCATAAATCGGAACCCAGAAGTCACTTGTTGATTCACATGCAACAACATCACATTTCTCTGATGTTACCCAATTTTTAAGGGCTAAAATTCCATCATCATCTCTATCAAAACGCTGTAGCTGTTTTTCACCTGATCTACTCAGAATAGTAGCAATAACAAAACGTTTGTGAATGTCTAAACCACAAGATTTGTTTATTTCCCCTTCCAATTTACATTACTCCATTATTTCCAGGACAGTAGAATTGCCTCAAAGGCAATTTGGCATCCGTGATCAAAGTCACATCTGGGCCTTCGATGGCAATTCACAGTTAGTTTTTGTACGGCTTCGAAGAACCAAAAAGAAAACAACCTTCCTGTCCAAAGGGAATGATGGAGTTAATAATCAAAAAAGGCAAGGAAAAAAGACTTTCATATTTTGGGCATGTTATTCGAAGAATATCATGTGCGTTTTTGAGAATTTACTCAATCCTGGCTCTTATTCCCCATTATCAGAGTCATCTTCTTTGGATTGTTCTCTTTCGTCTCATTCTACTTTGCAGAGGCAAACATTGCTACCAGCACTATGACTGAAGCAAATAAAAAAACGAGCATTATATCCTTAGTTTGACATTTCTATAAAAATAAATACTCTTATTTTCGTTATTGATTTGATGAATCTAAAAACAAAAATAAGAGCATTCCCTACTATTCCTAACAAGAATATATGTGTTCCTATCGGCTCGATGCTTGCTGTTCAATACTTTTATGAAAAACTTAATTTCTCTGATGTTTTTGGTAAGCATAAAAGCCGAGGTTTAGATCTCAATAGTTTCAGTACTTCGCTAATTTTCATTTCCTCGTAAAAACGGTTTTCCGATACCCTTATATATGATTAAAATGCCCCTCCTATGTCTCTTTTATCATATAAGCCCGGAAATAATCCTAAACTTGAATTAAAGGCAAAAGAATGTATTGATGCCGTATTAAGGTCTCTCACTGATCATGTGACCATCAAGATCAATGGTTCTCTTACAAGTGAAGACGTTTTTCGTACCGTTGTGAGTATGTCAGTCAACAGGAATTCTGTTCATTCTGTTGCAACACAGTATCAGAATGTTGCTTGCGAAACATCTCTACGATGCCATCTTAAAAAACTAAACATGGAAGAACTGATCAAATCGAATGAAAAGATTCTCCTTCAAGAACTCATAAAAACCCTGAAAACAGGCAAAAGTTATAAATTCGCTGTTGATTATACCAATGATCCTTATTACGGAAAAAAAGATCCATCTAATGAAAAATATGTAATATGTGGGCAGGCTAAAAAGTCAACAAACTCCTTTTACTCATATGTCTCTCTTTATATCATTAACAAGAATGAGAGGTTTACCATATCTGTTCTTCCTGTCGAAAAGGATAAAACAAAAGTTGAATACCTCTCCCATTTTATCAGCCTCATCAAAAAACTGAACTTTAACATTAAAATTCTCTGCCTGGATAGAGAGTTTTATTCTATTGACGTGTTTAAATTTTTGCAAAGTAACCAGGTTCCACATATAGTTCCAGTTGTCAAGAAAGGAAAACGGATGAAACAGATCCTGAAAGGGAATAAGGCACGTAGCGAACAATATGTCATGAAAAACTCTAAGAAAAAGATTCTTCTAGACATTATTATTGATGTCAAGTATCTGAAAGGGAAAAGAGATAAAAAAGGATGTGAAAACCTTGGTTTTGTCGTTTTTGGAATCAAATGGTCTCCAAGAAAGGTCAGTACGGTTTACAGAAGAAGATTTGCTATTGAATCTTCATACAGGATGAGGAATGTGGTCAAACCAAAGACCTCATCTAAAAACGCAATTATCAGGTACTTTTATGCACTGATATCTTTCCTGTTAAAAAACATATGGTTATACCTTCAGAAAAAACATTTTACGATTGTTAAAAGAGGTCCTCAGGTAATAGATGAAGATAAGTTCAGATTTGAAATGTTTATACTACTCATTGAAGAATGGCTGAGACGAAAGTTGAAGGTTAGATTAGTAGTGGAGTGCCTGAGGTAAACGAATGGAGAGAAGACATGGAGAAGAGATTTTTAGCGAAGTACTGAGTTTATTAATAGGCTTGGTGAGCTACAAGCTCACCGAGAATTTTAGCATTAAAGAAGCTGGCAAATGGTTAAATCAGAAAGAAATTCTCGAGATTTTGAATCTCGAGAGTTTTCACGAAAAGGTTCTTTACAGAACACTTGAGATCCTGGGGCGCAACAAAGAGGAAATTCTTTCTGATATTTTAGGTAATCTATTTTCCGTTTATGATTTTGAAGAGACAGATATAAACCTTGACTGGACAAGTATAACTCTTTACGGCACAAAATCCAAGCTTGGAAAGTTTGGATATAGCAGAGATCATAGACCTGATAAGCTTCAGATAACAGTTGGAGTAAGTGAACTCAAAAAACCAATTAACATACCCATTGGAGTTACAGTAAACAAAGGAAATGTTCTTGATCTGAAACATTTTCCTGAGACGTATAACCAGGTAAAAAGTAAACTCAAAAAAGGATCTCTTATTGTTTTTGATAAAGGCGCTAATACAGTTGAAAACATTAAGCTGATACAGGAAGATAAGATGACATATCTTACTTCCATGAAACTGAATTCAAGTGACGATAAAATCATTGAGAAATTTGATGTAACTAAAGCAGAACAGATAGATTCTGAGAAAGGAATTTATGGGATAAAAATAGTCAAGCCAAATAGCATTAAGTATTTCTATTTTTCAGAATCATTACAAGAAAAACAGTTGGAAGCAAAGGCAAGAACTGTCCTGAAGAAGTTACAGGAAGCAAAAGAGATACAGGAGATAATTGTCAAAAATAAAAAGCTTCCCAAAAAATTCAGAATAAACAATGAGTTGATTGAGATTGACTATTCTTTTAAGACTAAGCTCGAAGAGCTTAGTGATGATGAAGCGATAGAACTACTAAAGAGTTCCATAATTAATGGAAGAGAAGGATTTTTCTGCCTTAAATCAGACAAGAATTTGACACTTGAAAAGGCATTGGAAATATATCGAGAAAAGGACTCTATAGAGAAAATATTCAACTCACTTAAAAACGAAATACAGATTAAGCCGTTAAGGGTTTGGTCAGAAAATAGCATTCATGGAGCTATTATACTGGGATTTATTGCTCAATTATTCATATCGCTGATGCGATATGAATTTGAGGAAATCAAGCACAAATCCACAAAATTCATCAAAAAAAGCTTGAAAAATTTGACACTTACAATAAAGTTCGTGAAAAATGGACTCAGAAATTATATTTTTGCTAATTTTGATAAGATCAATAGCTTAATTGTAACAAAAATGGGCACTATTCCATAGAATTTATTATAAAATTAGATAGATTCATAACCCTGTGTCAAATTAGTTTGAGCTAAGAATAGGATAGATTTTCAATATCAATTAGTGGATACTGTCAAATTAAGGTTATATTGAGCACGGAACCATAAACCTCGAACGAAATTTCAGGCTTAAGAGTCAAATAAAAAAGTGAAAAATGATTATCGTGCTCATCGTGAGTTCGATATTCATTACCAGTCACGGTTAATAAGTTGACGCGAGTTCTATCAGTCTGTCTCTCTAAATAATTGGGGAAAACTTTCTTTCCGGAGTTTATTTCCGGAAGTTTATTTCCGGAAGTTTATTTCCGGAAGTTTATTTCTGAAAAATTATTTCCGGAAGTTTATCCTCAAATCTTATTCAATAATATCCGCCGTACCTCTCATTGATTTCCCTGGCAGTATTGTAGGCATCATAGAGATTGTATATCCAGAACAGCGGATAAAGGATGTAACCGATTAAAACTACTGTCAGGAATCCGAAAATCGAGGCGAGGATAATAAAAATAATTCCCTTCATTATTTGCCCGTTATAGATCTGCCCGAGTCCCGGGATAAAGAAAGAAAGTACTGCAGCGAAGCCCGGGCTTTTATTTGGTTGAGACATTTTTTATTCTCCTTTCTGTTTTTGCTTCATTGTTCTTGTTTTTACCGGGTGGTTTTTTTGTGTGTTGTTAAGTTTATTTTTCGAACTTAAGTGAAGATTCGTCGTGTTAAGCTGAATTTAATTCAATTTGGCTATCAAATTTAGTTACTGTAAAACTGACTACACGTAATAAGCCACATAGAAGCGATAAGCAACCTTAACTTCGTCCATTTCCCCTGGCTTCAGGCCAAAATCAGGCTGGTCGGTTTTATAGACTTTTTCCCCGAAGTCTTTGAAAGTGGCTTCACATTTTATATTCTCGGGAAGCCGGGCTTCAAAGCTTTTGCATTTTCCGCAGACTTCGCGGACAAGAGCTTCTGTTTCTGCCGGGCTGAAGACCTTTTCATTTTCAGGCCTGTAGTTTACATCAACCGTCAGTTCTTCCTTGCTGAGCAGGTCGGCCCAGAAGCCAGAAAGTTCTGTTCCTTTTATCCTGTAGTCCTGAAGTTCAAAACTCCTTGTTATCGTGTTCTTAATCTTACCCTCTTCCATATGCTTAGTTTAGAAAGTGGATCTATATAAATCATCTCAATTCGCAAAAGAATGGATTAAATAAACCGAGCCTAAAGCTCATCATTTATGGGTTAACAATTTCTTTACAACTTTTTTCTGAACCTTATTCGTTAGCATATGACTGCATGAGCGGAATTTTTAAGAATTAAAAATAATCCTGAAGTTTCGGGTGGCTTAGACAAGGCTTTGACAAAAAAATCTTTACACAGAGCTAAATGAAAAACACTTATAATGAAAAATCAGAATCAATCATTACTGCAAGCTGAAAATCCCAGTCTCGGGTTTCCGAGAAAAATCTAGACTCTTGGTCACTATCAGCCATATCTTTAATTCTTCTTCCCTGAAGGTTTCAAAATAAATGTCAGATTTCAGTTTAATGAACACTGCCTCTGTTACTTGTTTTACAGAATCACCAGGTCCCGCTTAAGAAAAGAGATGATGGGCTTGAAATTTTTTACATCAAACTATTTTTTGCTTGAAAACAATTTTTCATATAATTTATTTAATATAACTTATGCTATTAATATATACTGGAGCTGGGGAACAGATAAGGAGGAAACTGAGAACTTAAAATAAGAGCCGTGAAAGAATCTCCTGGGGGTCGCTGATCCTCTCTTCAAATCAATTTGCCTGGGGGAGCATGATATTCGAAGAGGCTGTATTGGGGAATACAGCAGATACAGCGCCTCCGGGCTTCTTCTTGCACTGTCTTGGAATTATTTATCCAGTTGAAAAATAGAAAATCAGGAGTTTATCTATGAAACATCTAAAAATATGTCCAAAATGTAACTCTGAACTGAAATTGTGCTCCGATGGCGAGACTCAGTACTGTGATATTTGCAAGTACTGGACAAAGGTAGGTACCGTAAGGCTCGATTCAATAATGATTTATGCATGATAAGTCTGCATGAGAAACGCAGGGATTTTTCTTTAATCTCCTTTTTCTTAATCTCCTTTTTCTTAATCTCCTTTTTCTTTAATCTCCTTTTTCTTAATCTCCTTTTTCTTTAATCTCCTTTTTCTTAATCTCCTTTTTCTTTAATCTCCTGCTTTTAACCTCAAAAAAGAAAATTCAATATTAAAGAGCTTTAATTCAATATTAAAGCTCTTAAAAGGCTATAAAAAAATATTATGGTTAATTTACTGGGGTTTTTGCTCTACCCTGTGACCCTTCTCATTTTTTCTGGTTAATTTTCAAATTTTCTTGAGCATCAGAGACATTATACCCGGTCTGGAAGGCTTCATTGTCTGAGGCAAAAACATATCCATACCACCAGCAGATCCGAACATTTCCTGGTTTACCCGATCTGTAATTTCATCGAATATCATCTTATAGGCAACACAGTGAGGATCG
Source organism: Methanosarcina siciliae T4/M (assembly GCF_000970085.1). NCBI lineage: Archaea > Methanobacteriati > Methanobacteriota > Methanomicrobia > Methanosarcinales > Methanosarcinaceae > Methanosarcina > Methanosarcina siciliae. The sequence continues at coordinate 2,962,494 of NZ_CP009506.1, read as the reverse complement.
ACAGCTTTTATTTCCCCGTCGGTGGGAACTAAGGCATTGTAAGGGCATCCACCCCTGCAGTATTTGATATGAGAGCATTTGCTGCATGCAGAGTCCACAAACTCCTTGTATTTATGCATAAGCTTCCAGGCTTCTGATTGGGCAAGGTCTGCAATGGTAGGGCGGTCATAAACGTTTCCCATGACATATTCGGGCATGCCTACGAAGCGGTAACAGGGATATATGCCTCCGTCAGGGCCAACTGCAAAAGTATCTCCCATGCAGTCTACATAGGTACAGACAGTGCCTCTGCCTGTGAACACGCATTTGCACAGTTGGTCAATATTCATAACCTCGATTTTGCCCAGGTTTTCAAGGTACTTGTCCAGAAGATAAATTAAGAGTTCTCCGTATTTTTCAGGGTCAAGTGCCCATTTTTCCGGGTTGTCTCCTTTCAAAGAAGGCAGGCAGGGATGCAGCTTAAGAGTTAAACCTTTTTCCAGGTAGAAGTTGAAAATATCCTCCCTGAACTTTACCGAGTGGGAGGTAAAAGTAGTGATAAATCTCACAGTAAGTCCATGGTCCTTCGCAATCTCATAGCCTTTCATGGTTTTTTCGTAGTAGCCCTTTCCCCTCTGCAGGTCGTTAAGTTCCCGGGGGCCGTCCAGACTGGAACCAATGGGGACATTATACCTGGCAAAAATTTCGGCTATTTCCGGAGTAAGTTTCCAGAGGTTTGTCTGTATAGCAAAAGCGATATTCCTGGGGCTCAGACCCTCGGCCAGCAAAGGTAAGGCCTCCCGGTAAAAATCAGCCCCCGCAAGGAGAGGTTCTCCCCCGTGGAAGGTAAAGGTAACAGGGTCCTGCCTGAAAACTTTAAGCCATTCTACCACTTCTTTAATGGTCTCAATGCTCATTATCGGGGACTTTTCCTCAGAACTCCAGCAATAATTACAGTTGGAAGGACAGCCCAGGGTAGGGATCAGCATCACATGAAAAGGCATATTTAAAGCTCCTTATTTTTAAGCTTCTTTAAATTATTAGTAGCTTTCTAAAAGTATCTTTTCCCCGCAGAAAGGTTTTTCCGGCTTTATTTTTCTCATTTTTGACGTTTCCTCTCTACTAACCGATGAGTTCATTTGATGCAACAGGTAAATTTGATGCAGCAGGTAAATTATTTAAAACCTCAATTTTAGTTCCAATTTTAGTTTCCTACCCTTTTTTAGATAGATTATTCTTTAGTTAATGGAATCGAATCTCTTAAAGGGGCTTTCAAACCCACCCCGAAAATTTCCTTAATCATTGAAGTTTAAGTTTCAACCTTAACTCCCATTTTTTGTAGGGAATATGTTGAATTTGAGAGTTTTATCTAATTCTCTTACTTTCTTAGGAACTTCAGTAATGATACTTTTTTCACCAAAGTTTATACTTTTCACTTTTCTAAACTTCAATAGGATATCAATGGGTGAGACCTTGTCATTTATCTCTGCTTTTTTAATTGCCTTCAACAATTTACAGTACGCATATAATGAAAGAAATGCCACAAACACATGCCCATAAACGCTCTCATCATCATGAAGATACAATTTGTCAGCGTCTAATGTTGTTTTGTATGCATCAAACAACTTTTCAATCGAGTCTCTTTTTTTGTAGAGTTCATACATCTCCTTTTTTCCTATGTCGTAATTGGAGATAATCAAGAACTTCCCTGCTCTATTTTGTTTTAAAGAGTACTCTTCATCGCTGATCTTCCCTTCCTCTCTCTTTCTGAAGATCGTCTTCTGTTCTTCAAGTCTTAGATCCAGGTCTTCATATAAATATAGGAACCTATTTCCTAACTTTCTTTTACCACATTTGATGAGTCTATCATGATAGATGAATTCTTCATTAAGGTGTATTCTTGTGTCATAATAGTGGCTGTTCCTTTTTGTTGGTAACACAAATTTGATATGTTTTTCTTCTAAGCAGTTAAGGATGTTCTCTGAGAAAAAACCACGATCAAGAAGAAGTATCTTATCGCTGATATCCAACTCTTCTATTGTTTTGTATAATGTCTTTATGTCCTTCACACTGCCTGGAACTGATTTGATCATAGTAGGCATTTCACTATCAAGACCACAAAGAAAGGGCAAAGTTGATTTGGGGAACTTGAATACAGTCTTTGTTGTAGCCTTTTTCAGCCTGTAGAATATTCATAGATCGAGAGAAACAGGAACTTAAGTCATAGACGAGTTGAGTGTCTGCATTTTTGAGATGATTGAATAGCTCATTCTGCCCAAACCTATCACAGCCTACTTCCCTTAACACTTTTGAAAGATTGGATGGATTAAGATTTGGTTTTATACCTTCAAGATTATAGAGATCTTCCCAAGTATCTTTAATTCGTTTGAGGGGGACATATCCATTTACACGAACAATTGACATTGCATAGAGTTCTTCCCAATATTCCGGAAAATTTTTCATGAGAAAAGGTTTGAGCTCTCCCATCATATTATGTAAAATCATTGAATTTCCATAGTCAGTGACAGAGTGAGGCACAGGTATCACATTAGTTTTAGGTTTCTCACCTTTAGGTATAAAGCCGTAATCTTTGTCGAGTCTACCAATGTAAACTGAAACTTTACGACCTTTCTTAATTTTTTTGTCATATTTACTCGTAGAGCGATAAACATAATGACAAGCGCCTCGAACTTTGATTTCAAGACATTTTTCTCCAGCTTTACGCTGATCTTCAAGCCAGCATCTTGCCCAGGGTTCCATAATCCCTATTATGTAGGGAATATAGGCATATATAAGTTTCGATTTGAAATCGTTCTACTGATATTAAAAATGAGAAAAAATAAGCAAATTAGATGATATAGTCCCTATAAATAGGCAGAGTTAAGGTTTCAATGATTAAATAACAGATATACCGAAAAATGTTCTAAAAACGCATAGCTCATTTGAAACTGATTGCAATCACTAAAAGACCGAATCTCTGAATCGAGCGGACCAGTTGGTGGAATAGAATGTCTAAGTTCGAAGTTTATCTTGATGAAGACGGAAAATACCGTTTCAGGTTAAGAGCAAGAAATGGGCAGATTATAGCTGTAAGCCAGGGTTACAAAAGCGAAGAAGGTTGCATTAAAGGAATCCAGTCAGTAAAAGAAAACGCACAGAATGCACGAATAGTTGTACTTGAATAAGTACCCGATACAAAAAGTATGACTCAAAAGTCAGTTTAATTTCCGGGAATCAGTTTAGATTCTCGAATGTAATTCCTTCAAAACGGCATTTTGTGATCTTTCCATCCCGAAAAGCGTAGAGAAAGACTTTGAAAAGGGCATAAAGCCTGAAATAAAAAGCTAGCAGGACTGGTGAGCAAAAGCCACTGATATACACCAGTTTTTTATCATCCCTGATAGAATCATCAAGGAACTTTACCACTCCGTCGAAGCTCTCTCTTTCAAGTGTACTTCCTCTGGGCAGGCGGGGGCCGAGTACTACCACATCTTCTTCCATGCCGTCCGGACTTGTCGTACCCTCTATGAAACCATAATTAAAGATTGTAGGAAGGAGAGAAAAAAAGGCTCTTTCATAGCCATTTTCTGTTTTCCGGTATTTCGAAAAACTGTATTTGGGAGTTTCTATAACAATTTTCATCGGAAAGGATCCTGCCTGCGTTTTATGGAACTGGCTTTATTGGGGTTTCTTCTCAGTTTTTTCGAGTTTTTCCTCAGCTTTCTCATTTCTTGTCAGGTTTACTTCTTATTTGTTTTGCTTCTTGTATACCTTGTCTTATTTGCTTTAATCCTCCTGCTAATATTTCTATTGATCTCCGCTGTAGCTCCTGCCATCATACCGAAATTTAAAATAATTCTCAAGTTACGGCGAATACCCACAAGAAAAGGATCTGATACTGAACTAATCTGATATTGAATGAATCTGATAATGAATGAATCTGATAATGAATGAATCTGATGCTGGATGAATCTGATACTGGATGAATCTGATACTGGATTATAGAAAAAAACGGCAGGAAAATATGGTGAAAAAAAATAGCAGAAGAGATAATTCACCTCTTCTGAGAAGTAGTTTATTTACAGAGTATCTATTTGCCGGGATTATCTGTCTACCGGCTGTATATATGCCGGTCAGGAGATGACATTCCCATTGTCATCGATGCGTTTGCCTGCAAACCTCACCAGTAATGTGATGACAATAAGACCTGCAAACAGAGAGATCCAGGGAGAAATCCCGAGCCCTGCAGGAATGAAGCCGAAGACAATCGCAAGCGTCCCGGCTATTAACACGTAGGGGAGCTGGGTATTCACGTGGTCAATGTGGTCAGAGCCGGATGCCATTGAGGACAGGATGGTGGTGTCCGAAATCGGAGAGCAGTGATCTCCAAGCACCGCACCTGTCAGGACAGCTCCGATGGTTGTGACCATGAGGGGGGTTACTGCATCCGTTGCCCCGGAAATCGAAGCTGCGATCGGGACTACGATAGGCATGACTATGGAGTTCGTCCCCCAGGAAGTTCCTGTTGCAAAGGCGATGAATAAGGCGATGACGAAGGTCAGGGTGGGAAGAACAGCGCTTGAGAGAGAGCCTTCTGTAATTGCAACCAGCCATTCTGCCAGCTGCATCTCGGAAATCACGGATTTGAGGGCAAAGGCCAGGGCCAGGATGATCACTGCAATTATCATGGATCTGAGCCCGTCAACCCAGGCCTTGACCCCTTCATCCAGTGAAAACCGTTTCTTTGTCAGACCTATCGAGAGTGCGACGATGGAACTGAGAAAAGCAGCCCAGGTAAGGGCAACTGAAGCATCCGCATTCCCAAAAGCGTCCCTGATGCTCATCCCGGGTTCGTATCCGTTGTACCAGAGCCCTGCAGTTGCAACGATTACGAAGCTAAGAATCGGAATTGCTGCATCCCAGACCGAAGCCTCCAGCCCGTCGGGAGGAAGCAGATTCTGGTCTTCCACAAAGAGCGGGGTAGAGCCTTCGGCATAGACCTGTCCGGTCTTATGTGAACGGATTTCGGCTTCCAGCATTTTGCTAAAGTCCCTTCTCTGGGTAATAAGGGTGAACATAAGAAGAATGGCGAAAATTGAGTAGAAGCGGAAAGGCAGAGACTGGAAAAAGACGATTATCGGGTTTGCCTCTATATTGATGGAACTGAGAGCACCTCCAATCAGACCTATTTCCATTGCAATCCAGGTCGAAACCGGGGCCATTGAAGAAACCGCAGCAGCAGTTGTGTCCACGATATACGCAAGCTTCTCTCTCGAGATCCTCTGGGCATCCGTGATGGGTCTCATAGCGTTGCCCACTATCATGGAATTGGCGTAGTCATCAAAGAAGATTGCAATTCCCATAAATGCGGCTGCAAGCTGCGTGGACCTGTTGTCCTTTGCCTTTTTTACCAGGGAGGTGGCAATAGCTTTTGTGCCTCCCATCTTGGATATGACCCCTATCATCCCGCCTATGGCAAGACAGAAAACAAGAAGCCCGGCATTCCAGACGTCGGCAATGGCACTTCCCACAATGTAAGTGGAAAAAGTCTCCAGCAACCCTATGAGAGGGTTATACCCGTTAATGATGGTTGCACCGATCCAGATCCCTAACACCAGGGCAACAATGACCTGACGCTTCCAGATAGAAAGTACGATAGCAACAAGTGGAGGCAGCAGGGCAAGAGCCCCATAAGTTGTTTGTGCGTCCATTGATAATTCCTTTTTTATGTTTTTTATAATAAAATCTTAAAACTTTTTAAGTAAATTAAATGAAGTTATCAAAACTGAATAATAATAAATATTTTTTACAATGTATTTTTATTTTTATCAGTAAAAGTGAATATTCTATTACATAGTTTATACTTTAGATTTATGATATGTTTTTATTATTTTGTAAACTGAATATTTCTTTTTTTGAGAATCAATAGTTCTATAGACACTTTTTGTACAATATACGCTATAAAAATACTTCTATGGATAATTTTAATCATAATAAAAATTTTTATCCCTATTCTTGTTTTCCTACCCCGAATTTTGAACGGAAAATGCAAATTTTAGCAGTACTTGAAAAAGCAGGTATGAAATTTTGAGAAGTAGATATTCAAGGCTTACAAACATGCATGAAATTTTCATAGTCAGTTACGAAAAGCTTACAGGCAAGGATGAGAGGTTCGCAAGTATGAAAGGCTTATATATTGTAAGCAGAGGTATGCTGGTATGAGTTTTCGAGACAGGGTGACCCTCCGAGATGCTATGAGAGGAATAGTTGACCCCTCCCTGCTCCCCTTAGTCCCAAAACGCTTTGATTATGTAGGAGACATTGCAGTAATTTCCATTCCGGAGGGACTTGAAGTTTACAGGGACTCTATTGTTTCAAAGATCCTTTCGATGAGAGGCAATACCCGGGCTGTCCTGAATAAAGTCAGCAAGCTTGAAGGCGAACACAGAGTAGCCCGATTTGAACTTCTCTCCGGCAAATCCACAGAAACCTTTCACAGGGAAAACGGCTACACATACCGAATGGATGTGAGAAAGGTTTTTTTCAATCCCAGGCTCTACTGGGAAAGGGCACGTGTAGCCTCAAAAGTTATCCCCGGCGAGTCCGTTCTGATCCCTTTTGCAGGCGTGGGCCCTTTTGTGCTCCCTTCCGCAGGAAAAGGGGCAGCTGTCTGTGCAATCGAAATAAATCCTGAAGCCTTTGCTTCCCTGAAAGAAAATGTCCGGCTTAACAGGCTTGAAGGGCAGGTGACTGTTATCCAGGATGATGCCGAATCTATTCTTAGCCACCCGGGTTTTTTAAAAAGCGAAGGATTCCAGCTTCCGGAAAATGGCTTTGACAGGGCAATTGTGCCTACTCCTTACGATATGGATCGTTTCCTCGGGGAGGTTTCAGGACATGTCCGAAAAGGAGGAAAGATCCATTTTTACACTTTCAAAACGGATTCACAGATCCCGGGCTTGGTTGAAGAGTACGAAAAAATGGGTTTAAAGGTTGAATATTACAGGCGTTGCGGAAACATTGCTCCGGGTGTCAGCAGGTGGGTTTTTGATTTGATACGAAATGATTCCCCAAATTCAAAAAAGACAAAATAAGGTCGCCTCCGTTAGCTTTCCTGGCGGCCCTGCAAAAAAGAAAGAAAAAAGGTTTGATAAAGCGAATATGGTTGTACGGGCCAGATTGATCTACAATTTAGCCCCTGTAAGTAAAATTCTCATTTTTTATCGCCTATCAACGGTTTTTTCAACCTTCAAACAGACCTTTTCAGTCCTCAAGCCCGAGATGTTTCATTATATGGTGGTAGTGTTCAGGGGAAAACCTGGAGTGAAAGGCACGTTTGACCACTTCGCTGAGGGACGGGTGGATGTCCATACTGCGGATAATTGGCTTTTCACTTCTTGAGGGCGCGTACATAAGAGGAATTATCTGGTGGATAAGTATCGAGGCATGGGGTCCTATGATGTGGGCGCCAAGGATTGTCTCTTCCAGGCTGTCCAGGATCACTTTTACGAAGTAACCCCTGGCTTCCATAGCAGACCCCTTTGCCGTATCTTCAAAGAGCTTAAAGCCGATAACTACCCTGTTTTCCCCATACTCCTCAAGAGCTTCCTTTTCTGACATCCCGACTCCTGCAATTTCAGGGTAGGAAAAAACGGCGTGTGGTACGGCATGGTAGTCTGCCTTTACCTTTTCCTTCATGATCGCATTGAGGTAAACTATTCCCGATTCATAGTTTCCCACATGCTTGAGCAGGTATTTTCCGTTTGCGTCCCCGAAAGCCCAGATGTTTGGCTGGGAGGTTTCAAGATACCTGTCAACTATAATCCAGCCCTGGTGATCGGTCTCTATTCCTGCCTTTTCGGGATGGAGAATATCAGTATTCGAAGCCCGGCCCGTTGCAACCAGAATTTCGTCTGCGGTAACTTTTATTTCTTCTCCTGAGTTCCTGTCTTTTGCAATAACGGTTTTCTGCCCATTGCTTTCTTTTCTGACCTCTATGGCTTCGTGGTTTGTGATGATCTTCATATATTCCGACATCTTTATCCTGGCAAGTTCGGAAATTTCGGGTTCTTCCTGGGGGAGAAAGTGTGAGTTTCTTCCTATGACTGTGACTTCAGCTCCCATGGCTGAAAAAAAGTGCCCGTACTCGGCTCCTATGTAACTTCCTCCGAGAATGGCAAGGCTTTTCGGGCATTTCTCGAGTTCAAGAACGGTGTCGCTTGTAAGGCAGCCGGTTTCTTCAAGCCCTTTAACCGGCGGGATTGCGGGTCTTGAACCCGTGCACAGGAAAATCATTTCGGAGTGAAGGGTTTCTTCTCCAACCCTGAGGGTATACGGGGATATGAATTCGGCAGCTTCGTGATAATAGTCAAGGTAGGTGTTTTCGTTTAGACCATCCCTGATCATATCGATGTCCTTTCCTATCCTTCTGCGCATCCTTTCCATTATCATGCGGAAATCGATATCTTTTATCTCAAGCCTAATGCCGAAAAGTGGAGCTGTCTCAAGTTCCCTGGCAAGTTCCGCAGGATAGAGCAGAAGCTTTGAAGGAATACATCCCCTTGTCAGGCAGATCCCCCCGGGCTCGTCTTTATCTATTACGGCTATTTTCATTTCAGGATTCGAATCGATGATAGAGTTCACATAGTTCATCCCGGAACCCGTACCTATTACAATCAGGTCGTAATTTTTCATCCTTTTCCCCTCACAGCAAACTTAAAGAAAGATCTCAGCCAGTTACTGGATTTGTTAACTGCAATAATTATCTGTCTGTTTGCTAATTACCCTTATCCTTAAATAAATGATTCTTACAGCAGAAGAAGAGTGGAGTCACGGACAAAAAAGTTCCTTTGCTCCTTGAATAACCTCCAGAGATGGCGTGCAAATATCCCGGAGTGCAAGTAATAAAATACATAAATATTTCCTAATTTTGTTTCATTTTTAAGCGATTGTCAGAAGGAAAAACATGTTTTGTCCCGAAATTATCCAACTATAAGAGTCCACAGGGAAAACTCAAAATGAAAGAAATAACACATGACCCGGAACTATAGGCTAACATATGACACTAATTATTCCGATATGGATTACTACATAATGGCAGACAAAGATAACTGGAGTGACATCAGAAGCGAATTTGTAACAGAGATGAAAGAAGATAATAAAAAAATTGGACCCTATCCATACCTGCTCAATTTATGAAAAAAGAAGATTATTACGTTCTTCCGGTGGACATAATTCACCGGTTTAACGATATCTGGAAAATGCTTTTATTCCGGAAAGGTATAAAATGGAAGCTTTTCCTCGCCTTCGACCTTCCGGGTATCGTCACAAGTTTCATAGGATCATCTTTGTCTTTGAGAATCTCCCAGGAGATCCTTTCAAGAGCTTTAGGGTTGTTCCTCCTGGTTTATGTTCTTGTCATCACCTTCAACCAGACCTTCAAGCAGTATTCATACTTTTATTGGGCCTGAAGTTGGTGCTGTTTCCATAGTCTAATTGAATCTTTTGCTCTATAGCTTTCGTGTATGATATCCACGTTTTCGTCTTATATTAGGCGCTTTTTCATTTCTTCAAATTCTTCTTCAGTAATTTCGCCTTTAGCATACCTTTCCTTCGCAATATCCAGCGCAGACTTCTCTTCACCACCGCGGGTTTTGTTCTGTTCAACAAGCCATTTGATTAGCAGATAAGCTACTACAATTAAAAGAATCCAGAAAAGAAGCCCGAAAAACACACCTCCATACCCCATCATGCCGTAACCGTAATTGTCCATAAATCCGTCTATTTAAACCACTATCCGAATAGTCATTGGAAATATTATTTATGCATTTTTATATATAAACTTAGGCGCGCAAAGACCTACCGCTTAATTATCAATACGACAGAAGACCCAAAGCCAAACAGAAAAATATAGATCAACATAAAAAACTGGATCATAAGGGCTCGTACCCGACATCCCGGATTGCATCCCTTATTTTTCCGGAGTCTGTCCTGTCGTCCTCAAAGTCCACAATTGCTTCCTTTTTTTCCAGACTCACATCAACCTCCACTACCCCCTCCACGGAAGCAATAGCTCTCCCCACTCTCATTACACAATGATCGCATTCCATACCTTCAATTTTTATGGTTTCCTGTACCAGAGAAAACACCCCCTTCCCTGTATAGATCCCAATTTTGACTCGCCCGGTTTTACCGAAATTTATAGAGCAGAACCGATATAGCAATTATTATTCTGTACAGTATTATTTTAATTCCAGTTTATTAGAACTTTTGTATTGGAGAGTTAACTTTCCGCTTCATTCCCTGCGCATACTTCATTTTCTGCGCAATGAAATAATGAGAGCTATCAGGACCGCTCCCCCAAACCCAAAAAACCCTACCCAAAAAAAAGCATCGCCGTTTAACAGGATATATGTCGAGACAATGAGCAGAACAGCAAGGAAAAACTCCGTTGAGAAAATACTGCGCTTGCTTTCTTTTTGCTTCCCTTCGAGGAACCTGTCCCCTATGTCTTCCATTTTGTCAGCAACTTCCCTGATTGCAGCCCTCAATTCAGCTTTTTCATCTACGGGCTCAGTGGAAAATTCGATATGCAGAGCAGTTCCCCTGGAGGAATTGAGTTTCTTGTAGGCATCCATAAGGACAGGGATTGCGATGGTTTTAATGTTGTACCGGGGGTCAAGTTCAAGACAGACCCCTTCGATAAGCAGGATCGCACGCTGCAGGGTTGAAAATTCTCCGGGAAGCCGGATATCATACTTCAGGCCGAGTTTAGCGTAGTTGTCGCTCTGCCTGCCTTCAAGCCCATAGTTCTGATTTGCAATAAGGTCGTCCATATCCTTCCTGAGCCTGCGGACATCCACGTCCCTGGGGTCCGCATCCCCTATCCTGAGGAAACCCTGGGTTGCACCTTCAACATCCCTGTTATTGATAGCGTAGTAAAACTCAAGCATATTCTTTTTGAGCTCGTCGTCGATACTGTCTACAGCCCCGAAATCAATGAAGGCAATGGTGTCGTCCTCCTCAACCAGCATATTGCCGCCGTGAGGGTCTGCATGGTAAAAGCCATCGATATAGACCTGTTTAAGGTAGCTTTTGGTAATCGTGCGCGTATATTCCGATTTTTTGCTCTGGGGCACAGGCATGCCAATGATGTCCTTTATCTGGGTCCCCTGAATGAATTCCATTGTAAGGACGTTGGCTGAACAGTATTCGGGATAGATTTTCGGCACGGCAACATTTTTTACATTCTTAAAATTGTCCTCAAAACGCCTCATACTGACTGCTTCAATCCTTAGGTCAACTTCCCGGGTAAGCATCTCCCGGATTTCCCGTAAAAAAGCGTCAAAATCGAATTTATTACCTACCTTGAAAACCTTTTTAACCACAGGTTTGAAATCATCAAGGATCGAAAGGTCAATATTTATAATATCAATGAGGTTCGGACGAAGAATCTTGACAGCCACCGGCTTGCCTTCGCTGACGCCCCTGTAAACCTGTGCAATCGAACCGGAGGCAATAGGATTTGTATCAAAACTATCGAAAATTTCAATGAAAGCTTTAGCTCTTCTCTTCCTTGAAGCCTTCAGTTCCTCTTCAGTTTTTTTCCTGTTCCTGTCCTCGGGAGAGAGATACTCACAAATGCAGGCCAGGTCAAGAGATTCAGCCATTTCCTCAAAAGGCAAAGGCTTAACTTTGTCCTGGAGGTTTGCCATTTCAATGACAAAAGGCTGGGGCACGAGGTCAGGCCGCTTGCTCATGGTCTGCCCCATTTTGATAAAAGTAGGCCCTAGCTCTTCGAAAGCCTGCCTTAGTTTTACTGCTGTCTGCCTGTTTTCGAGATCAAAAGTACAGGTACATTCGGGATTCGAGATATAATCGGTACGCAGTTCCCGGTAGAGTTCCTGAATAAGGCCGTACTTCAAAATGACCCTTGTAACCTCAAAATAGCGCTTTATTTTCCCCAGCATTCCTTCAGGGATTAGCTACTATTATTTAATATAGTTTCTTGGGACAGACATTGAAATAGACATTGAAACATAATTTTGAGCATACTTTGAAGCATAATTTTGAGCATACTTTGAAGCATACCGTTCTTTGCTTTTGAAAACCCGGAAAAAATTAACTATCCTGTTTCATCTTGAAAAAGAAAATTATGAATTATATTAGATAAATTAATAAACTTTAGTCCTTCAATACCACTGAATGTTACCTGCCTCCCTCATACACTCGGCTGAGTACCTTTTAAAAACAGGTCCCTCAATAATCATTGGAGTTGTCCTTGCCGAACTTCTGGTAAGCCTCGGCTGGTTTTATAAATTTGATTTTCTGGTTAGACCGATTACAAATTACGCTCATCTCAGAAAAGAATGCGGAGTGGGTTTCCTTACGGCTTTTGCATCCACATCCTCAGCCAATGCTTCACTTAAAAGTATGTATGACGGAGGAATCATAAAGGAAGATGAACTGATCATAGCTTCTGTTTTGAACTCTTTTCCTGCAATTGTCATGCACTGGAAGACCCTGCTCCCTATACTCGTACCTCTGCTTGGGACAACGGGAATCATTTACGTGGGCCTGATAACCCTTGTAGGATTTATAAAAACCCTGATAGTCCTTATTGTCGGGCATTTCCTGCTTGAAGAAAAAGAAGTGCGTTTTGAAGACTTTGAAAAAAAAGAACCTCCGGTATTAAAAACAGCTTTAAAAGAAAGTCTCGGGACTTCGAAGAAAACCCTTATCAGGATTTTCAAAGTGATGATCCCGGTAACCGTCCTGGTTTTTATTCTGACGGACCTGGGAGTCTTTGATACTCTTGGCTCATATCTCGAACCGATCTCGGAATACCTCCCTGTACCTGTGGAAGGGCTCCCGGTAATTGCAGCCCTTTTTGCAAGCCACCTTGCAGCCTACACGCTTGCATCAAACCTCATGGAACAGGGAATCTTAAGCGGAATCGAAGTCATAATCGTCCTCTTAGTAGGCAATATCGTTACAAGCCTCGGGACACTGAGAATTTATATCCCGCATTACGTTGGGATTTTCGGGCCAAAAATAGGGATGAAAACGATTCTGATTTCCCAGACCCTCAGAATCTTTGTTATGCTGGGGATTACGGGAGTCATTTTGATGGTATTTTAAAATGAAAATCAGTTAATGAAGAGGAAACTGCCAGATGTTATCGCTCATTCCCATTTCATATCAAAAATTCCTTCGTTTGTGTTTGCCGAGTCCGAGGTTGTATATCTCCGGGCTAGAGGATTTAAAAAAGAAGATATAGCAGCAGGCTCATTGAAAGTATCGCCAGAAGGATTGCGGTTATGGTCCGGCAGGTCGGGTTAAAACAAAACGTGGCTTTCGTGGGCGGAGTTGCAAAAAACGCAGGCATCAAGGTATTTCTGGAAAAAGAACTTGGTATTTCGGATAGTTCCAACAGTATATACAGTTTTTACGAGTCAGGCGAGATAATTCAGCTATTCCTTCTGTCACTGATTCTTTGGTGGAAGTTCTGATATGCGAGAAATATAAATTAATATTTTTAATAATTACAATTATATATAAGACTTAAATAATAAGTAGTTGCAAATACTTTGATAATATAATCTGATACTTAGAGAGACGATCCCAAAACTCAAAATTACATCCCTAAACCTTGAACTTTGAATAATCAATCGAGGTTATGATCAGGAAAATAGTTCTGAAACTCTTATTGATATGGGAATAAAATTGGTTTTGGGATGAGCTAATATGAATATTAGAGATAAAACAAAGCTTGCAACTTTAGCTAAAGCACGAAAAGACAGGCTTTTTGCAATAATGTAATACAGTAGTTGCTACAAAATCAATAAATTAATTACCCAGGAGTAAACGAAAATTCTTCCATACAACTCGCTGGTCTGGTTGAAAAGAGATTATAGAATCTACTTTCCTTAAGGCAATTGAATATTGCTGTAAAAATCTTCTAGTGACCTGTAAAGAGCGGGATCCGGTCGATAGAAGTTAGGAAGTATGAAAAGATAGAACCGAACATCTGGAAGCAATGAGTTTTTGCCATCATATCCTCAAACCTGGAGAAATACGGAATGAGAGAAAAACTGAGAAATTCCGGTATTGATATTATTGGAGATGTACCCTGGGGAACACATTTCTGTCAATTTTATCACACACAAGAAGATGTGATGGACATAATGGTTCCTTACTTCAAAGCAGGGCTGGAAAATAACGAGCTTTGTGTGTGGATTATTTCACAACCTCTGGAAGTAAAAGAGGCAAAAGCAGCAATGAAAAGAGCTGTTCCTGATATCGATGTTTACCTGGAGAAAGGGCAAATCGAAATCGTCCCTTACACTCGTGGATATCTGAAGGAAGGTATTTTCAACCCGGAGAGAGTCGTAAACAGCTGGGTTGAAAAAATCGATCAGGCTCTGGCAAGGGGTTATGATGGACTGAGGGCTGCAGGGGACAATCGCTGGCTGGAAAAAGAAGGCTGGAACGGATTTATTGATTATGAAAATAAAGTGGACACTATTATCGACAAACGCCATGTGATAGCTCTGTGCCCGTATTATCTCGATATGTGCAGCACGGACGAGGTTATTGATGTAGTCTCAAACCATCAATTCGCTTTGATCAAAAGAGAAGGAAAATGGGAGCGGATAGAAAATTCCGGAAGGAAAAGGGCGGAAAAAGAAGCTATTCAAGCTGCAAAAAATTGGGAATATACCTTTGATGCCGTGCCGGACCTGATAGCCATAATCGACGAAAAATACAGAGTTATCCGTGCAAACAGAGCCATGAAGGCAAAATTGGGGGTGACATCGGAAGAATGCGCAGGGTTAACCTGCTATCGCGTTATTCACGGAACAGATGAGCCCCCCTCTTTTTGCCCGCACCGGCATTTGCTTAAGAACGGAGTTGAGCATACCGCAGAGGTTTGCGAGAATTGCCTTGGGGGTTATTTCGCGATAAGCGCCTCGCCACTACATGATTCTGAAGGAAAACTCATTGGAAGTATTTATGTTGCCCGTGATATCAACGAACGCAAAAAAGTTGAAGAGAGGCTTAAAGAGAGCGAAGAAAAATACCGCAATATCGTGGAAACCGCCAATGAAGGCATATTTATAATTGACTCTGAGGCCAGGATTGCCTACTCTAATAAGAAAACATCGGAGATGTTAGGATACAGTCTGGAAGAAATGATTGGCAGATCTTTATGGGATTTTGTCGATGAAGAAGGTAGGGCTATCCTCAACCTGAATATGGAAAAGAGGCGGCAGGGTATCAATGAAGTCTATGAACTTAAATTAATATGTAAGGATGGCTCGCCCGTATGGACACTTATAAATGCTAAAGCCCTTTTCAATAAGGTAGGCGAGTTTACAGGTTCCCTGGGCATGCTCACTGACATTACCGATCGCAAGAGGGCAGAGGAGGCTCTGCGTCAGAGTGAGCAGCGCGTCAGGCTAAAGTTGGAGAGCATTCTCTCTCCCTCTCGGGAGATTGGAAACCTGGAGCTGGCAGATATCATTGATACCCAGGCGATCCAGTCCCTTATGGATGATTTCTATACGCTTGCCCACATTCCCATGAGCCTGATCGATCTCAAAGGCAATGTTCTGGCGGGTGTAGGATGGCAGGATATCTGCACCGAATTCCACAGGGTTCACCTCGAAACCTGCAAGCACTGTGTAGAAAGCGACACGAAGCTATCAGGGGGTGTTTCCCCGGGAGAGTTTAAGCTGTACAGGTGCAAGAACAACATGTGGGACATTGCAACTCCTATCATGGTGGGCGGCCAGCACGTCGGCAATATCTTCTCAGGGCAGTTCTTTTTTGAAGACGAACCTCTGGACTACGAGCTTTTCCGGGCTCAGGCCAGAAAATACGGTTTCAATGAGGAAGAATACATAGCAGCACTTGAAAAAGTCCCGCGGTTGAGCAGGGAAGCTGTGGACACAGGCATGGCTTTTTTCATGAAGCTTGCCAACATGTTCTCAAAGCTAAGCTACAGCAATGCCAAGCTGGCCCGGTCGCTTGCGGAACGTGATACACTGGTGGACGCGCTGCGAGAGAGCGAGAAACGTGAGCAAGCTCGTTCGGATGAACTGGAAGCAGTATTAGATGCCGTGCCTGTTGCTGTGTTTATAACACACGACCCTCAGGTGCGTCAGATAACCGGTAACCGCCTATCCTATGAATGGCTACGGGTTCCAGTGGGTACAAACTTTTCCAAATCCGCTCCTGAAGGAGAGAGGCCCGAAATGTTTGAGTTATTCAAGGACGGAAGGGAGATCCCACCTGAAAATATGCCGTCGCAGATGGCGGCTGCAGGTAAAGAAGTAAACAACTGCGAGCTGGACATCGTATCTGCTGATGGCGAGATACGGCATGTTTTGGGCAATGCCAGACCTCTGCTTGACGAGCAGGGAAAGCCACGAGGATCAGTTTCTGCATTCATAGACATCACAGAGCGCAAAAAAGCAGAAAAAACTCTAAAAAAAGCACATGAAAATCTGGAGGAAAAAGTTAAGGAACGTACAGCTGAACTTGAAGAAGCTTATAATTCATTAATGGAAGAAGAGAGAAGACTCTCTGAAGCTCAAAAAATAGCTCACATTGGAAATTGGGAATGGGACATTGCGACCGATAAAGCATACTGGTCTGAGGAAATGAATCGTATTTTCGGACGCGGTCCTCAAGAATCAGCCCCACTTTACAGTGAATTTTTAAGTTATGTCCACCCCGAAGACCGAAGAGATATGGACAATGCCCATAAGAATGCTCTAAATGGTAAATCTTTCAACATCGAATTCAGGATTGTCTTGGCTAACGAGGAAGAACGCACAGTCCATATGCAGTCCAGATTTATCTTTAATGAGAAAAATATACCTGTTAGACTGAAGGGAATAGTTCAGGATATTACTGAACGTAAAGAAGCTGAAGAGAAAATTCGGATACTCGCGGATGTTGTAGAATCATCGAATGATGCTATTGTAACCGAATCTCTTGAAGGCATTATTACCAGCTGGAATAAGGGTGCAGAGCAGATTTATGGTTATCCAGCTGAAGAAATTCTGGGGAAAAATGTATCAATACTCGAAACGGATAACCTTAAAGGAGAAATAAACCAGTTTATTGGAGAGATCAAACAGGGAGAAAAGATCAAGAACTACGAAACATTACGGTTGAAAAAGGATGGATCAACGATAAATGTTTCATTAACTCTTTCTCCGGTTTTTGACTCATCTGGAAAACTTGTGGCTATCTCAGCGATTACCAGGAACATTACGGAAAGTAAACAGGCAGAAGAGGCGCTGCGGGAGAGCGAGGCACGCTTGCGCCGGTTTTACGAATCTAATATTCTCGGCGTGTTTTATTATAACCTGGACGGTTCGGTAATCGATGCCAACAACAAGTTACTGGAGATAGTCGGCTACACACGTGAGGACTTGCAGGCCGGATGGGTCAACTGGAACAAGATGACTCCACCGGAGTACCGTCACCTGGATGAGCACGCCGCCGCAGAACTGAAAGCCGCAGGCGTGAATACGCCCTATGAAAAGGAGTACATCCGAAAAGACGGCTCGCGTGTACCTGTCATTGTCGGGGTAGCTACCTTCGATGAGGCGTGCAATGAAGGCGTAGCTTTTGTTCTCGACATTACCGAGAGGAAAAAGGCAGAAGAAGCTCTGGCAAATATCGAGATTGCCCGTAAAAAGGAAATCCACCATCGGATAAAAAATAACCTGCAGGTTATTTCTTCCCTTCTTGACCTTCAGGCGGAAAAGTTCGGCAACAGAGAATTCGTAACGAATTCAGAAGTTATGGAAGCCTTCAGGGAAAGCCAGGACAGAGTAATATCCATGGCTCTTATCCATGAGGAACTGCATAAAAGTGAAGGGCTCGATACACTTAACTTTTCGCCGTATATTGAGGAACTTACTGAAAATCTTATCCAGACATACAGGCTCGGAAATGTAAATATCAGCTTAAATATGGGTCTGGAAGAAAACATTTTCCTTGATATGGATACCGCAGTCCCTCTGGGGATAATCATCAACGAACTTGTTTCCAATTCTCTCAAACATGCATTTATAGGGAGAGATAAAGGGGAAATTCGAATTAGACTCCTTAGAGAAAAAAATGATGAACACAAAAAAGAAGGCAATAGGAGTACCAGTTTTATCCTGACAGTTTCAGACAACGGTGGAGGCATTCCTGAAAACTTTGATATTGAAGATTTTGATAGCCTTGGGCTTCAGCTGGTAACTTACCTTGTAGACCAGTTAGATGGTGAACTTGAATTGAAAAGGGACAATGGGACGGAATTCACTATAAGATTCACTGTAACAGAATATGATCAAGCGTAAGCGTCAGCCCTACAACAATTAATTTGATAACGCTTAGAACTTGTTCAACCAGTTTGGTATGATGCAGAAGCCACTTATTGTTGAAGCTGGCTCAAATACGAGGCCGGGATAAAACCAAGAATAGATATTTTTTTGCCATAACCCCAGTGAAAATGCTGTGTCTGTGTCTAATGAAATAAGTTATACAACTAGATAGCAAACAAGACAATAACAAAAATCTTACGGTTTTGCCCGAAGCTTCCTGTAATATTGTTAAAAATCAGTTTTTAGCTTTTAACAGTAAAAATGATTTTTTAAAATACCCTCTATTGTTTCATATTACGCTATCTTTTGTCAAAAAATATATCGAATGGTTATTATAATTTAGATTTATAATTCACACTAATACTACAGGTTAGTCTAACAACTAAATGTAAGGTCAAAATTTTCACAGTTGGGGGAAATTATGAGTAAGACAATACTTATTACTGGTGCCGGGCACGGTTTTGGCAAAGGAACATCATTTGGTTTGGCGCGGGCAGGTCACAAAGTTATTGCGGCTGCACAGATCTGGCCTCAGGTCTGGGATTTACGAACCGAAGCAAAAGAGCAGGCTCTCGAGCTTGAAGTAATCAAACTCGACATCCGGGATGAAATAGACAGGCATCATGCTTTGACCTACGATATTGACATTCTGGTCAATAATGCAGGCGTTATGGAAAGCGGTGCGATGGCTGAGATACCCGTGGAGAGGGTACGTGAGTCCTTTGAGACAAACGTATTCGGTCATCTGGAGCTGACACAGGGATTTGTGCGCAAAATGATCAAGCAGGGCCATGGTAAAGTTGTGTGGATTTCGTCGATGGGCGGAATCTTAAAGGTTCCATTTCTGGGAGCTTATTGCGCTACCAAGCATGCTATCGAAGCCATCGCCTGGGTAATGAAAGAGGAGCTTGCACCTTATGGCGTGAAGGTTGCAACAATTAACCCGGGAGCCTACAGGACGGGTTTCAACGATACAGGAGCAGAAAGTGCGTATCAGTGGTATGATCCTGAAAAAGGTCTGACCAAACTTCCGGACTATAGAGACGCTTTATCCCAACAATATGATCCGCAAGAGATGATTGACGTTATGGTTGAGGTGATTCCATCTGACGATCATCTTTACCGCACTGTAAAACCGGAGACAACTGCGGATATTATGAAGCAGGTCCAGGCTAATGAATGGAAGGCTAAAGTTTAAGGAAATTGAGTATTTCACCAGCTAGGGTATTGACAACTCCGGAAGCTGTCTGTTCCGTTGCACCTGCTGAGGGCTCAGTTGCGTTGACGGTTGTTTTGGACGGAGTTTCTGATGTAATTTGCGGAAAATCATCAGGATTTCATGGAAAAGGCAAGGCATTTATTTCGACCAGATTCGTAAATCCCCGTCCGAATCAAGATTTTCTATTACTGTAAAATTTCTTCCACTTCCTGCGTATGCTCTACCGTAAAAATTTCTGGCTTCTCCGTTATGACAGTTAGTGCACGAATCAAGCCCTGTTTCTACAGTGTCATGGTGCTGATTGAGCGGTTCCAGATAGCCGGGCCTGGCTGATGCCATAGGGGTTCCCATCAAAGCTAACGCTGAAAGCAATAAAGGAATAATCAGTTTACTATTCATATTCCCACGAGTGCTTTCCAGATTCCCTTCTCAACTCTTTTCCCGACTCTTACTCCTATCAAAGAGTTGTTCACCAGATATTTATAATACTCTCAATAAGGCCATGTAGAAAATCCACTTTGAGTTTTTCACCACACGCAAGGTTATCAAGAAACAGACTTTATGTAAAAATTGAATAACCCAGGTACTTATTTTTATTTATTACGAAAAATGGTAAAAACTCGTGGTATTCATTTACCATACAGGAAACTCCCTGAAAACCGATTCATATTTAAGTGTTCGGAATAATACCACGCCACAGAGATTCATATCTTGCATTCCCGAAAAAGAAGATAAAACAGAGACTAAGATATTAAGATCAATAGAGATTAAGATCAATAGAGATCCCGAACAAGCTCACAGTATCATTTATCTCACAGAATCCTTTATTACATAAAGACTCTCACAATATTAGACTTACTTCACAATTATACTGAGGAAAACCGATGAGCAACATTTTACGCAGAGGAAGGCTGGAAGCAGCCCCGGACGAGGAAATTTTACGTTACACTTCTTCAATGGAGGCCGATAGGTGGATTTTTAGTGCTGACGTAGCAGTGGACCTTGCTCACACAGTAATGTTGAAAGAACAGGGCATTATAAGTGCGGAAGACTGCAGCAAAATCCTCGGAGGGCTTTTGAAAATCCGGGAAGAAGGAATGGAAAAACTCGACTTCAGCTATGAAGACATCCATATCTCCCTTGAATCCAGGCTCATCGACATGGTTGGAGAAGATGTGGGAGGCAGGATGCACTCCGGGCGCTCAAGAAACGATGAGGTTGCAACCTGCATCAGGCTGACCCTGAGAGAAGAACTTCTCGGCCTGCTCGAAGAGATCTTTGCCCTCAGAAAAACCCTTGTTTCTCTGGCAGAAAAACATACAGAAACCCTCATGCCCGGTTTTACCCACCTTCAGCACGCCCAGCCGACCACCCTCGCCCACCACCTCTGTGCCCACGAAGCGGCACTCGG
This sequence comes from Methanosarcina siciliae T4/M, assembly GCF_000970085.1. NCBI lineage: Archaea > Methanobacteriati > Methanobacteriota > Methanomicrobia > Methanosarcinales > Methanosarcinaceae > Methanosarcina > Methanosarcina siciliae. The sequence continues at coordinate 2,941,493 of NZ_CP009506.1, read as the reverse complement.
CAGAGACTTTGATCGGGTGCAGGACGCCTTTTCCAGGGTTAACCTCTGCCCGCTCGGAGCTGCTGCATTTGCCTCTACCGGTTTTAACCTCAACAGGAAAAGGACCCAGGAACTTCTGGGCTTCGAAGGCTTGCTGGAAAATTCGATGGACGCGGTCAGCAACCGGGACTTCCTGATCGAATGTGCCTCGGTCTTTTCAAACCTCATGATAAACCTGAGCCGGATGGCTGAAGAACTTGTAATCTGGTCTTCATCCGAGTTCAATTTCATAGAACTGGACGACACGTACGCCTCCACCTCCTCGATTATGCCCCAGAAGAAAAACCCGGATACCGCTGAATTAATGCGCGGAAAAACCGGAGTTGCAGTGGGAGCCCTTATGTCCCTCCTTACGATCTGCAAGGGCCTGCCCCTGAGTTATAACCGCGACCTGCAGGAAGCAACACCCAATATCTGGCATTCGGTAGAAACCGTAAGGGCGTCGGTAAGAGTAATGGAAGGAATGGTAAGGACCATGAAAATCCATGCGGATGTGCTTTCAGCCCAGTCCGTAACAGGCTTTACAACGGCTACCGAGCTTGCGGACACCTTTGTCCGGGAGACAGGAATTCCCTTCAGAACTGCCCACCAGATTGTCGGGATGCTTGCAAAGGAAGGGGAAAAGCCCACAATAGAAAAAATTAACTCTGTGGCAGAAATCGTGCTCGGAGAATCGCTTTCAAGTAAGGGCCTGACGGAAAAGATGGTAAAGGAAGCTCTTAACCCGGTCTCCAACATAAAGAGGAGAAAGATTGAGGGAGGACCTGCTCCGGAAGAAATGCAGCACTACCTTGGAAGGCGGCAGACCGAACTTGAACTGAACGAGCAGGAGATTGCAACCATCAAAGATTCGATTGACTCTGCTTTTGAAGCCCTGCTTGAAGTAGTCGATGAATACAGGAAAGCCTGAGAACAGGCAAATTCAATAACACATTTAATTTAAGAACACATTTAATTTTAAAAACCCATTTAGTTTCAATAACGCATCGAACTTTAATATTATTCAGACCTCTTACTATCACGCAAATTATACGGCACCTCAAAAACCAGCGGAAAAGGGATTATTCATGGAATTCAAACAGGGCGATTGGGTACGCATCGAAAAGAACGGTACTGTCTATGAAGGCAAAGTGATGCCTTCCATGGAAGGATATATCACAATAAAAATGAAAAGCGGGTATAACGCCGGTTTTTCCATTGATAAGGTCGGGATAACCCTTCTTGAAAAGAACGGAGAAACTGCAAAAGGAGACAGAAAAGGCGGGAAAAGCTGTAAAACCGACGAAGAAAAACTTCCCGAATCCGGGAAAAAACTCCCGAAAATCTCAATTCTTTCCACGGGTGGAACGATTGCCAGCAAAATAGACTACCGTACAGGTGCAGTCACTTCCCAGTTTACTGCTGACGATATCCTCGCCGCAATCCCGGAACTGATTGAGATTGCGGACTTCAAAGGCAGAGTAATCTCAAGCATCCTCTCCGAAAACATGGACTCCTACTCCTGGCAAAACCTCGCAAAAGCCGTTGTAGAAGAGATCGAAGCCGGAGCTGATGGAGTAATTATAACTCACGGGACAGACACAATGATGTACTCGGCCGCAGCCCTTTCCTTCATGATCGAAACGCCCGTACCCATCGTATTTGTTGGTTCCCAGAGGAGCGCGGACCGCCCGAGCAGCGACAACGCCATGAACGCAATCTGTGCAGCCCGGGTTGCCATAAGCGATATTGCCGAAATCGTGGTGGTCATGCACGGCACAACCTCGGACGACTTCTGTGAAATCCATCGCGGAACAAAAGTCAGGAAGCTTCATACCTCCCGCAGGGACGCTTTCAAGTCCGTAAACTCCCTCCCGGTAGGAACAGTAGACTACAGCACAGGAGATATAAAGACATTTATTGACTACACCCGACGCGGAGAAAAGGCCCTGAAATTCAAACCGGGAATGGAACCTAAGTGTGCCCTTGTGAAGTTCACTCCGGGAGCGGATCCGACGGTCCTTGATTACTATATAAGTAACGGCTACAAAGGGCTTGTTATTGAAGGGACAGGCCTGGGACACGTTTCCACAAAATGGATTCCCCTGCTCCAAAAAGCTGCGGATGCAAAAATGCCCGTAATAGTTACTTCCCAGTGCCTTAACGGCAGGATCTGCGACCGCGTCTACGACACAGGCAGGGATATGCTGAAAGCCGGGGCAATCGAAGGAGAAGATACTCTTCCCGAAACTGCCCTTGTCAAGCTTATGTGGGTACTTGGCCAGACCGATGATTTCGAAAAAGCTGCCGGCATGCTAAGAGAAGACCTCAGCGGGGAAATTACCGAGTGCACGCAGAGATAAAAAATCCCAGGGAGAAATCCACAAAAGAAAACAATGAGCCCTGAAAGGGGTTCACCTGTAAGTTTTTTCTTTTCATAGTAGCCTTTTTCAATACTCTCGAGATATTTTCCGGATCTAAGGAAGCGCTTTTTTACCGGGAAGAATATTTTTTGTCAGTCAGTTTCTCCCGGGCCCGGGGGCAGCCTGACAATCGGTATTTATCTGGCTGGGAGGCCGACTGCGAATGCAGGGAAGTTGGGAAAAGGAATGGAGTAAACCCGGCTGCAGGGGGGAGAAAGAAATTGAAAACTCCCTGAACAAAGGGCATATTTCCTAAAGAATTAACTTTAATGCGAAATTTACCCCGCTCAACATATTTAAATAACAAAAAGCTATAATGTACTGTGTTAACAAGTGTCATGTTAGCTGGTAGCAGGAAATTGTTGGTAGGTGTGTAGATGTTAGGAATTGATGATCCACAGATCTGGCTTGCATATGTATTTTGCGTATTAAGCGCACTCGGATGCATGGTTTACGGGGTATTGAATTGGAGAGGCGGGGAAGAAGAACAGGTAGTCAAGAACGGGACTCCGAGGACATCAGTTCAGGACCAGTAAAAGAGAGAGGTCCAGGTCATGCTTTCCCTTTCACGCATTATATCTCGCTTCAACCGACTTTTTCGATAATGCCATAAGAAAGGGAACCAATCGCATTAACAATATCCGGAATGATTTTTATGGCAATAAGTACTTCAACCCTGATCCTGTTTGTTATCATTTATCTTACAGCCACTTTCTACGTTGCCTACCTGGGATACAGGAAGAATTCCCAGACCGAAGGATATATGCTTGCCGGTAGAGGAGTGCACCCTGCAATCATGGCCCTTTCCTACGGAGCTGCGTTTATCAGCACCTCTGCAATAATAGGCTTCGGAGGAGTAGCCGCCTCAATAGGAATGGGGCTTCTGTGGCTTGTTTTTATGAATATCTTTTTCGGGATATTCATCGCCTTTGTTATTTTTGGCCCTCGTACCCGGCGTATGGGGCTGAACCTTGGAGCTATAACTTATCCTGAATTCATAGGAAAACGCTTCCAGTCAAGGTTTATTCAGGCTTTTTCCGGGCTTCTGATCGGTATTTTTATGCCACTTTACGCTGCAAGCGTTATCATAGGAGCCGGGAGATTCCTTGAGACAACTCTGGGAGTTAACTACAATATTGCCCTTATAATCTTCACTATTATAATCGCTTCTTACGTCCTCAAGGGAGGACTGCTTTCAGTAATGTATGTGGATGCTATGCAAGCGGTCCTGATGTTACTGGGAATGGGTTTTCTGCTGGTCTTTACTTATGTCAAGCTTGGAGGAGTCGTTGAAGCCCACCAGGCCCTTACCAGTATGGCAAACCTTGTGCCCCAGGCCCTTATAGACCGGGGACATCAGGGCTGGACTTCAATGCCGGCATCCGGGTCTCCTTTATGGTGGACAATGATTTCCACACTCATATTGGGAGTCGGAATAGGTGTGCTTGCGCAGCCTCAGCTCGCGGTCAGGTTCATGACTGTAAAAGATGACCGCTCCCTGAAAAGAGCAGTCGCTGTCGGCGGCCCGTTTATCTTGATAATGGCAGGAGTCGCGTATGTTGTAGGGGCTCTTTCCAATGTATATTTCTACAGGACCACAGGCATGATTTCCCTTCAGGTCGTCCCGGATGGAAACACTGACCTTATAATGCCTACCTTCCTGAACCATGCAATGCCTGAAATGTTTGTAGCACTCTTCATGCTCAGCCTTCTCGCAGCGGCAATGTCCACCGCAGCTGCCCAGTTCCATACAATGGGTACAGCCATAGGATACGACGTCTACCAGCAGAGCCTCATGAAAGGCAAGTCCTCGGCGACCGTCCATGTCACAAGACTGGGAATTGCCTTCACCATCCTGGCCGCGGTCTTTCTGGCGTACATTCTGCCCGGAAGTATTATTGCAAGAGCTACGGCAATGTTCATGGGCCTCTGTACATCTGCTTTCCTGCCCCTGTTCATCGGAGCCCTATTCTGGAAACGTACGACAAAAGCCGGAGCAACCACAAGCCTTGTAATCGGATCTTTAAGCAGCCTCTTCTGGCTGACTTTTGTCCATGCATCAGAAGCAGTGCCTCTAGGGATCTGCCAGGCAATTTTCGGGAAAGCAACCTTGCTTTCGGGCACCTGGACCGTTGTAGACCCTATCCTGATCGCAACTCCTATCTCTATCCTTACCCTGATCGCGGTAAGCCTTATGACACCGCAATTCTCACCCGACTTCCTGAATAAAGCTTTCAGGCTCAGGTTTGAAGACGAAGAAGAGGAGGTCCCGGAACCTGCATCACACAATACAATCGATTCCACAGGTGTTTAAGCCTGCTCCTTTTGAAAGTCAGGCGCATTTTTGTGCGCCACCTCTTTTCTATTTCACTTTGTTTTGGTTGTCCCTGATTAACTGATTGATCTATTCCGAAGTCCCAAAGTAGATTTTTCAGTACCCCCTCTTCGCCACGCGATACCGGATCCCGCCTGCCAGTTAGAGGAATAACAATTTGGAATCCAGTGCCGCAATTAAGAGATACGATAAAATTAAAGAAATGTCCCCCGGAATGAGAGAATAATTTTCTTGAACCAAAAATTCCTATATGAGGCAGAGTTAAGGTTATAAAATAGACTGAGTAAAGCGAACTTATTCAAAATCAAAATACTCATTTCTTTCAGTTCACTTTTTAGCTTTCAGTTCACTTCTGTTTTTTCTCTTTAGCTGCCGGTTCCTCGGTAACACAGGTGCTACTGCAACTGCCTTCGATCCCTCTTGCACTTGTACAGATCCGGCAGATCCTTGGAACAAAGTCGTCGACTTTTTTGTCGATCAAGTCCTGAGCAAGTTTTTCGATCAATTCTTTCGTCTCACCCTGAAACTCGATCCTGTACCCCCTTTTTCCCGAAATATACTGGGAAACTGCCGACGGGGCAATCCCCAGCAGCTTTGCGGAAGCTGCCTGTGACTGTCCTTTATTTACAAGTTCGATTGCAAGACTGGCCCTTATTGCGGGGACCAGATCCCACACAATCTTCTGACACGGAGTTTCCATAATTATCATCACTTTTTGAGGTTTTGCGATTGCGAACAAATATAACTCACATTTCGACCCCATCTTCCCGATAAGACCTAATTTTTTCTTCATTCAATTTTTATAAACGATTCTCATCTTCACATTATTCCTAAGGATTTGATTTTTATAACGTCCTGCATATAATACATAACATAACAAACAAATTCTTCAAAGCCTAAAATAAAAACAGAGAGTTATCTCGCATGAAAAATACTTCCAACTGTGATAATATTTCCGAACACTTGAATACAAATGAATTTCCACAGACAAATACGACCCCATTCACAGTTTTGGCTCCTAAACATTATTTAAATCAAATTTCTTTTGAAGCCATTATCAATGACAACATCCAATGGGATCGAGATCAATGGAGAGTTCCGCCAGGAACTCTGGCACTGAGTATAGTGCTAACTCCTTTTTTTCGCGCAGATAAACGATATCCTTTATGCTCTGTTGAAGAGATTGTTGAATTCATGGATACTGAGCTTGTTTTTGGAAAAGATTATCCCCACTCATACTTCAATGATGATTGTTTAGGTCTGTTGCTGGATCGAGTTCATGAAGCAGGTTGCCCAGGTCTTTTCAGCATGGTAGTATCACAAGTTTTTGCAAACTTCAAAATTCCATTCGGTCGAATATTCCAAGTGGACACTACATCTCATGTTTACTACGGAGATTCTAAGGTTTGTGAAGAGGAAAATTATGAAGGTTTGAAGGTCACTTACGGTTATAGCAAAGATAAGCGTCCTGATAAAAAACAAATTATGAGCGGAATGATTACAAACGAATTAGGACTTCCTCTTTACACAGAAACACTTGATGGGAACACTGCTGATACTGTTTGGCTCCCAGATGCTATGCGCCATTTCAGGGATTTATTTGGTGAAATGTATAGTGATTCGATCTTCATAGCAGATTCGAAACTGGTGAATAAAAAGAATTTTGGAGTCCTTTTCGATAAAACAAATCCTTTCAGTTTCATCTCCAGGTGCCCAGAGAAATTCTGTTCCAGGATTGCAGAAAAGACTGTATCTGAGGCTTATTCGCTCAATGAATGGGAATACGTAGGACCTTGCTGTAAAGATGAAGAATCTAAAAGAGCAACAAAGTATGAAGTGCAAGGTTTTGATAAAATTGTTCATGGAAATGAATGTCGGTTAGTCGTTTTTAGAAAGCTTGATGGTGATGAAAGGTTAGCCAATGAAAGTAAAAAGGAACGAGAAAAAATTGAGGAAGGAATAAAGAAAGAGTTTAAAAAACCATTCGCTTGCGAAGCAGATGCCAGGAAAGCAATGGATGAATTTGCTAAGAAGTACAAACCCTCATTATTCAATGTCACATTTGAGATCCAAGAAGAAACAATTGAAAAAAGACCGAAAGGAAGACCCTCCAAGAGTCAACAAAAATTGAAAATCACCAGTGAATTTTACGTTAAACTCAAAAGCCTTGAGCAAAACAAGGAAAAAATGGAAAAGCGCCATCAGTCGTTGGAAACTGTAGTACTGATTACAAATGTTCCCTTCGATACAAAAAACAATAAGGAAATCTTTCAGTTATATAAAAACCAACAAGTTGTTGAAACGAACTTTGAAGAATTGAAAAAACCTTCTATGTTTTACAGGATATTTCTGGAAAAACCAGAACGTATTGAAGCATTGCTTATGCTGCTGCATGTTTCCTTATTAGTAAGGGTACTTATGAGGATTACAGCAAGAGAAAATCTGAAAAAGGAAAATGAGCCTTTACGTATTGATTTTGGGAGGTCTATCCTGAAAAACCCTACAGCAGAAAAAATGCTGAGGTTGCTTTCCTTCCATTATATCATGACTATAGATGGAAAGCGTGTGATTATCACAAAAAATGGAAAAGTAGATCACCTGAACAAGTTGGTAAAGGTACTGGGCTTGAATCTCGAGTCTGGGTGAACTTCCTGAATAAGGCTGAATAAAAGGTTATATTTCGGAAAATATGTAGCGGTAGCTATACAGTTTGTGATGTAACACTTGGTTAATGAAATCAAGAGTTTGAACTTTTTCAAAAAAGAACTGATGGGATTAACTAGAAATTATGGTAATTGAACCATAATTCAGGGGAAAATTAAAGGGGGGGTCGAAATGTGAGATATAATGCATGTACATATATATTTATTATCAGTAGGAAAAATAATAATAAGATTTCCTTGCAGAGCAATAATTTTTGGATAACTGCTAAATTATAGAGGTTTCGTTTTTTTCTGCAGGGTGTTTTTCAGGACAAAACTTAAATAGTCACAATTGTTAATACAAATCACAATTGTGAAGGTGAAGACGTGACAATTGAAAACAGAACCGTTTACATGGACAACTCTGCTACGACTCCCGTACGAAAAGAAGTGGTTGAGGAGATGCTCCCCTACCTGACCGATAATTTCGGAAACCCTTCTTCCATCTATGAACTCGGGAAAACCTCAAAACATGCGGTGGAAAAAGCAAGAAAAAGGGTTGCAGATGCTATCGGGGCTGAAGAAAACGAGATATACTTCACTTCAGGAGGCACCGAGTCCGATAACTGGGCAGTAAAGGGGATAGCCTTTGCAAACAGGAGCAGAGGAAAACACATAATCACCTCATCGATCGAACATCATGCCGTCCTGCACGCCTGTGCCTGGCTCGAAGGGCAGGGGTTTGAAGTGACATATCTTCCGGTTGACCGGTATGGGAGAGTCTCCCCGGAAGATCTGAAGAATTCGATCAGGGACGATACGATTCTCATTTCCATAATGCTTGCAAATAATGAGATAGGGACAATTCAGCCCGTCGAAGAACTTGGAAAAATCGCAAGGGAAAACAGGATATATTTCCACACGGACGCTGTGCAGGCAGTCGGGCACATTCCTGTAGATGTCAAAAAAATGAATATCGACCTCTTATCCCTTTCAGGGCATAAGTTCGAAGGGCCAAAGGGCTGCGGAGCGTTCTACATAAGAAGAGGGACAAAAATCGAAGCTCTACTCCACGGAGGAGCTCAGGAAAGAAAACGGAGGGCAGGAACCGAGAACGTCCCTTCCATAGTGGGGCTCGGGAAAGCCATAGAGCTTGCAGTTGACGAAATGGAAGGAACGAATAAATCCCTGCTGGAAATGAGAGAGCGCCTGATTGAAAACCTCCTCCAGATCACGAAGACCCACCTGAACGGACATCCTGCAGAGAGGCTTGCAAACAACGTAAATGTCACTTTCGAATACATTGAAGGGGAGTCTCTCCTGCTGCTCCTGAACGCAAAGGGAATTTTTGCATCCACGGGAAGCGCATGCAACTCCACTTCTCTTGAACCCTCGCATGTGCTCACGGCCTGCGGAGTTCCGCAGGAGATCGTCCACGGTTCCCTGAGATTGAGCCTTGGGAGGATGAATACTCAGGAAGATGTGGACAGGGTGCTTGAGGTTCTCCCCGAGATTGTTCAGAAACTCAGGAACATGTCGCCGCTGACCCCTCAGGAATACAGGGCTCTTTGAATAAAAAAATCAGGACCATTTTAACAAAAAGGAACCCGGATAAGTATAACCGTTTTGGGAATCTGAAAATCAAAAACAGTACGAGAGGAAAATTCATGGATTACAGCGCTAAAGTGATGGATCATTTTTCAAATCCGAGAAACATGGGAAGCATTGAGGACTGCGACGGAGTAGGAGAGGTCGGGAACGCAAAGTGCGGAGATATAATGAAGATCTTTCTCAAAGTCGACGGAGACATGATTGTGGACGTGAAGTTCCAGACCTTCGGGTGCGGGGCTGCAATTGCATCAAGCAGCATGGCAACCGAACTCATCAAAGGAAAAACCCTGAAAGAAGCCTGGGAACTCTCAAATAAAGCAGTCGCAGAGGCTCTTGACGGGCTCCCCCCGATAAAAATGCATTGTTCCATGCTTGCGGAAGAGGCAATCCATGAGGCAATCAACGACTATCTGCAGAAAAAAGGGCTTGAGCCCTGGGACTGAATGAGCCCCGGCTGATCCGAAAAAGAGAGTCACTTTGAAAACGGAATTACTACGGAAAACGGAGTTGTTATGGAAGACCGGTTAATTGCAAAAGAAATAAAAAAGCTCAAAAAAGAAAAAAACGCAATAATACTTGCCCATTTTTACACCCGCACGGAAGTAAGGAAAATCGCTGATTTTGTGGGGGATTCCCTATCTCTCTGCCGAAAAGCGGTGAATTCAAAAGCAGATGTCATAGTTTTTGCAGGCGTTCATTTCATGGCGGAGTCGGCATCAATTATTTCACCCGAAAAGTCAGTCCTTTTGCCGATCCCGGATGCGGGCTGCCCGATGGCGGATATGGTTAGCGTGGAGGCCCTCCGGAAAGAAAAAGAAAAGCACCCTGATGCAGCCGTTGTCTGCTATGTGAACAGTTCAGCCGCCGTTAAAGCGGAATCGGATATCTGCTGCACCTCTTCAAATGCGGTAAATGTTGTAAACTCAATTGAGAACAGGGAGATCATTTTTACCCCGGATAAAAACCTCGGAGCCTTCGTATCCCTGCATACCGACAAAAAAATACATCTCTGGCCCGGGTTTTGCCATGTCCACGAGAACATCGGGGAAGAGGACATAAAAGAATTGAAAAATCTGCATCCCGAAGCGGAGCTTCTTGCACACCCCGAATGCAGGCCTGAAGTCCTGAGTTTTGCGGACCATATCCTCAGTACCTCCGGAATTGTGAAGGAAGCGGGAAAATCAGGTGCCACCGAGTTTATAATCGGGACTGAAAAGGAAATTGTCCGGAACCTTAAACGAAAATACCCGGACAAAAAATTCTATCCCGTATCAAAAAAGGCTGTTTGCTACAATATGAAAAAGGTCAGCCTTGAGTCCGTCCTTAATAGCCTTCGGAATATGGAGTATGAGGTCCAGGTCCCGGAAGATGTGAGGTTGAAAGCAAAAAAGGCACTTGGCCGAATGCTTGCAGTCGGCGGAACTTAACGAAAGAGAGAAAGGTTGAAACGAAAAAATAAAGGCAGGATGGTAAAAGAGAGGAAGGTAAAAGAGAGGAAAAAAATACCTGGGGAAAAAAGGAACTTACTCTCTTATTTTTCAGTCCTGCTATCTTTTTTCCCATTATCAGAAATCTATAAATAGAAAGATCACAATTGTGATTGGAGTTCACAATTGTGAATGTATAGGGGAAGCGAAACGTCAGAATGGCAGAGTGGCTATGCTTCCGGCTGCAACCCGGAATTACGTGAGTTCAATTCTCACTTCTGACTTGAAAAATACGGTCTTGAGGTAAGATAGAATGGATAACAGCAATGAAAAACAAATTGGGGAAAAAGGGTTAAGGAAAAGAACCCTGGAAAATCCCGGCATCTCAACCCTCGCGGTACATGCCGGAGCAAAACCGGACCCCGCCACAGGAGCAAGGTCGGTTCCGATTTATCAGACTGCAGCTTATGTATTCGACGACACTGAACATGCAGCCGATCTTTTCGGGCTCAGGAAAGAAGGCAATATTTATACGCGCCTTATGAACCCCACAACCGATGTCTTTGAGAAAAGAATCGCTGCCCTTGAAGGTGGCATAGGAGCCCTTGCGACCTCTTCAGGAATGGCTGCAATCACAACAGCCCTGCTTACCTTTACAGGTCCCGGGGACGAAATAGTTTCAGGTGATAAGATCTATGGGGGGACTTACGAGCTTTTCAATTACACGTTTCCCAAACTCGGGAGGACCGTAAAATTCGTAGACTCGGGAATCCCCGAAGAGTTCGAAAAGGCAATCACAGATAAAACAAAGGCCCTCTACGTGGAATCAATCGGAAATCCCAAACTCGATGTTCCCGATTTTGAAAAACTTGCAGAAATCGCTCATTCGGCAGGAATACCCCTTGTTGTGGACAATACGGTAGCCCCTGTGATCTTGAGGCCTATCGAGCACGGCGCAGACATCGTGGTGCACTCTGCAACGAAATATATAGGAGGGCATGGGACTTCGATCGGAGGGGTGATCATCGACTCCGGAAATTTTGACTGGGGTCCTGAGAAATTCCCGGAAATCTGCGACCCCGATCCCGGATACCACGAGCTGAAATATAAGGAAGCCTTCGGAAAAGCTGCTTTTATTGTAAAAGCAAGGGTTCAGTTCATGAGGGATGTAGGAGCCTGCCTTTCTCCATTTAACGCATTCCTGTTCACGCTGGGACTTGAGACTCTTCCCCTGAGAATGAAAAAGCACTGTGACAACGCCCTTGCAGTTGCCAGATTCCTGCAGGCCCACCCGAAAGTTTCCTGGGTCTCCTATCCGGGCCTTGAGTCCCACAGGAGCCATGAGCTTGCAAAGAAGTACCTGAAATCCGGCTACGGGGCAATAATCGGGTTCGGGATCAAAGGCGGGACAGAGGTTGCAAAGAAGTTTATTGAAAGCCTTGAGCTCTTCTCCCACCTTGCAAACATAGGGGATGCAAAAAGCCTCGTAATCCATCCCGCCTCGACAACCCATGAACAGCTTTCGGCAGAAGAACAGAAAGCATGCGGAGTGACCGAGGACTTTATCAGGCTTTCCATAGGGATCGAAGACGAAAAAGACCTGATTTTAGACATAGAACAGGCACTTTCAGAGGTATGAGATAGCATGGTGGTTTCTTCCGTAAACTTTTCAGGGAATTCTTCCAAAAATCTGTTTTCGGAAAAAAAAGGCCAGAGCATCGGGCCAGTCCGCTCGATGAACTATGAAATCCCCGGAACCTTTGTGCTCGAGAGCGGAAAAACCCTTTCCGACGCCAGGATAGAGTACGAAATTTACGGAAAGATGAACGCCGATAAAAGCAACGTTATCCTGATCTGCCACGCCCTTACTGGAGACGCCCATGCTGCCGGGTTTCATGAAGGCGAGAAAAAACCGGGCTGGTGGGAGATCGTAATCGGCCCCAATAAGGCGTTTGACACTGAAAAATACTGCATCATCTGCTCAAACATCCTGGGAGGCTGTAAAGGCTCAACAGGCCCTTCTTCAATAGACCCTGAAACCGGAAAACACTACGGCATCTCCTTTCCCGTAATTACGGTCAAAGACATGGTAAAGGTCCAGAAAAAACTGGTCGAGCACCTCGGGGTAAAACAGCTTTTTGCGGTTGCAGGCGGTTCCATGGGAGGAATGCAGGTACTCCAGTGGACGGTCAGTTACCCCGAAATGGTAAAAAAAGCAATTGCAATCGCGACTACAGCCTCCACAACCCCGCAGCAAATCGCATTCGGAGCAATAGGCAGGAAAGCCATAACCGATGACCCTAAATGGAATGGGGGAGACTATTACGGAAAAGAGATACCTTCCCAGGGGCTCGCCCTTGCCCGTATGATAGGACATATTACCTACCTGAGCGACGCCTCCATGCAGAAAAAGTTCGGAAGGCTCCAGCAGGATAAAGAGAAATCAGGTACAAAAGCATGCACAAAAGGCATAACGGGCACGGAAGGCAAAAATTTGTCCGAAATATCCTCTGAAATATCCTCTGAAATATCCTCTGAAATATCCTCTGAGATCGCTCCTGAATTCTCTCACGATTTTACCCCAAACTTCCAGGTTGAGAGCTACCTTAACTACAAGGGAGATAATTTCACAAAGCGTTTTGATGCCAATTCCTATCTGTACATTACAAAAGCTGTGGACTACTTTGACCTTGCAAGAAACGGCTCCCTTATAGAGGGCTTTTCCGGAGTTACTGCAAAATACCTTGTAATTTCCATCTCTTCGGACTGGCTCTACCCTCCTTACCAGTCGCAGGAAATCGTTTCAGCCCTTAATGCAAATGGAATTGATGCCAGGTATGAAGAAATCAGGTCCCAGTACGGACATGACGCCTTCCTGCTTGAAGAGGGACAGCTTAGCTATCTGATAAGGGGTTTCCTCTCCGAAGTCCTTGTCAGCGATGTCATGAACCGTAACTTCTACACGGTCTCGAGAAATGAAACCATCGAACACGCCTCAAAGCTGATGGTAAAAGAGCGCGTAAGCCACCTTCCGGTCATTTCGGAAACCGGAAAAATCGAAGGTATCGTCACCTCCTGGGACATCACAAAAGCAGTAGCCTGCAAAATCAATGAGCTGGACGAAATTATCACCCGGGATGTCAGGTACGTATACGAAGACGAAAGGATCGAGAAGGCGTCCTCAATAATGGAGGATTACTCGATTTCCTCACTCCCGGTCATTGATTCCGAGCACCGCATAATAGGTCTTGTTACAAGCGAAAGCATAAGTGCCCTTATCGGCAGGTTCGGTTAATTTTGAGGCGCCTGATAATAGCTTGATTGTAACAAGAATGAGTGAAATTTCACATAATTAGTACTAAAATTTTTGATATTAATGCTACATATCAAACTCATTTTGGCTTAAAATCAAGGAGATTATTCCCAGGGAATTAGTGGATACTATCAAAATTGTAGATACAATTTAAAATTTTATATGGATTTCTATGTTAGTTATGAATTTTCATTTTTTCAAATGAGATTTCATCTCAGCAAGGTGTTTCATGTAACTTTGCACTGTTTTAGTTCCCGAAATATGTCAAATTTAGGCTCAAAGCAATTCAGTTAAATTATATTTTTCCTGCCGGCGGTCTGCTTAAAACTCGCTCAAACACACCTGCATGGATGATTGAGAAATCGAAAACACGGCAACGTACATTGAGAAAGTAGCAGTTTCTAATCCGCTCATTTTTTCCTTTATCTGTTTAGAATGAAAGTAATGTGACTTGAAATAATGTGACTTGAAAAGTACTTTCGTTTCTTTTCGCCTGTAATTCGGATAATTTCATGTTTGTTTTTAAAAATATCACCATGTTCTTCTGCTTTACTTGAAATTTTTAAGTAGCATCTATCCTGAAACTAATATTGTGTTGAAATTATAAATATGAACTTATTTCCTTCAATGAAATCGATGATGTTCTATGGAATCCATAGAACCTTGTTCCCCCCAAAAATCACATCCCTAAGATCCCATGTTAATCTAAGGAAGTTAATGAACGGAATTTTGTAGGCCAGGTCGTGAGCTCCTTAACAGATTTTGAATCATAACTTTGTAGCTATGATTGAAATCAGATTAAAGTAATTTCCACCTTCAGCTTCCATCATTCCTATATCCCTACGAGCATAGTCGTTATCACACAAAAGCCAATCCTGCCAGGATTCTTTTAAGCAATATAATTCTTTGAATTCTTTAATACTTACCAAATCAGAGTTTTTCCATAAATTATACCACCAATCACATGAGTGTAGAGTTAAAGTCATATCATCAAACCAGTATGGCACCAATTCTACTGGAACTCCATTTGTAAATTCCTGCTTCAAGCCCGGAACTGCAACTGCTATTTGCCCTCCTTTTTTTACGAGTGGAGCAAAATACTTGGTCAAATAATCTTTTTCAACCCCGAAATAGTGATAGGCATCTATACTGATAGCAGCGTCAAAAAACTCATTTGCAAACGGTAGATCATGAGCTTCTGCGTGTATTGGTATTATTTTATCTTCCAATCCCATTGACTTAATTCTCTCATAGTTATCTGTTGCACTTATCCAGAGATCAGTTGCAAAAACCGTAACATCATATTCTTTTGCCAGGAATATTGAGGTCAACCCTCTCCCACATCCAAGATCAAGTATTCTCATGCCTTTTTCAAGCTTCAAAGATTCGGACACTTCCTCAAGAATCTTTATTGCGTTTGGTCCCATCATGTTTTCTTTAACAAAATCAAAATCATATTTGTTACTTTTTGTAAACATCATCTTGATCACTTTTAGTTAATCCATCCCATATTATTTCATGGAGCTTGTTACTTATTATTGGAGTTTGTTACTTGTTATTCTTCTATATATTTCGAGGCAACCTTTGTCACATATCGTTCTTTTATTTGAACTAAGGTACTCAGTCAGTATAGCTTTTAACTTAACAACTTCACTTTCATATGCTAGAACCTTTCATATGGCAGAACAGTAGTCTTAATACCGTTAGGAAAGATAATCGTTTTACTCTACGATAAACCGAAAAGTAGTGAAATAATGGATGAAAAATTACTTGCAAAAATTGGATTGAACAGATATGAGAGTTCAGTTTACCTGACCCTCCTGAAGCAGGATTCTATGGAAGCAAGCAAATTATCCCATTCATCGAAAGTCCCTATAGGAAAGATCTATGAGGTTCTCAAAGCCCTCAAAAATTATGAGCTTGTCGAAATCCAGCCGTCACGACCCCAGAGATACCGGGCGGTCGATCCTAAATACGCATTTAAACTCATGTACAAAAGAAAAGAGGAAGAAACCCTCAATGAGCTCAAAATGCTCAAAGAAATATTCGATGAAATCGAAAGGGAACTCTGCAACGACAATTTACCACAAAATGTTGAAACTGTCTTCTGGCCTGACAGGTTTCGTAATAATGAACTAAATGAAATGGTGGATTCATTTTTTGAGAAAATCGAGCATGAAATATGTGTTGTAATCCATATTAAGTACAGGCCTGGAAGATCAGAGCTATATGATGCCTCAATATCCACTTTTAGCAAAGCTTATTTGAGTTTAGTACAGCGTGGCATAAAAGTTAAAATTTTAGATCCGGGATCACAATTACTGCCATCATTAAAAGAGCTTATTGATTCAATAGAAGATCTGTCATTCAAACGCTATATTAAGGACCTGATGGAAGTAAGAATTTTAGAAACCGAATACAATTTTACAATCACTGATTCTAAGATAACCGTGCTTGATATTGAAGACCAGTTCAATATGAGTAGAAACCTCGGTATGACAAGAATATATGACGAATCATATGCAAAGAGATTCAAGGCAAAATTTGATGAACTCTGGACAAAGGGTGAATTGTTTTCTCTGACTTGAGGGGTACTTTGCAGAGCTTCTTTAGATTAATCGATTCTTTCCCTCTAGGGAGAGTTTTTCTGATTTACATTTCATCCAGTATGCGTTTGATATCCGGTTTTGCTTCTGGAATGCCTTCTTTAACAAATAACCAGACTACCTTCAGATTTACTCCGAAATAAGCGTGAATCAATTTGTTCCGTATACCCGCGAGATCTTTCCAGGGTACTGAGGGGTATTTTTCACGTACTTCAGATAGCTTCAACTTCACTCAGGATGTGTTTACTTATGTTTGGCTTCAACGCATCTTTCATAACCAGGTCTACTTTAACACCCAGGCATCCGAAAGGTAGTTTTCAAGGTTGACAAATTCAAAAATAGTAGGGGTTCTGGAAAGCTCAACGAGTATATCCAAGTCGCTTCCGGGTTTCTGTTCTCCCCTTATATAGGACCCAAAAACTCCCAGGTAGCTAATGTGGTATTTTTCTTTAAGCTCCGGGATCATTTCATGAAGTTTCAGGATATAGATTTCAGTGTCTTTTCGGTTTTCCTGCATTTTTTCAGGCTCTATCCGGTCCCTTTTGATATGTTATAGTATTCTGCGGTTGTAGTATTTATAATTACTAAAGAAGGCAGTTTTCAAGTGTTATATTTTCATGGAATATATCCAACGTCAAATCCTTCCACCCATACAAATTTAAGCAAAAAGCCTTATAATCGGTTTTATGCGGTTCAAAATTATCCTTGAGGAAGACGAAGAAGTCGGAGGGTTTATTGCCAGCTTTCCCGGTTTGCCTGGCTGTTTTTCGCAGGGAGATACTGTAGAGGAAGCTATTGAGAATATTAAAGAAGCAATTCAGGCCTGCCTGGAATCTCTCGCAGAAGACGAACTGCAAGCCTATCTGGAAAAACCCTCCTGCAGGGTTGTTGATGTGGTTGTTTAATCAGGTTCGAGATTGCTAATAAAAGCTTGAAAAAGCGGTGTACCGGTATACAAATGCATTTAAAATTTAAGTGCCAAAATGGCAATTAGGTGGTAACTATTGGGAGACCCAAAGCGGCTTGTGCACGACCAGGCTGAACAAAAAATAGATTACTACGGCAAAAAGATAGCTGGAATGAAACAGAAGTATGGAATGAACTTTTCTGATTTTGAAAAAAGAATCCATTTAAGGGGAGGGAAAGAAGATTTTGAAGAATGGGATGATTTCATTCTCTGGGAAAGCTATGTCACAGCATCGAGGTACTGGGAACAGTTCGTGTAACAATAACCAAAACTGTTTCAGTTCTTTCTTCCAACGAATCAGATAAATTGCTGTTACAACATTTGAATAACTCACAGAATCTATAATAAGATTCAGAAGGCATAAAACTAAACAAAACTGGACAGGTGTCATCACGCTCATCAAATTTACTCAAACAGCCCTTGAAAAGGCAAAATACGAAATAATCGATAACATTGAACCATATTACGGAGAAGTTTCCGAACTTGAGGGCGTATGGGCTACAGGCAAGACCCTTGAAGAGTGCCGGAAAAACCTGGAAGAAGTTATAGATGAATGGATCAATTTCAGGTTAAGAAATGGCCTTATCCGGTTGGAGAGCTAATCATGTACCGTTTTCTCGTTATATTCGAAAAAGCGAATAAATACTATTCAGCATATTCACCTGACCTTCCGGGCTGTGTAGCCACCGGTTCTACCCGAGAGGAAGTAAAGAAAAACATCTATGAAGCCATTGAAATGCACGTGCAGGGACTTCTGGAGGATAATTTACTTATTCCAGAATCAGAATCTTTTGCAGAATATGTGGCTATTGCTGAAAAACCCTCTATAGATTCCGAATTTGTTTAAGTTTTATTTCTCATCAAACTTCTATTTCGTTCCGTTTGAATATATTTTCTTATATCTCCGTCATTACACTGACGATATTTAACGTAAAAATCATCATTATAATGACGATTATTTAAATGGAAGTGGATTTTAGGATTATAATATCGGGACACTGAACAAAAAAGGAGATTTCTTATCTTGTACTTCAATTCGTTTGAAATATATTTTTCCTGCCTGTAGTCTGCCTGAATCTCTTCCTATAGATTTGTTAAGAACACGGAAATCAAACATCTTTTTTCCCGTGCTCGGATAAATACTGTTCAACAGCACGTTTTGAACTGTGCCATGTTTTTCCTATTTTTACAGCATCCAGAAGCCCCTGTCTGGCCCGCAGGCTGAGGTATTCCTGAGAATAAGGGGTTTCCGTGGCAAGTTCTTTCAGAGGCATCAGTTCATCCTTTCCTCCTGATATGGAGAGATAAAGGGTCAGGTTTTCATCTACAGCTTTTGCAATGAAATTGGCAAACGGTCCCAGGTTTCCAGCATCTGCGGCTCTAAGGAATTTGTAATATTTTTCCCTGTCCTCTTTTTTGAGAACGACAGGAGGACAATCCCTTGAGATCAAATACAGGTTTGTGAGAAGCCGAGCTACCCGTTCGTTTCCATCGCTGAATGGGTGAATTTCAACAAACCTGTGATGCAGGAAAGAAGCCGTTTCAATGGGATGAACTTTGCTTTCTGCTACCTTTTCGATAAGTTCGTCCATCAATTTTACTATCTTCGACCAATCGGGCGGAGCCTTTACTGCACCGGCTATCCTCACATTTCTGGTGCGGTATCTGCCTGCATCTTCAAGTATACTTCTGGTTACAATTTCATGGATTTCCTGAATTGCAATGTTGTCTATTGCACGTTTTTTCTTTGCTAACTCTTCCATCCGGTCAAAAGCTTTTGCGTTGTTGGTCGCCTCGAGATGTTCCCGTAGCGATTTTCCGCCAATAGTCAGCCCTTCTTCCAGGACAAGTTTTGTTTCCTGGAGTGTTAGCGTATTCCCTTCTATCGCGTTCGAGTGGTAGGTGTGCACTAACCTCATCTCTTCATGGAGCCTGCTTAAAGCATCTGCCGGAATGGGCCGCATGGAGTTTAGCTGCTTCATTTTTTCATCTATTCGTGCAAGAAGTTCTTCTTGAATCAGGGAAGTATCGGTATTAACCATAATTTAACATATCCGATATGTTCTCTCTGATATATATCGGTATCGGCAAATTTGTAAGCTATCCGATATTACAGTTTCTTTTTTCACTCAATTCATTTAAAATATATTTTTCCTGCCGGCGGTCTGCGAAAATCTTCCCCGAATACGTTTGTTGAGATAATGTTAAGGAAAGTGAATTGAAAAACTTCAGTTTATTACTTTGCTCTCCTTGCTAAAAAGGTAGAACTGTCTCCGAGATGAAATCTAAACTCGCCTTCCAGTATGTCTTTTTGCTTAATCTTTACCCAACCGCTACCAAAAACATGGTCACATTCGTCATTTCCGTCCCAGGTAAATTCAAATCTTTTGCCATCAGCATATTCAACGATCCTTCCGTCAATATAACCATAAACTAAACCAAATTGAAAATGTCCCATGTTGTCTGGCTCTATCGTAATGAAAGCCTGAACGTCCATATTGAAATAGTCTTCATCCCATAATTCCATTTCATAAATGTGCCATGTCCCTGTGAAGTCCATATTTTTGATTATTTTTTATTGCATAAAAACACTGCTTACGATAAAAAACAGGCAGAAATTGGACCGCCGAATACAAGGAGCCTATCCCAAAAGCCATCTTTAATCCCATATTGGGAGGTGCCCATGACTGTTTTCCTGATCGGTAATTCGATTGTTCCTTTCAAAACAAGATTCAAAGAAGTAGTTTTTGAGTTTTGGGATCAGCTCAAGATGAAAATCTTCCCCGGTATCCAATTCAATTGAAATATCTTTTTCCGGCCGGCGGTCTGCTTAATCTGCCCCGAATACGTTTGTTGAGATAATGTTAAGAAAAGCGAAATCGAAAAACCCGTATTTTTACAACTTTATAAAGGGCACTTAGCCGGGCTTCTTTAGATTAAGCGATCCTTTTTCCTGTGGGGGAGTTTTTCGAATTCAAGCACCGTCTTTTCAGGGGAATTATGCATTAAGGAAATCGTCAGAAAATGGATCACTTACACGAGGTAAAAATTCTTCCTTATCCTTTCCAGGTAACTTAAGATCATTTCCCGAACTAATAGCCTCAGCAAGAATTTAAGCCATTTCAATCATCTGGTTCCAAGAACCCATTTCCAGAGAGGAACATAGCTAATACCATTTCCCTCTTTTTCGAGATTCTTCGTAAGCAAGATTAACCTGGAAACTTTCTCCCCAAAATGTTCCTTGAATCCCAGAAGAGCATTGACTTCTCCCTGTCTTATGTGATCCGTATAGGTGCAGTTTATACCTGTGAGCGCTCCATCTATACCTTTTATCACAAAATCCACTTCTCTTTTTTCTTTCCAGTAAAAGAATTCTACTTTTCTCCGCTTCAACTCTACAAATGCTAGGTTCTCTGCCAGCCTTCCTTCATCGGCAGAAAAGGTGAATGCTGCGGAATTTCGAAGTCCGTTGTCGATGCAGTAGATCTTTTTGGGCATTTTGATTGAGATCGAATCTTTAACTGAGTATGAAAAGAAGTTTAACTGATATATCAGATAGGCCTGTTCCAGATAAAGCAGGTATTCTTTCAAGCTGTTGACTGAGAGCCCTGTTGCGTTTGAAATTTTTGAATAGCTCAGGAGGGTAGAAACGTTTGATAAGGAATAATTCGCAAGTTCGATAAGTTTTGCACTTTCCCGGATATTCCGGCCCACCACTATATCCCGAAGGAGGATGCTGTTGAAGTATTCGGTTAGCCGGAGGTGGTTTATATCCATATCCTCTTCAAGGACAACTTCGGGAAAACCTCCTTTGAAGAGATATTTGTTGAAATAGTGCAGAACTTCGTTTCTCTGAATGTCGGGATCTTTTAATTCAAAATCCTTAAAATCCAGATATTCTTTAAATGAAAGAGGAAACACATGCTGCGTGATCATCCTCCCGGTCAAAAGGGTGGAAAGCTGGTCGGAAAGCATGCTGCTGTTCGAACCCGTAAGCACAAACTTGATCTCCTCCCCATAAAGATCATAGAACTTTTTGATCCACTGTTCCCAATCCTTTATATTCTGGATTTCATCAAAGAAGATATACTTTCTTCCTTTTGGCACATGAAGCTCTATGTATTCCCCAAATATTCTGTCGAGCAGTCCTATATTTTTGTCTTCAAAAGGTTCATCGAGGTTGAAGTAAAGGATATTTTCAGGTTCCACTCCTTTTCCTATCAGATGGTCTATTGCCTGATACATCACAGTTGACTTCCCACATCGCCTGACCCCGGTAATGCAGATAACCTCCTTGATATCCAGAAGCTTCAGGATTGTTTCAAGGGTCTCGGGGCGTGATATCCTCTTTTTGGAAGCAGGAACTTTTCTTTCTGTCCACCAGGGGTTCCACATTTTCATGAGCTGCTTCATAAGGGAATATTTGTGTGTAGAGTATTTATATCTTTCATTACAATGACGATATTATGAGCTAAAATCGTCATTATAATGAAGATTATTTAAAGGAAAGTGGATTTTAGGCTTATAATTTAGGGATATCAAACAAGAAAGGGGATTTCTTTTTTTGTTCCTTCAATTCAGTTAAAATATATTTTTTCTGCCGGCGGTATGCTTAAATCTACCCCGAATACGTTTGTAAAGATAATGTTAAGAAAAGTGATATCGAAAAACCCGTGTTTTTGCAACTTTATAAGGGGCATTTTGCCGGGCTTCTTTAGATTAATCGATTTTTTTCCTCTTGTGGGAGTTTTCTGATTAAAGCGACATTTTTCTGGTGAATTAAGATCAAGAAAAAATCATCATGATCAGATAGAGGCATTTTCTTCACCGGTCAGCAACAGTAAACCAAAACTTAATCATCCGATCCACAGAATCTATATAAGATTTAAACAGCATAAAACTAAATATACCACATTCGGAAAGGTGTAATCATGCTTATCCAGTACATCCACGCAGCTCTTGAAAGGGCACAATATGAAATAATCGATAACGAAGAACCCTATTATGGGGAAGTTTCCGAACTTGAGGGTGTATGGGCTACAGGCAAGACCCTGGAAGAATGCCGCAGAAATCTGGAAGAAGTTATTGATGAATGGATTGTCATCAGATTAAGAAACGGACTCCACCTACCCGGATTCTGCAAGTTTTCGAATTACATTTAAATAGCCATGAAGACAGATTGAAATGAAAGTACGTGAGGTCATAAAACTTCTTGAAGCCGATGGCTGGTATCTGGTTGCAACAAAAGGTAGCCACCGGCAATACAAACATCCTGCTAAACCAGGTAGGGTAACAATTGCAGGTCATAGTGGAGATGATCTTGCTCCAGGAACATTGAACAGCATATTAAAACAAGCTCAATTAAAAATAGAGGACTAAATCATGCACCGTTTCCTCGTTGTAATCGAAAAAGCAAATAACAATTATTCAGCATATTCTCCTGACCTTCCGGGCTGTGTAGCTACCGGTTCCACCCGAGAAGAGACAGAGAAAAATATCTATGAAGCCATTGAAATGCATGTACAGGGACTTCTTGAGGACAATTTGCCTATTCCTGAATCAGAATCCTTTGCCGAGTACGTGGCTATTGCTGAAAAACCTTCTACCAGTTCTGAAGTTGTATAATTTTATTTTTACTTCAAGCCCTTTTTAAGTCACTTTAAATATATTTTTCCTACCGGCGGTCTGCTTAAATCTACCCCGAACACGTTTGTTGAGATAAAGTTAAGAAAAGTGAAATTGAAAAACCCGTGATTTTTGCAGCTTTATAAGGGGCACTTAGCCGGGCTTCTTTAGATTAATCGATTCTTTTTTCTCCGTGGGGAAATTTCTGATTCAAGTGACGTTTTTTCATTTGATTATTATCAAGAAAAGCTGTCAAAAACTGGACCGCCGGATACGAAATGAATATCTTCCCCTCATAACCAAATCAATTTAAAATATATTTTTCCTACCGGCGATCTGCTTAAATCTTCCCCGAATACATTTGTTAAGAAAAGAATTGAAAAAATAGTCAAAGACCCTTGGTTTTCACAGATTTGAGTATAAGGTTAATACAGAGCCATATCAAGAATTTCCATTATTGGAAAATTTCTTGTCATATATCTCCTTTCTAATTCCTGCAAAACATGCGTTGAAGTGTTAAATTCATCTAAATATTTGTGATGCTTCTTTAGAAAACAGCATGTTGCTTTTTTGAATTCAAAACACAATTCTAAATTTATTTCTCCCAAGTTCAAGTTATCTCTCACAACCGAATCTAAAATCGGGTTTTCCTCGGGATTATAAAAGTGCATAAGCTTTGTTCCAAAACTATAAGCATTTTTATGAATCTCATTTCCTTTGTATCGTGCTTTATTACAGCCTTTAAACTGCTGCAACACATACTGGTAATCATCAAAGTCATTAATTACCAATAACCGCTTTGAGATCTCCTTTAACCCTTCTTCGGATAATCTGGTTCTATAAATATCGTTAACCAATCCTAAAAAATTGTTATTAACTAGTAGTTTTTTGAATTGGTCTGTAATAAATTTCCCATCTGGAAATCTTTCATATCCCAACTGGCTGTAAAGGGACTGATATATTAAGGGAAAATAATTGCTTCGAATGTTAGCAAGAACCTTTTCCTCAAATTTTTCGTAGTTTGGTAAACGATTTTCAAGATTTTGAAGTATCATTTCTTGATTAATTGTAACCCCTCAGATCAATTTGTTAAGTTTAATTTTTGATTAGATCTCCTTTATTATTTAGAAATAGATTCTCTTTAATTTTTTGATTAATTTTAATAAGTTAGTTGTAATCGAATGAAAACCTTCTCTCAAAGCAATTCAATTAAAATATATTTTTACTGCTGTCGGTCTGCTTAAATCTTCCCCGAAAACGTTTGTGAAGAGAAGGATTAAGAAAAGTGAAATTGAAAACCTGTGATTTTTGCAGATTTAATAATGGGCATTTTTCAGGGCTGATAATTTTCGTTCTCCCATTGAAAGGTGACAAAGGAGACCTTAAATTCAAAAAAGGGCTTTAATTAAGTTCATACCTATGATTGACAAAACTATTACAATGTCGTATATAAAAAATAAACCGATGCTGAGAAGTATAACACCTATCACTGACCAAGTTAAAGCAATGAATTTCTTAATAAGACCATCTGCTTTATTGTAGTTATTTTTGATCCAGTCTTGAAGTGTTATGGACACAACAACTGTTATTGCTGCGAAGTAAACTTCTCCGTTCGTTGGAACTTCTAAAGAAACTGCCACTTCCCGCTACCTCCAAGATACCCAAAATATTTTTGAATCCAAAGTACTACTTTTGGCAGAAATTAATTCTTTTTTATTTCATAAGTCTATCTATCATGACTCAGGTTAGTTTTTTCAGAATATCTATCCTTCCGGTTTTTATTAGGTAACCTTTTATTTTTTCAACCAGCCTTTTGGGCAATTTGGATAATCGATCTATGTCTACCCCCATTATTTTATTCAAGTCTTCTTTCAGTTCAGAATACGATATTTCCTGTAGGGGAATGGTGATTGTATGCTCAAATCCTACTCCACCAATTTTTGGCCCCACAGATACTATGAGCTCTTCTCGTATTCCTGGCTTCAGAGAGATGTTTATTTTCTCGATTTTTTCATCCACTGCAGCAATGTCTAGTCTAATTTTGTTGAATCCTTCTCTTACCGTTTCTTCAGAAACCACTTTTATAGTCGGAATTTCCCCTATAATGTAACTTAAAAGTTGGAATTTTTTGGTAAGATCCGTTTCATTTTTCATTAACTCAATTTTGCGGAGAAGATATTCGTTTTCAGGATGACTTTGCACTTTTCCTTTAAGTGAATAAGAAATATCTTCTATGTATTCTGCCATGCCTGCAGGGTTACTTATTTCCCATTTCTGAACTTTCTGACTGACAGCGCATGCAATTTCTTCTGTATCAGTACCTTGAGATTCCTGGCACGCGGTCTTTGCTTTCTCCTGGATTTCTTCGAGGAGGGATTTTAGTTTTCGATCGAGGATGGGAAGGCCTTTTCTGATTGTAGCTGTCGCAAAAGGTGCTGCTTCTTCGGCATCTCTCATGAGTTCCGCTGCATACTCACAGTATTCTCTATAGAAATTAAGTTCGCCTTTCATGGCATGTAAGTTTATATTTTCTGCATTCTGGACTTCTTTCAATGCATTTGCAAGATTTTGAACAGCCTCAATGAGCAATTTTTTATTTTCCGATCCCTCTATAGCACTCTTTGCATCTTCAAGGTACTCTTCTAACTCTTCAGTAGCTTCTTTTTGTTCCTTGAAAATTATTGTATAGAAGGAACGATAAAAGGGTAGACAAAATTGAGCAGGATTAAATGGAATTGAAACTTTTACAGCTTCTTCAAAATAATTAATGGCACTTTCTAGTTCTTTTTTATATTCTTCTTCAGATTTTGCTTGGGATGCTTTAAATATGAAGATACTTCCTAAAGAACGTGTTGCAGGTACTTTTACATAAATATTATCGCTTTCTTTTAATCGAAGCAGGTCTTTATATGCTTCTTCCTTCTCAGGAATATATTGAAAAACTGATCCAAGCGAGCGTGCAATATCAGGTAGTACATACCAATCATTATTTTCGATTAGTGAATGTATTATTTTGAAAACCCGGCTTCTATTATTCTCATTAAGATGTGGAACAATACGGCATAAAGCGTTCACAGTGTTCGCTCTTACATTACCGTCTTTTTCTTCAATCAGTTTTATTAAGTCCTCAACTGCCTGTTTTTTATCAGGGACATGTGGCACTGCATATTGAAGGGAAAATGTAGCTTTATTTTTCAGACTAATATTTTCATCTGTTGAAAGTTTGATAAGATCATTCCAAGCCTGCTTCTTTTCATGTATATCTTCGATAGCAATACTAATTGTAATGGCTACGGAAGACCTTACACTACTGTCTGAATCATCTGTTAATTTGTGCAGAACATCCCAAGCTTTTTTGTCACAATTTTCAGATCTATTTGAAACAAAGTATACTAACGAACTTGCAGCTTCAGACCTTACTATTGATTCGTTATCCGTGGCTAATCTGATTATATCTTTAAGAGCTTGCTTTTTATTCCTGCCCGAGAGATGGGGATAAGCTATACCTATTGACTTTGCAGTGCCGCTTCTTATGTATATATCATTGCTTTTGCTTAATTCGTGCAAAAATTCCCAGTTTTTCTCTGCTTCAGTAATATGTTCAAAAACGTAACCTATGCTACTGCTGGCATGCTTTCTAATGTTCAAGTCATCGTTTTTTGTCAACTGAGTTATATCATCAAAAGCTTGCAATTTGTCTGGTACATGTTGGAAAACAGAACCCAGAAAATGCACAGCATTATACTCGACATTAATGTTCTTGTTTTCGATAAGGATGATTAAATCCTGCCATGCTTGTTGCTTGTCTGGTAAATATTGAAATGCAGAAGGTATGAAATTAAGAAAAGTAATTTGAACAGCTATGTTACTGTCTCTCAATTTGTGCAGGCTTTTCCATGCTTGTTTTTTGTAATCTTCAGGCAGGTATTCGATCTCCGAAAGCACTGATCCGATTGCTTCTTCTCTGACACTAATGCTTTCTTCTTCTATGAGAGTTAACAAAGGATCCCACACATCTTTCTGCTGATTTTCTGACAGATGTCGGAAGGCTATAATGAGTGAACGGGCGGTAGCACCTCGAACTGTGCTTTCCTCATCACCTGCCAATTTAAAAAGATCTTCAAGTGCTTGTTCTTTATCAGGTATATGGCGGAAAACAGTTCCGATTTCGTGTGCAATGCTAAATCTTACTTCTGATTCTACATCAGTTGATAGTTTGTGGAGGATATCCCAGGCTTCTTTCTTATTGGGTGCATACCGGAAGGCAGAAATCAAAGAATAGGCTGCGTTTTTACGCACTTCTTTCTCTTTATTTTTTGCTAATCTACTAAGATCGTACCATACGTTTTCTTCTTTCGGTGTGTATTGAAAAGCATAATAAAGTGACTTTGCAGCACTTGATCTTAACTCAAATTCTTTATTCTCCAACAAAGCTACTATGTCGGCCCAACATTGTATCTTTTCAGGTACGAAACGAAAAACAGAGTCAATAGCGATCATTGCTTGATTCTGTACACTTTTATTTGAGTCTATAGTTAATCTTATAATGTCATTCCATGCTTCTTTTTTTCTGGGTAAAAAGTTGAAGTTGTTTTTTAACTGCCTGAGAGCATCTAAGCGTTCTTTTGGATCGTTACTAAAAGTGTTCTCATGGATTTTTGCCTGATCCAACAATCAAATGCACCGATTATCAGATATGTTTTAAAATTTAAAGCTGTTTTTCTTCTCAACATTGGAAATCCCACAATCAAAAGAGAAATAAAAACCCGCGATTTTTGCATCTTTATAAGGGGCACTTTGCAGAGCTTCTTTAGATTAATCGATTCTTTTTCCTTTGGCGGGGACTTTCTTATTCACATTTCATCTAATACTATGATTCCTAAGTAGGTTCATAAAGGTTGATGTTTAAATCTGTCCAATGATCATGGATTTTCCCACTAAATAAGGAATTTACTTTGGAATAGAAACACTAATATCATTATCATTTTCACTATTCAACTCTAAAATGTGGATTTCTTTTTTTGCCCATTTTATGACAAATGATTTTTGGTCATCTGTAAATCCTATTTTTTCAATTCTATTCTCCACTTGGTCAGGATCTCCCACCCCTAACCAAGTAGCGAAAATAAATCCCAAAGGATCTGAAAAAGATATTATTTTTTGAATAATTGATAATACTTTTTCTTCTACACGCAATTCAAGCATACAAGCAAATAAACAAAAAACACCAAAAAGTGAATCTGGATCTTGGTTTAATATATTATTTTTCTTTATTTCAGTCACTCTTTCAATTGATTTTATAAACATTTCCATATATAGAATATTTTCGTTTATTTTTATGCAACGAGTTGAAGATAATAAAAAAGTCACTCCTATTTTCTTTAACTCATCCGAATTTATTTGACTACCGCTTACCCATGTTAAAAGTAACCTATCAGCGATTGCAGAATATCTCGTTCTTGGAGTTATAATATACGAATAATCATAAAGTAAAAATTTTAACCCGTGCACATCTATAATATCGTTTAAAGCCAGTTTGTTTTGTAAGTAACATCCAATACTAAGGTGAAGATTTCTTAGAATGAAGTCACTTTTATTACTAAAGCAACACTGAAAAGTTTCACCGGAAAAAAGTTCCCAAAAATTTTCATTTTCTTTGTTCTCATAAAAGGTCTTGTCTAAAACAAATGGAGAATCCTTAGGAATATTTAAGCAAATTTCTAATGATAATATCGATTCATTTTCATTTCCATTAATAAATGTGTCAATGATCAAATCTCTAATTGTTTTGGATATGACGTTTCTGTTTTCAAGCAAAGTATCTCTTATTAGTAAAATTGGTTCAATTGGATCGTAATCTGAATTCATTACGTATTCACCAATTTCATCTATAGGATGATATTCTATGCTACTTAGTTCATAAGTTTCATTTCCTAATTCCTTTTTATGATTTTTGAGTACTTCAATTAATTCCAATCCAGAATTAACAGACATGTTAAAACACTCAGTAACAATTTCTCTTGTAATCTGAGGTCTGGGTATGATAAATTTTAAACATTTTGAGGCAAAATCCATAAGGTTAAATCTTTCTTCATTTTTGACTATTCTTGATTTTTTAATCAGTTCTTTAAATAATGTATCGCCATCTTCAGCACTTTCGTACTTTATTTGAAATACTAGCTGTGCTACTGTATCCCACTCTCGTTTACAAATCTTGGGTAATAGAATCTCGCATATTTCTTCTATAGGATACTTTCTTACTATCCAATATGCTGTGAAATATTCTAAAAAAGTTCGGTGAGTAAATTGATAACTATTTTCTCCGTTTTTCGTTCCAATGTCCGTGAAAACCCAAGCTCGTCCTCTACAAAAATCGATAAAGTCTTCAGCTGCTCTTTCAGCTTCATCTATATCTTCATAAATTGTATCAAAAAGATATTCACTGCATATTTCTATTAATTCTTTTTCTGTAACTCCTTCTTGTGATGATTCTATAGATTCTTTTGTAAATATATAGTGAGCTAGGTATGCTATGAGAGGCTTAATTTTTGCATTTGGTATCAAAGTATTAGATGAAATTCCTCTATGTCCATCCCATTTCTCAAAGAGCATTTCAGAACATTTTTGATATACTTTAGGTCGATTTTCTGGAATATAATTTTCTTCTAGATAAATGCTGCACATTAAGGAAAGCATTAGTGAATTGGAGCGAATATCTGATGCAATTTGACTTTCACGCATAAATGATTCTGACTTGCTGTTTTTTTCTTCATTTGTAAGGTCATCATCTAAAGCAAACCACTTAGTCACATATTCATTAATTTTTTCGACATTGAACGGAGCTAATTCAATCGTTTTAAACATATCATCTCGGAGAGGTGCTTGTTCGTATCCTACCTTACGTGAAGTGACAATAACTGGAACTGATGGATAAAGTGTACAAAAAGACTCGACTTCATCTACTATTTTTTCTCGATATTTTATATCAAGGAGTTCATCGAGTCCGTCGAAAATTAGCAGCATGTGACCATTTAAAAGCAGATATTCAAATGTATATTTTGGAACTGGAATTTGATAATTTGAATTTGCTTCTTCCGCGATGAAGTCTAATATTGAAATTCCTTTTTCGAAATTTTTAACTTGGAAATCTCGAAGAACAACAATAGTAGGTGTTACACAGGTTCCTGAAAATATCCTTTCTGAATACCGAGTTATAAGTTCGTGACTTATTTTTTGTACAAAAGTAGTTTTTCCTGCGCCTGGATCCCCAAGTAAGACTATACGGAATACATGTGACAATAATTGGTTTAAATTGATAATTTCTTTTCCACAGGCAAACCTTAATCTCGTTTCCCCCCTCAAGGGCCTATTTGTCACTTTTGTAGATCCCTCAACAATAAAGTCTGGACATACATAAATGTCATTAATTGGTACCCTCTGCTTACTATTATAACTGGCAGATCTAATTCTTTCGCAGCGTTTCCCTACAATTGAACGATACTTTTCCACAAATTTATGAATTTCATGAATATTTGGTTTAGTTTTCCCTGAAAGGAGTTCTATGTTTTTGTTGACTGTTTGAAGTATACCACAAATTGCTTTAAATCTGTATTTAGATTCAGCTTCATGCGCTGAAAGTTTACCTTCATTTGTCCATTTATTGAGTGTTTCCTCACATCCAGCAATCAGTATCATAAAAATTTGTGACATCAATTTGGAATTTTTTTCTTTGTCAATTCCAAAATATAGTGATAACACTAAATTAAATTCTTCTCTGATCTCTTCAATGCTTTTTGAATTTGACTCATTGAAAACACTCGATGAAAATTGATATGCATATATTTGTAGTACAATTGATTCAACTTCAGGAGATGTAAAAAATTCGCAAATTGATTTAGAATCAATTTCAGGAAGTTCTTCCGCATTTATGAACTCTTCAATTATGATATCAAAATTAGTTTTACTTATTAATGAGCTTACAGAATCTTCATCTTCAAAAGGAAGATCCTCTAGTTTTACTCCAAGGTAGCATATTAAAGAAGTAAGGCCGTTCGCGAACAAACTTAATAAAATATTTTGAGTTATTGAAGGGTCCATACTTGACTTATCCTAATAAAAGTCTCTCAAATTTTCTAACAACAATCTTGGAGATAAATTACAGTATATGTAACTTTCTACTAAGTAACTTTTAGATCTATTCCACATTTTTTTTAACGTTTAACTTCATATTCGTACTATCATCTTTTAATTTAACTATTTGTTCAGATTAATTAGTGCTTTAGGAGTAATAAGGCATTGAAAGGAAAAATAGATATAATCTAATATACATGATGAGTCCATCCCAAAACTCAAATTTGGTTCTCTGAATTTAGAATTTTGAACGATCAATTGAGTTCCTTATAATGGAAAATAGTTCTGAAACTTTTATTGATTTAAAACTAGACTTGTTTTGGGATGAGCTCAATAAAAAAGAGTAGTCCATTCCCCTAAAAGGGAACAGACAAAGCTCAAAATTATTCCTTATTCATTACTTTCCTGTACATCCTCGCCTGGAACCCGTGATACTTCGCAAACCCTTCCGCATCCTTCTGGTCAATGGTCTGGCTGTCAAACGAAACCAGATCCTCAGAATACAGGGCATTTGGCGAGCTGCGGGCAAGGATAGTAAGTGCGCCTTTGTAGAGCTTCACTTTCACTGTACCTGTGACCCTTTCCTGGGACTTGTCGATAAAGGCGTTGAGGTCGGCATAAAGCGGCTCATCCACAAGCCCGTAATAGGCAAGTTCGGACCACTGCTCGTCAACGATCTTCTTGAACTTCAGTTCCCCGCGGGTAAGGACGAGTTTCTCGAGGTCGGCGTGGGCTGCGAGGAGGACGGTTGCAGCCGGGTGCTCGTAGTTCTCACGGGCTTTTAAGCCGAGCACGCGGTCTTCGATCATATCGGTCCGGCCAACGCCGTTCTCGCCTGCAATTTCGTTCATCTTCCTGACAAGGGCGTAGCCGCCGAGCTTTTCGCCGTCAAGGGCTACAGGGACTCCGGCTTCAAAGTCGATGTCAACGATCCTGGGCTCGTTCGGGGCATCTTCTGCGGATTTTGTCCACTCGAAGATCTCTTCCGGCGGGACGAAGGAGGGGTCTTCAAGCTTTCCGCCTTCGATGCTGCGGCTCCAGATGTTTTCGTCAACGCTCCAGGGCTTGGCTTTTGTAACTTCTACCGGGATTCCGTGCTCTTTTGCGTAGTCGATTTCCCACTCGCGGGTCAGGTTCATCTCCCGCATGGGGGCGATTACGTCCATGTCTGTCTGGCGGAAGACGGCTTCGAAGCGGAGCTGGTCGTTTCCTTTTCCCGTACAGCCGTGGGCAAGGGCAACTGCTCCTTCTTTTATGGCAGCTTCGACCACTTTCTTGGCAATCAGCGGGCGGGCTACCGATGTGCCCATGACATAGCCTTCGTAGTCTCCGTTGGCTTTGATCAGGGGAAAGATGTAGTCTTTTACGAACTCTTCCTTTGCATCGATCGTGTAGTGTTTGTTGCTGATCTTCTCGGCTTTTGCATCGGCTTTTTTGATCTCTTCTTCGGGCTGGCCGACGTCTACTGAAATTGTAATTACTTCATCGTACCCGTACTTTTCCTTGAGGATGGGGATGCACACAGAGGTGTCAAGCCCACCGGAATATGCAAGTGCAACTTTCTTTGCCATGCTTTTACTACCCCTTTCTGGTGATTTGTGATAAGGACGATAATGAATCTGTGAGTTTAACCATTTAATTCTTTAAAAAGCAGTTGGTTCATGATTTAGCAGATTAATGGATTACGGATTAATGGATTACGGATTAGTGGATTACAGAATAATGGATTAATGGACTAATAAGTTTAATAAGTTTAATATTTTTGATAGCAGTATGCTTTAGCCGTAAATCCTGAAAATTTGATAGCTAACAGGCTGCCGGGTTCAAAAACTGATTTTATTTTGCCGGAGGATGGAAAACCACCCCGCCGGCTGTGGTTCTGATTAACTCTTCCGTTTTTCCGCTGGCGTAGCGAGTTTTAAGCAGTACTTTACTTACAGGCTTTCTTACAGGCTTTTATCATTTCCTTGCCTTACTTACAGCCCCATCTCTTTGTGGTACTCGTTGATGGATTTGATCGTAAGGTCTTCGCCTTTCTTCATGGTCTCAATCGCGGCTGCTGCTGCACGTGCTGCCTGGATCGTGGTGATGTAGGGGACCTTGAAGTCAACGGCTGCCCGCCTGATCCTGGAACCGTCCTTGCGGGACTGTTTGCTTGTCGGAGTGTTGATAATCAGGTCGACTTCATCCCTGCGCATCATATCGATTACGTTCGGGCTTCCGTCGTGGACTTTCTTTACGGTATCCATGAAGACCCCGTGCTGGGCAAGGTAATTCACGGTCCCGCGGGTACCCATGAGTTCGAGGCCTGCTGCCTGCAGTTTTCTTGCAATGTCCACGAGTTCGGGCTTGTCTGCGTTCCGGATCGAGAGGAAGACTTTTCCTGTGAGGGGGAGGAGGTTATCGGCTGCAAGCTCTGCCTTATAGTAAGCCCTTCCGAAATCGTAGTCAATGCCCATGACTTCTCCCGTGCTTTTCATTTCGGGGCCGAGGACAGGGTCTGCTCCGGGCAGTTTGTCGAAGGGCAGGAGGACTTCTTTGATCGAGACGTGTTTGGGCTTGGGTTCGTCGGTGTACCCCATCTCTTTTAAGCTGTGTCCGGAAATCACTTTGGCTGCAATCTTTGCAAGCGGGAGGCCGATAGCTTTTGAGACGAAGGGGATGGTCCTGCTTGAACGCGGGTTTGCTTCGAGCACAAAGACCTTTCCACCTTTTTCGGCCATCTGGATGTTAATCAGGCCCTTGACCCTCAGGCCGAGTGCGATCTTCCTGGTGTAGTCCCTTACCTGGGCAAGTACGTCTTCCGGGAGCGACTGGGGTGGGATCACACAGGCCGAGTCTCCGGAGTGAACCCCGGCTTCTTCAATGTGTTCCATGATTGCCCCTATAAGGACGTCTTTCCGGTCGCAAACCGCATCAACGTCTATTTCGCAGGCTCCTTCCAGGAAATCGTCAATAAGGATCGGGTGTTCGGGAGAGACTCTGACTGCCTCTTTCATGTAGCGTTCAAGGTCGATTTCGTCGTAGACAATCTCCATGGCTCTTCCGCCGAGAACGTAGGAGGGGCGAACCAGGACCGGGAACCCTATCCTCTGGGCAACCTCGATTGCTTCCTGCTGGGAGGTCGCATACCCTCCTTCCGGCTGGGGAATGCCGAGTTTCTGCATGAGGATGTAGAACTTTTCCCTGTCTTCGGCAAGGTCCATGTCTTCTGGGTCAGTGCCCATGATCATGGTATTGAGGTCTGTCCTGCGCTCTAATTCCTTTTTCAGGGGGAGTGCGAGGTTGACAGAGGTCTGTCCTCCGAACTGCACAAGGACTCCGTCAGGTCTCTCACGTTCGATTACGTTCATTACGTATTCCATTGTGAGGGGTTCGAAAAAGAGCTTATCCGAGGTATCAAAGTCCGTTGAGACAGTCTCGGGGTTATTGTTTATGATATGGGTCTCTATGCCCTCATTCCTGAGCGCGGTTACTGCATGGACGGTACAGTAGTCAAACTCTATACCCTGTCCGATCCTTATCGGGCCAGCTCCGAGAATGAGGATTTTCTTCCTGTCTGTGGAGTTTGTCTCACAGGTATCTTCGTAAGTGGAATAGTAATAGGGGGTTGCTGCCTGGAACTCGGCTGCACAGGTGTCGACCATCTTGAAGGTGGCTAAAATTTCTGCTTCATGCCTGATGTCGCTGATCTGCTCCCTTGTTTTGCCGGTCAGTTCCGCAAGGCGGGTGTCCGGGAAACCCATTTTCTTTACCTCGCGCAGGAGTTCAGGGGTCAGTTCTTCTGTCCTGATGCGTTTTTCCATTTCCGCGATCTTCTTCATTTTTGAGATGAAGAAGGGGTTGATGCTCGTGAGTTCGGCAATTTCCTTTACCGACATTCCCCGCTCAAGCGCGTGGAAGATCACGAAAAGGCGTTCGCTTGTGGGAGTTTTGAGGAGGGTTTTGACCTCGTGCTCGTCCCAGCGTTTATTTCCGAGCTGGGAGTCGATATCAAGAGACTTGAAAGCCTTCAGGAGAGACTCTTCCATTGTCCTGCCGATTGCCATAATTTCTCCGGTACTCTTCATGGCTGTGGTCAGGGTCTTGTCCGCAGTTACGAATTTGTCAAAAGGCCACCTTGGGATCTTCGTAATTACATAGTCCAGAGCAGGCTCAAAAGAAGCAGGGGTATTTTTGGTGACGCTGTTAATTATCTCATCGAGCGCCATTCCGATTGCAATTTTTGCGGTTACGCGGGCAATCGGGTAGCCCGTGGCTTTGGACGCAAGGGCTGAAGACCTTGAAACCCTCGGATTTACCTCGACAATGCGGTAGTCGCCTTCCTTTAAGGCGTACTGGATATTGCACCCTCCTTCGATCTTGAGGGCACGGATGATCTTAATAGAGGCAGACCTGAGCATCTGGTGCTCTGCGTCGGTCAGGGTCTGGGAAGGGGCAACAACTGCCGATTCTCCTGTGTGGACGCCCATGGGGTCGATGTTTTCCATGTTACAGATCACGATACAGGTATCGTTTGCGTCCCTCATAACCTCATACTCGACTTCTGCCCAGCCGAGCACGCTTTCTTCAATAAGGACCTGGCTGATGCGGCTGCGCCTGAGCCCGCGTTCGGTAATCTCAAGGAGCTCTTCTTTTGTGCGGGCAATGCCGCCGCCTGCGCCTCCAAGAGTGTAAGCCGGGCGGACGATCAGAGGCAGCCCGAGTTCTGCAACCACCTCTTCGGCTTCCTTTAAGGTATTGACTGCACGGCTCTGGGGGACCTTTTCCCCAATCCTCAGCATGGTCTCTTTGAAGAGTTCCCTGTCTTCCGTGTTTTTAATAGCTTCTACAGGAGTCCCCAGGATCTGGACCCCGTATTTTTCAAAGACGCCCATTTCCGCAAGTTCGCTCGTGATATTCAGGCCGGTCTGTCCGCCAATCCCTGCAATGATCCCGTCCGGGCGCTCTTTTTCAATGATTTTCTCAACAATTTTGGCATCAAGGGGCTCGATATAGACCGAATCCGCCATTTCGGGGTCGGTCATAATAGTTGCAGGGTTTGAGTTTACGAGCACGACCTGCACGCCTTCTTCTTTTAAGGACCTGCACGCCTGGCTTCCCGAGAAGTCGAACTCTGCCGCCTGTCCGATTGTGATCGGGCCCGAGCCTATAAGCAAAACTTTCTTTATGTCCTCACGTTTTGGCATCAGAGATCCCCTCCGAGGACCTTTACGACCTTGCCGAAGAACGTCTCCTCGGTATCCATGGGTCCTGCCTGGGCTTCGGGGTGGAACTGCACACTGAAAATGTCCAGGTCTTTGTGGGAAACTCCTTCAACGGTTTTGTCGTTTGCGTTCAGGTATTTTACATAAAGGCCGGTCCCTTCAAGGGAATCCGCATCAACGGCATACCCGTGGTTCTGGGAGCTTATGAAAATCTTGTTTTCAATCAGGTCCTTTACAGGCTGGTTTCCTCCCCTGTGCCCGAACTTAAGCTTGTAAGTCCTGGCTCCCATTGCAAGGGAGATAATCTGGTGTCCGAAGCAGATTCCTGCTACCGGAATCGTGCCTGCAAAAGCCTTTACCGCATTGATTGCATCGGTTGCCTTTTCCGGGTCTCCGGGCCCGTTTGAGATAAAAAGTAGATCCGGTTCGTATCCTGCAATTTCTTTCGGTTTTGTGGTTGCAGGGACCAGGGTGAGGTCAATTCCCCTTTTGTGCAGGTTATTTATGATGTTCCTCTTAATACCGAGGTCGACCAAAACCGCATGTTTAGGTTTGCCGCTGCCTTTCCAGGCGCCTTCCGCTCCGGGGATGAAGCGGGGTTCCTTGCATGTTACACGGGCGATAAGTTCCTCATCCGTTATCTGGGGGAAATTCCTTGCCACATCAACGGCCTCTTCCCCATCATCACTACCGGTAATCAGGGCTGCACGCATGGTCCCGCGCTCCCTTGCCCCTATGGTGAGCATACGGGTGTCTACGCCTTCAATCCCTGGCTTTCCTTCGTCCTCTAAAAACTGGTGAATGGAACGGGTGGATTTGTAGTGATAGGGGTTTTTGCAGGCTTCCCGGACAACAAGCCCCTCCGCATGGATGTTGTCGGACTGGAAACGCTCCCCACTGACACCGTAATTCCCTATCAGAGGGTAGGTGAACATTAAAATCTGGCCCTTGTAGGAAGGGTCAGTCAGAGCCTCCTCATATCCCGTGAATTGAGTGGTAAAAACAAGTTCGCCGCAAGCTGTGCCTTCGGCACCGAAACCGGTGCCCCTAATAATTGTTCCGTCTTCTAATCCTAGTACTGCTTTCATCATCTGAACCTGCGAGTAAATGTCATAAGACATGTATAAGTGTTGCGATGACTTTCCCGATTCCCTGATCTCTCCATTTTTTGTCAATCTTTAAATATATATACCTTTCAATTAATTTATTCTTTTGAGACTCCGGCCTTCAAACTACATAAAAATTTCCTGTCCAAAGGTCCCATGTTTAGCAAAAATCTGTTCATTTCAGCCAGTGATAAGCTCATTTAGGCCCGAGCGTCATGAAACCGGTTTAATGTCTTTACAAAATTCTTTACAATTAAACTACTATACTAAGGTTTCCCGGTGGGGAAAATTCGTTTTATATCAAAAAACGTATAATTCAAAGCCAAAATATGTTAAAGTAAAACCAAATTTCATACTTTTAGATCCTGGCTTTATATATGCTTTATGCCATTTTTCGGCTTTTAAATATTTATAATATATTATTTTTCCGCAATAATCTTATATATCATTGGGGGCGAAGTAAGTGACAGGAAAATAATCTGTTTAAGCTGTAAAAAATAGTAAGTTTTCTTAAATCTATATTTTCAGTTGCCTGAAATAAATTGTACAGAAATTGTACGGACACAGATTAATTCGAATAAAATTTGGTTTTAATTTTCCGGGTTTTTTGTGGCAACTACCTGCATTTCGGAATGAATGTCGACAGTTCTTGAAAAACTTCGGTCAAACCGGGGTATCATAATGGACAAAAATGTAAAACTCGAAGTACGAAATATTACCAAAGTTTTTGGGAAGGACCCCCAGAAAGTAATTACCCTTCTAAATGAAGGTTTATCAAAAAGTGAAATTTTTGCAAAAACGAAACATACTGTCGGGCTCAACAACGTTAATTTTGAGGTCTACGACGGAGAGATTTTCGTAATAATGGGACTTTCGGGTTCCGGAAAATCCACCCTCCTGCGCTGCTTAAACCGCCTTATAGAACCAACGGCCGGTGAGATCCTGATCGACGGGCAGGCTATTACCGGCATGAGCCCTGAAGCCCTGCGAACTACCCGCAGGAACAAGCTTGGGATGGTCTTTCAGAGTTTTGCCCTGCTCCCCCACAGGACGGTTCTGGACAACGTGGCTTACGGACTTGAGATCCAGGGAATACCTAAAGAAGAACGCTACTCAAAGGCTCTCGAAGCCATAGAAACCGTAGGGCTCAAAGGCTATGAACACAGCCGGATAACAGAGCTAAGCGGAGGCATGAAGCAGCGGGTAGGGCTTGCAAGGGCGCTTGCCAACGACCCTGACATCCTGCTCATGGACGAAGCTTTCAGTGCCCTTGATCCCCTTATCAGGAGCGATATGCAGGACGAACTGATCGCTCTTGAGG
Organism: Methanosarcina siciliae T4/M; assembly: GCF_000970085.1. NCBI lineage: Archaea > Methanobacteriati > Methanobacteriota > Methanomicrobia > Methanosarcinales > Methanosarcinaceae > Methanosarcina > Methanosarcina siciliae. The sequence continues at coordinate 2,902,762 of NZ_CP009506.1, read as the reverse complement.
ATAGGGTGCAAAAGACTATCATCTTTGTTTCTCACGACCTGGACGAAGCCCTGAAACTCGGGGATAGAATCGCTCTCATGAAAGACGGGGAAGTTGTCCAGATAGGGACTCCCGAAGAGATCCTGACCGAACCTGCCGACTCCTATGTTTCGAGGTTCGTTGCAGGAGTCGACCGGTCAAAAATCCTGACCGCCGAATCGGTAATGAAAAGGCCCGAGCCGCTCGTATCTCTCAATTCCGGGCCAAGAGTTGCCATTCAGTTGATGAAAGACCATGGGATCTCCTCAATCTACGTGGTTGAAGGAAAGAACAGGCGTCTAAAAGGCATACTCATGATAGGGGATGCCCTTGAAGCCCTGAAGACCGGAAAAAGCCTTGAAGCAGCGATGATCCCGGAAGCACCTCGCGTGGCTCCGGACCTGCCCCTTAGCGATATAATCCCTTTGATTGCAGAAAGCCCGTACCCCCTTGCCGTGGTCAATGATTCCGGAAAGCTGATAGGAATTATAGTCCGGGGTACTGTCCTTGGAGCTCTTGCAATGTCCGGAGATAACTCCGGAGAAAACGGGCATCCAGAAGAAAAAGTTTCTGAAGAAAAGGTTCCAGATGAAGGAAATCCGGCAGGGAAGACTCCTGAAGAAAAGCCCCCCGAAAAAACTATCTTCAGTGGCAAAAATGAAGGGGAAGCCGGTCCTCCTTCCGAAGACTCAGACGTTCCCCACAGTATAATTAACAGCAGAATTAGCAGCGAACCCGTGCCTCTGGAAGCAGAAGCAAAGGACGGAGCCCCTTCCGAATCCTCTTCCGAATCCTCTTCAAAGTCTGATGCTATTCCGGGTCCCGAGGTGAAAACATGCTGATTCCCCGTCTCCCGATCGGTGACACGGTTGAATTTGCTGTGGACTGGATCGAAAATAATTTTGGCCCGCTTCTTGATCTCACAAGCGATAAGCTTGACTTCCTGATATCGGGCTTAAAAGATGCCCTGCTTTTCCTGCCTCCCGAACTTTTCATTCTCGGAATTGCCCTGATCGCCTACTTTGCAGGGAAGCGAAACCTCAAGCTTGCAATCGGGACTGCTTTCGGCTTTTTCCTTATTGATAATATGGGGCTCTGGACACTTTCGATGGAGACGCTCTCCCTTGTGCTTTCTTCCGCTTTCTTTGCCTTGCTTATAGGGGTTCCCGTGGGGATCATCTCTGCAAAAAACGACATTCTTGGCCACATTGTAAAACCCTTACTAGACTTCATGCAGACAATGCCGTCTTTTGTGTACCTGATCCCTGCAATTATTTTTTTCAAACTTGGGAATGTTCCGGGTATGATCGCAACTGTTGTTTTTGCAATGCCCCCTGCAATCAGGCTCACAAACCTCGGGATCAGGCAGGTTCCAAAAGAGCTTACCGAGGTTGCAGATGCCTTTGGCTCCACGGGCTGGCAGAAACTTTCCAAGGTTGAACTGCCTGTGGCACTCCCGACCATTATGGCCGGGATCAATCAGTGCATTATGCTCTCCCTTTCCATGGTCGTCATTGCAGCCATGATAGGAGCACGGGGTCTCGGGTACCAGGTCCTTTACGGAATCCAGAGATTGGATATCGGCATGGGCTTTGAAGCAGGACTCGCGATTGTTATAATTGCGATCTTCCTTGACCGGATTACTCAGAACCTTAGTCCCAAATAAATCCCGGAAATCCTGAAAATAATCGGTTCTGAAAACACTCGGTCCCGAAAACACTTTGCTCCTGATTTCGCCCTGAAACAGGTATTCAGGGTACCCAGGAATCAGGACTTTTCACTTTAACAGGGGCACCCTCTATCTCCCAGAAGATGGTGCATCTTTCATTTCAATCCCTGGTTAAAAACCAAAAATAAAAAGAAACTCAAAAAAGGTTGTAGATATTTTGACCAATCTAAAATTAAATCCTGAAGGAAAAAAACTCGGATCGGTTCTGGCAATCGTTCTGATAATAGGGCTTTCCCTTTTTGCAGCAGGCTGTACAGAACAGGAAGATGAAACCGGAGAAGGCGCAGAAACTGCTCCTGCCGAAGAAGAAGCTTCGGAATTCAGCGAACCTGTAACAATAGGCTATGTCTTATGGGACGGCGAGATTGCAAGTACCAATGTGATGCAGCAGGTCCTCGAACAGGCAGGGTATGAAGATGTGGAAATCGTTGCAGTTGATGCAGGTCCCCTCTACCAGGGCCTTGCTGACGGGCAGTTCGATTTCACCACTTCCGCCTGGCTCCCCTACACTCACCAGAGCTACTGGGAAACTTATGGGAACCAGCTCGACTCCGTCCAGACCAACCTCGAAGACTGTAAGATCGGGCTTGTAGTGCCTTCTTACGTAACTATAGACTCCATCGAGGAGCTTAATTCCGAAAAAGATAAGTTTAACGGCCAGATTATCGGGATCGACCCCGGAGCCGGCATCATGCAGGCATCCGAAACCGCAATCTCCGATTACGACCTTGATATGGAGCTTGTCTCAGGCAGCAGTGCCGCAATGACCGCCTCCCTGAAAAAATCAATCGACTCCGAAGAATGGACAGTTGTGACCCTCTGGTCCCCCCACTGGACATTTAACCGCTGGGACCTCAAATACCTGGATGACCCGAAGGGTTCATTTGGCGACGCCGACCATGTTGAAACTCTTGCAAGGCTCGGCCTCGAAGAAGAAAAGCCCAACCTCTACGGCATCCTGACCCGCTTCCAGTGGACCCATGACGATATCCAGACTGTCATGATGGACATCGAAAACGGAACCGCCCCTGAAGAAGCCGCAGGAAACTGGGTTGCAAACAATCCGGAGAAAGTTAACGAATGGATAGGAGAAGAGTCCGAAGAGTAAAAAAGTAAATTTCTCTTCCTTCCATTTCTTTTTTACCTGATTTTTTGTTCGTCCATCTTTACATGGTTGATATTTTTGAAAAAATAACTTGGACTCAAACTCCTGGGTTCTGACCCATACAACCATATTTGCTATATTGTGTCGTTCTTGTCCCGCTCGACGCAGGAGAGCGGTCTTTCCCAACAAGACAAAAAAGAAATAGAAGAATGAAAACAACAGGTTAGCAATTAAAAGCTGCTGAAGGCGTTTGTGAGTTTAAAAGAAGGACAAAAAGCTAAAACGGTATTAATTTCAGTATCATTTCTCATTCATTTCTTCTTTTTCCTTTTGTGCAGGGCCGCCAGGCAAGCTGGCGGAGGCGTTTATATTTAACTGTGAGTTTTATGAGGTCCCCCAGATCAAGATATAAATTCGCCTCAAGATATAAGATCGCCTGTTCATTTTTTGAGTTGGAGAAGAGAAAAGTTCAGTCCTGAAAAGAGTAGAATCAAAAAACAAAAGATCTTAGTTTCAGATATCTGAATAAAAACAAAAGATCTTAGTTTCAGATATCTGAATAATATCAACTGATTAATACAGAACCACCGATTTTTTATTTCGCCGTTCTTTTGCAATGCCGGTTATCGTCGTCGGTATCCCCCTCAACCACCGTTACTGTAGCTTCCTCCACTGGAATCGCTATCATTACCGAAACCACTTTCCAGCACAGTTATCGTAGTAAACCTTGAATCTGTACCATCTGTGTTGTTTACTATCAGGCAAGCTGTATAGTTTCCCGGTGATAAATAAGTGTGAGCTGGATTCTGTTCGTTTGAAACAGCTCCATCTCCAAAGTCCCAGTTCCACCCTGTTGCGTTTTCTGAACTGTCGGTAAACTGCACTGAGAGAGGTGCAAAACCTTCACTGACATTGCTGCTGAAATTAGCTACCGGAAATACTGATTCCGGATCCGGGATAATTGCAAGTCCCCCGGGAGAAACATCGAGATTTACTGTTGCTGAAACAGTATCGTTTGAGGTGTCAATTACAGAGATATTGTTGCTATAATTGTTTTCATAATCGCCCTTGGTTACTACATATACCTTCTTTCCATTAGGTGTGATTGCAATCTCTTCAGGACTGCCTTCTACATTCATTGTAGTTACAACTTTTCTTGTAGACGTATCAATTACAGAGACAAAGCCATTTCCGCCAGCCACATATACCTTTGTTCCTGTTGGATTTACTACAACTTCATGAGGAGAGTTATCTACATCCACCGTAGCTGTAACGGAATTTGTAGCTGTATCAATCACAGAGACAGTTCTGTTATGGCTATTTGCCACGTATACATTTTTTCCATCTGGAGTGACTGCAATTCCACGAGGATGAGTTCCTACAGGTACAGTGGCTGTAACGATATTTGTAGCTGTGTCAATTACAGAAACAGTATCTTCAGGGGCAGTAATGTTGCCACCATTAGTCACATACACCTTTTTTCCATCTGGAGTAACTGCAATCCCTTCCGGCCAGTTTCCAACAGGCACAGTAACTGTAACAGTGTTTGTGTCGGTGTCAATTACAGAAACATTATTGCTGTCTTCGTTCACCACATATACCTTTTTTCCATCAGTACTGACTGCAACTTCAGAAGGATTATATCCTACTTTCACAGTGTCTGTAACGGTGTTTGTTGAAGTATCAATTACAGAGACATTATTGCTTCCAGAGTTCGCTACATATGCCGTTTTTCCATTAGGTACGACTGCAACTCCTTTAGGCCCACTTCCCACTTTCACAGATCCCACTTTCACAGATGTTACAACTGTTCCTGTGGTTGTGTCAATTACAGAGAATGCACCGCTCGTAATATATACAAATGGCCACGTGGATGAAACCCTTTTTCCAACAGTTATGTTAACAAATTTGGAATTAGTATTAAGTCCATTGCTAGCCGTCAAATTAACTGTATAGTTTCCTTGAGTTCTGTACGCATATATAGGATTTTGTTCTGTAGAATCTGCTACACCATCATTATCAAAGTCCCAGTTCCAAAGGATTGCGTTTTTCGAAAGATCTGTAAACTTGACAACAAGGGGTGCAGGCCCATTAGTGACGCTAACTGTAAAGTTAGCAGTTGGAGTAACCGAATTTTGCAGACTGGACATAGATACAAGAGGTAAATAGTCAAATTCGTCTTCATGGACGTTATAAGGATCCTCATAGATTTTATAAGGCAGGTCTCCGATCCCATTCTTATCCAAATCCACGCAGATCTGGGAGAATCCGGTCCCATCTGGTTTTGCCCAGAAGTTGCCTCCAATGTAAGGGCCACCGGCAATGTTACTGCCTGAAGCAAGTGAACTGTTCCAGGTATTTCCCCCTTCGCCAGGTCCAAACTTTACGTTTAGACTATTGTTAAAATAATTATTGTAGATTCTTTTACGGTCAGAATTTCCCTTATTAAAAATCCCACATTCTGTACAGGATGTTATTGTATTGTTGATTATGTCAACAGTACAAGCGTCATCTAAAATAATCCCTACATCACAGTTTAATATTGTATTATTTTCAATTCCTGAACTTGACATCGAAAGCCAAATCCCACAATCGCAGTCAGTAATCCTGTTATTACGAATATCTACTCCCTGATCCCATTCGGAGATGCCAGTGGAACAATTTGAGATCGTATTACCTGATACTGTATTATTTATTCCACAGCAGGAAATATATACACCCTCTTCGCCGTTAGAAATTTTATTTTCGGCTATTAAATTGCCTGATATCTCGGATCCCAGAATAATAGAACCGTTTTCAATGGTATTACCTGTCACATTATTCATATCGCTATAAAGGATGATTTTTAAATTGTCTGGCATGTAGGAGCGCAGATAAACAGAACCGTTTTCAATGGTATTACCTGTTATATTATTCATCTTGCCATAAGCAAAGATTGCATTTTTATGATACATCTTACCGGCTCCCGTTATGTTTAAACCACTGATCGTTGTGTTATTAGCTGCTATCAGAAAGGTACTTTTGCTTTCGTTCAGCGGTTTTACCTGCGCATTGCTATTATTTGATTCTGATCTGATAGTTAGCCCTGTTACATCAACACGAACGTTTTCAGTATAAATTCCAGGCCTCACGATTATCATGTCCCCTGGAACAGAATTATTCACAGCTTCCTGAATTGATTTGAAATCAGCTCCAGAATCATCATCTACTGTAATTTCCCCTGCTGATGCAGTAGCTGAAATAGATATTATAAAAATGAAAAGCAAAATTATTAAAAAAGTTATTCTCTTTATCACTTCTTTCCCCCTTTAATTATAATATAATCGATTATGAATATTAATGTATGCTCCATTAATGACATTTAACATATTTTACTTTCCATAGTTATTTTTGACTAATTATTTTCAGAAATAAAGGTTGAATTGAAACGAGCCACATAGAAATATGAAGGTTTTTCAAAGGAAAACATAACAGTGGGGTTATGATGGTTCTGGCTATAATGAGAAGCGTTGAAATCTGCTAATGTGGCTGCTCAGGTTGTATTGTTTACAGGAGTTTCCACGTTTTGCTTTGATTTAATATCAGGTACGGGAGTAACCTGATCATCGGATGCATCCGTAAATAGGTATAACCACTTAATATGATACAGTAGTACAGTATAATAGTAGTACAGTAGTACAGTATAATAGTAGTACAGCTAATAGCTCCAGCAAAAACAGAACAAAATTAGGGGTTATTTTTATGGAAAAACCGAACTTCAGGACAGAAATCCTCAGAACCCTCGAAGGAAAAACTCCCGCTCAGATACCGGTCGGCACTTTCACAACCGCGCCTGTGCTCGAACTCATGGACCTGAGCGGAGCAGCCAGACCCGAGGCTGACAGCCAGCCTGAAAAAATGGCATTACTTGCTTTTTCCCAGTATGTAAATGCCTCTTTTGAAACCCTCAGGTATCCCTTTGACATGGTGGTGCTCGTGGAAGCTCTTGGCTGTAGAGTTGATCCGGGTACGAAAGCAAAGACTCCTGCTGTGCTGAATGGTCCAATGGAACTTTCGCCTGTAGTCCCCAAACTCCCTGAAGACCTCCTTGAAAGGGGCAGAATCCCCGCTGTCCTGAAAGCCACGGAAATCCTCCGGGAAAAAGCCGGATCGAACTTACCCTTAATTGTGGGAATGGAAGGTCCGGCTGACCTTGCAAGCTCCCTCTGCGGAATCACTCGCTTCCTTAAATGGACAATCAAAAGGCCCCATATCATAACAAGGCTCATCGATCTTTGCACCGACGCATGTATAATGTATGCCAGGGAATGCCTGAAAAGTGGAGCTGACGTTGTTGTTATTGCAGATGCAGTCTCTTCTCCGGACATGATTTCTCCAGACGCTTTCCGGACTTTGATAAAACCCGGCATGGCAAGGATTCCTAAAGCTCTCGGGGGAGGCAAAAGCGTACTCCACATATGCGGGGCTGCAGACCCGATTATTGCGGACATGGCAGAGTGCGGGTTTGACGGGCTCAGTCTTGAGGAAGGCATAAAAGACCTGAAAAGCGCTGTTAATACCGCTCATGAAGCCGGCACAGCTGTAATCGGCAGCGTATCAACCTCCAGGACCCTTTTCAGGGGCGGCCCTGAAGATGTGAAAAAGGAGGCTTTCATCTGTATGGAAAGCGGAGTGGACATCCTTGCTCCGGGTTGCGGGCTTGCACCCGAAACTCCTCTCCGGAATTTGAAAGCCCTGGTGGAAGCAAGGAACGAGTTTTGCGGGAGAAAATGAATTCTCCTTTCTGGCTCAAAGAAGAATTTCTGCCATTTTTTTGCCCGCCTCAAACGTTTTTATCAGAAGTTCTTCATCCCTTGAAACCGCTCCCCTTTCAAAATATCCTGTTACCGGAAACTTTTCCACGATCTCATAGCCCAGGGCTTCAAGGGGCATTCCGAGCGCTCCGAGTGTAAAACCCATTTCTTCGATTTCCAGCTGTTCGCAGACCGAAAAAACAATTGCTTTTCTCCCCTGCCCTGCTAGCCTGCTCGAATAACGCCTGGGGCGGTCGTTCGTGAAATTGTAGTAAGGGTAGAGCCGGTCAATTAAGGCTTTCATCTGGGCAGTTACATTGTAGTTGTAGGTGGGAGAACCGAGGATAAGCCCTTTTGCATCCTCGATCTCGGGATAAAGCAGGCTCATTCCATCATGGAACCTGGTGCAAGTCCCGGTTTTCCGACACCTTTCGCAGCCGATACAGGGCTCGATCGAATAATCCCTTAAAAGGACTTTTCCGGTTTTAGCTCCTGCCGATTCCGCCCCTTTCAAAAAGCTCTCAAGCAGCACGTCAGTATTCCCATTTTTCCGGGGGCTTCCTCCAACTCCAAGAATTTTTAGATCTTTAATCATCTCACCCTGTATTGTATCGGGGATAGAGAATTAAATAGGTTCCGGAAACATGTCCCTGCTTTTTAGTAATAACCCTGAGTGGAAATTCCCCTGATCTTAATATCAGAGCTGAGAAAAAGCGCCCGAGAAAAAGTCCGAAACAATCCAGCAAGTAAAACTTATAGCTGCAGGGCTGTTTCATCCCCACTGGAATGACCCTCGGAGTACTTGAGCACCGGGCTAATTTTTATGTCCAGAGTGTCTTCGGCACTAAAGCATCCATTTCGAATTTTTCTCTTTTCTACAGATGCGGTATGTAACATATTGAGTTAAATTTTTCTTTAAAGTTCCTGGCTGATTGAAATAAATTTCTTAAACTTCGGAAGAGCCTGCGGCATGTAACTGTGAATATTTTGTGCTCTTATGATATCGTTTTTCTCGGATTCATTTTTTTATTTTGAGTTCATATCTTTTTTAACTCTCGTATTTCATATGTTTTTGCGAGCCAGTATCTCAATCCTATAATGTTATATCGATCGAACTAAAGCGTTACTGCTCATGTTATTGTACACTTTTTATTTATTTCAAAAAATCTATCAATAAATTTATATACTGTCATTATGAAATACATTATGAAAATTTAAAATGTGTTCAAAGGTTCAAACGGTTGTACTCCAATACTTGTGATTGACTTTTGAGCCACTTCAATTGTTTCAATTTAATATTATAAATTTAAAAGGAGTTTAAAATTGAGTAACGAACTGATTGTGGGTAATAATACTCAGTACCAGGTCCATATAGAGAACCCACATTTCAGGGAGGTGTCATCTCAAAATATAACTGTCATTCTTCCAGCTTTTAACGAGGAAGTCTCCATCGGCAGCATAGTCCTTCTTACTAAATTCTATTCTGACAACGTAATCGTAGTCGATGACGGAAGCTCTGACCGCACTGCCGAAATTTCCGGGAAAGCAGGAGCTCACGTGATTGTGCATGAGGCCAATAAAGGCAAGGGAGCAGCCCTCAAAACCGGTTTTGAAGCCGCAGCCAACCTGGGTGCTGATATAATAGTGACAATGGACTCGGACGGTCAGCATAATCCCGCTGAAATTCCCAAACTTGTAACCCCTATTATTGACGGCTACGCTGAAATGGTCAATGGGAGTCGTTACCTTTCCCACAAAGACAAAAACACTCCTATCTACCGCCGTGTCGGCCAGACAATACTTGATACGGCTACAAATATGAACTCCGGTCTCAAGATCACCGATTCACAAAGCGGTTTCCGCGCTTTTGCCGCTTCTACTAAAAACGTGTTCCGCTTCGGTACACAGGGCATGGCAATAGAAAGCGAAATGCTTGCCGATGCAGGCAGGTCCGGACTGCGGATCAAGGAAGTCGAAATCGGGGTAAGGTATGATGTGGACTGTTCAACCATAAGCCCGGTCCAACATGGTCTAGGCGTCCTTGTCATGGTCTTGAAAGATATCGAGTTCAACAAGCCTCTTTATTACTTCACGGTCCCGGGACTATCTCTTGGGGTTGGAGGACTCTACATGGGTGCCCATTTTCTGCAAAACTTCACTATGGGAGGAGGCTTATCTTTCGGGCCTACCATGCTTATGGTTCTGTTTATTGTTATAGGGACCTTCATGGCATTGACAGGGATAATGCTGCATTCGGTGTCGGCAATTATGAGGGAAGCTAAGGTGACTTAAACTGGGAGTTACGAGATTTTTCTCCTATTTATCATTCTGCAGTACTTGATATTATTTTCTTCCTTTAATAGAAGGTCTAAAATGATAGCATGACTGGGGTTTTGATTATTTGATATTGTTTGAGGGAAAAGATGTATGGTAAAGAGAAATTTGCAAGTGTTGTTATTCTCTCATATAACAGCAAGGAAGATCTTATGGAGTGTATTCCCTCTCTAATGTCTCAAACATATCCAGGTTTTGAAATAATTGTAGTAGATAACGCATCTAGGGACGGTAGTGAGGAATTCGTGAGAACTAACTATCCTGAGATAAAGGTAGTTCAGACAGGAAAAAACCTCGGGTATGCAGCAGGGAATAATGCCGGATTTGAGGTCGCGGAAGGAGAATATATAGTAGTTATAAATCCAGATACTGTTGTAGACTCCAACTGGCTTTCCAAGCTAATAAACCCTTTTGACAGTGATCCTGAAATTGCGGCCACGACTTCAAAGATTTTGATATATTCCCAAAATGAAATAATAAACACGTGTGCAAATACAAACCACTATACTGGACTTACCTTCTGCAGGGGCTTCAATAAGCCTTCACGTGAGTTTGATAGCTACCAGGAAGTAGGATCGGTCTCAGGATGTTCATTTGCAATAAGGCGCGATATACTAAAAAATCTTAATGGTTTTGACTCGGATTTTTTCCTTTATCAGGAAGATGCGGATCTTTCCTGGAGAATACGTTTTGCGGGAGGTAGGATAATGTATGTTCCTGAGTCCATAATATATCACAAGTATAAACTGTCAATATCCCCCTGGAAAGAATTTTACCTGGAAAGAAATCGTTACTTAATTTTATTGAAAAACTTTAGTTCAAGAACATTGTTATTATTATTGCCTGCACTCATAGTGACTGAAATTGTTACAATGGGTCATGCTGTTTTAAACGGTCCGAGATACATTTACAGTAAATTGCAGGCTTATTTATGGGTTATAAAAAATATTAAAGAAATTTTGACAAAAAGACACGAAACTATTTGTAAAAAAACAACTACTGACAGAGAGTTTTTTGGATTTTTGGATTGGAAAATCCCTTTTGAACAGGTCATTAAATTCCCTATGATTAGTAAAACAGTTGATATCGTTTTCAACTCTTTTTATGCATTTCATATGAAACTGATAAGCAGAATAGTCTAATCCAAAACAAACAAAACAATATGAATTATTAAATACAGTATCAATTCCATTACTTAAAAATACTGGACTGGTGAAAAAATGAAGATCTGCCTTACCTGCTCGCACGGTGGTCATCTTACTGAAATCCTGCGACTTATGGATGCATTCAATGGTAATGATATCTTTTTTATAACCTATAGAGGATTAAGATCCAACAATTTGGAGAAAGTTTATTTACTAGATAATCTTGGAAAAAATCCAATACGACTTCTAACGAGCCTTCCTGTTATTTATAGAATTCTATCTCGTGAGAAGCCTGATTTAATAGTTTCCACAGGGGCTGAGATTTCTATACCTACATTTTATATCGCAAAATTATTCGGAATTAAATTAGTTTTTATTGAAACAATTTGCAGGGTTACTCAGCCTACAATTAGCGGAAAATTGCTATATCCAATTGTTGATCTATTCTTAGTCCAACAGAAAGAACTTTTGAAATACTATGGAAAAAAAGCGAGATATGAGGGTGGAGTGTATTGATATTTGTATCTGTTGGTTTTCACGATCAAGGCTTCGAAAGGCTTATAAAGAAAATGGATGAAATTGCAGGAAAGATTAATGAAAAAGTGATCATGCAAATTGGCCATACTAATTATACGCCAAAAAACGCTGAATTCTTTAGGTTTAAAGATTCTGATGAAGATATTAAGTATCTATGCCACGAAGCTAGGGTAGTGGTAACCCATGGGGGTATGTCTATAATGACCGCACTAGAACAGGGTACTCCTGTAGTTGCAGTCCCACGATTGAAGAAATATGGAGAACACACGAACGATCATCAAATTGACATTATTAATCAGTTGATAAAAGAGAATAAAATCACTGCAGTGTATGATGTAGATCAAATTGAGGATAAATTAAATAACGCTGGTACTATTCTTGATGCCATTAGTATGAATAACGGTCAGATAGTTTCATTTCTCAGAAATTGGATACAAAAGTTAGTAATATAACAACTTAGTTGTGAGTCACTTATATACTTTGAGTTTATATTATATCTTGTGTTAAATATTAATCTTAAAGATAGTGAAGTAAAATTCCTTATAAACTTTATAAAAAAAGGACTTAAAAGTGCAAGATCACTTACCAGAGCACGTATTCTACTACTGGCAAATCAGGGAAAAAGGGACACTGAGATCGCAAAAACATTAGGTGTTGGTAGGAGCGCTGCTTTAAGGATAAGGAAAAGATATCTTGAAGAAGGTCTACAAAGTGCTTTGGTAGATAGGCCAAGATCAGGTCAACCTAAAAAATATAATGAAAGACATGCAGCAGAAATAATAGCTTTCGCATGCACCAAGCCTCCTGAAGGAAGAAAAAAATGGTCGCTTTCACTCCTTTGTGAAAAATTGAGAAAAAAAGAAGGATTTGAAACGATAAACAAAGAAACTATCAGACTTATTTTGAAAAAGAACAAAATTAAACCCTGACTCAAAAAAATGTGGTGCATTGAGACGGTTGATTCTGAATTCAGAAAGAGAATGTACGATGTTCTTGACCTGTACGAAGAAGATTACGACCCGAAAAGACCTATTATCCGTCTCGATGAGAAACCGAAACAACTTCTCGAAGATAAGCGAAATCCCATTCCAATGAAACCTGGAAGTCCAGAGAAGTATGATTATGAGTATGTCAGGAATGGAACAGCAAACATATTTGTGGCTGTAGAATTCAAAGCAGGGAAAAGGACAACTCAAGTTACTCAAAGAAGAACAATGGTAGATTTTGCACAATTCATGAAACGTCTTGTCATCGAAAAATATTCACAAGCTAAAGTATAAGGGTAATTGCAGATAATCTCAATATCCACAAAGAGAAAGCATTCTATGAGGCATTCAGCGAGGATGAAGCAAAAAAGATGCTGAAAAAGATATAGTTACATTATACACCAAAGCATGCAAGTTGGCTAAACGCTGCAGAAATAGAGATTAGTGTGATGGATGAGGAATGTACTGATAGGAGAATAGGTGACATTGGAATGCTTAATAATGAAGTGGCTGCTTGGACCAAGAGAAGAAATGAAAATAAAAGGAAAATAAACTGGAAATTCACAAAGAAAATTGCTGATGAGAAGATGTCAAAATCTTATGTTTCATAATTAAATTGGCAAGGTACTAGATTAATATGTCAAAAAAGCATCTTTTCAATGTCAATAATCATGTATTAAATCTCCTATTAGTTTTTATATTCATATTTTGGTGTGCTTCTATATATACAGTTAGGATTCCCTTTGCTTTAGCGGATCCCTTTCTTTTTATCAAAAATCTATCTGTTTTTTACTGGATTGGATTATTTCTTGTGATTGTTTTTATTTTTATTTTGTTTTCGTGTCCTGATCATAGAAATAATCCTGTACGTATATACGCATTCATACTGTTAGTTGGAATTTATTTGTTTGGTATACATCCTTTTGCATTTCCTAATCCCATTCATATGGATATCTACGGATATGTAAATAATTTAAAACAAATTATTGACTCTGGGGATATAGAGAATGCGGGTTCTTACATTAATTCTTACCCACTTGCCTCCATATTCTATGTGGAGATTATTCATATAGTTGGTACCGATATTACAATGTTTGCAAGATTTTATCCAATTTTAGATATCTTTATAACTCTAAATTTGATTTTTCTTATCTCATATCTTATTATCGATGAATGGTTTTTTTTGCCTCCTCTTATTTATTTATCAAATTCTTGGATTCCGGTTCACTATATGGTTCCTCAGTCTTTCGGTTTGTTTATGAGCATTTTGTCTATATCGCTATTCGTACGCATATTCCATAAAACTGAAAATTCCAAAAATTTCATAGTGTACAGGCTATTATTGATCTTTGTTTTATTTTCGCTTGTGACTTCACATCCAACTTCTGTAATTATATCGTTGTTTGCTTTTTCTGTTATGTTTTTTTATTTTGTGTTGAGTTCAGTTGTTTTTAAAGAGATGTTCTACCAAAACAAAAAACATATGGTTTCTATTTATAATATTGTTATTTTGTTTATGATATTATATTTTTTTCATGTTATATACGTTTCAAAGTTTATACTGCTGGATGCTATTGTAAATACAATAAAAACATCAATTTTTGGTTTTCTAGATAATCAAAATTTGCTATCTGATATTGATTGGACTAGTACAACTCCAATTTTTGAGTATGTAATAGTATCAAAACTTAGAATTCTTAATTTGATTTTTGTTTTTATTCTCGGAATAGTCTCAATAGTTTTTTTGTATATATCTAAATGCAGAAAATTAGTCAGCCACATATTTATAGGTCTATTTTTAGGATATAGTTCAATAATAATTTCAAATATACTTTCTCGACAAACTAAATTTATAGATAGAGGATTTATTTTTTTGCTAATTCCTTTTTGTTTCTTGTTAGTATTGGTTTTTTCGTCAATAAAAACTAAAAAATTATTATATAGGTATAAATTGTTTCTGTTTTCTATTGTTTCCCTTAATTTGATAATTTTTCCCTTACTCTTGGGCGCATCGTTTCCATACCAATATTACTCGGATTCTGAATTGGTCGGAAAACAGTTTATTGAATCTCATAACGAGCTTATAGGAAAAATAAAATTTAATTTTTATGGGTCGCCTTTTGTTTATAATAATTTTTGGTATAACTATATCTCACTCCATCACCAGAGAGGCAATGAGTATAAAAAAAGTTTTGAAAATAGTGGATTGCTTAAAATTTACGATAATTCCTTATGTGGGATATATTATCCAAAAAATTATCCAAATGAAATTACAGGAGACATATTTACATATTGGTCGCTTACTGGTTATCGGGTGTGAGTATTTATGAATATTATTATTATTTGGGGAATGCCTTTAATTGAGGATAACGCTCAGACTATCTGTGCAATAGAAAAAGTGAGAACTTTGAAAAAACTTGGGCACGAGGTATTTCTAATTAGCCCTTCAGTACCTCTTAGCTTATACAAATATAATCAACTTAAACTACCTGTACTATTATTGTGCCAAATACCATTGTTTATAAAACTATTTCTAAAAGTAATTAGGGAGAAGCCAGATATCCTTCATTCAAGTTCTGCACTTATACTCCCTTCATTGATAATTTCTAGGGCATTTAATATTCCTCATGTTGTTGAAGTTCATGGGATTCTTTCAGAAGATTCAAAATTAGTAGGTGTTAATAAGTTTGTCATAAAACTTATGGAAATTTGTGAATTCTCATCTTATAGAATTTCAAAACTAATCTTAACTAATTCGGAAGGTACTAAAGATGATTTAATTCATAATAAAAAAATCTCTCCCCAAAAAATATCAATAATTCCAAATGGTGCAAATATTGAATTATTCAAAAAAATGAATGTATCAAAAAAAGTGTTAGGATTAGATGAGCAAAATAAATATATCATTTTTGTAGGGAATCTTGCACCATGGCAAGGTTTAGCTTGCTTAGTTGATTCAATGCCAACAATAATACAAAACAATTCAGGCGTCAGATTACTTATTGTAGGAGATGGTATTTTAAAAAATGAGTTAATCCAAAGAGTAAATGAGCTGAAACTTGAATCGGTCGTAGATTTTAAAGGTTCTGTTCCATATGAGGATATTCCTAAATACATAAATGCAAGCGATGTCTGTGTAGCGCCATTTATTAAATCCAGAGATAATCTGATGTCTCCTTTAAAACTGTTCGAATATCTGTCATGTGAGGTGCCGGTAGTAACTTCAAACATACGAGGTGCAAGAGAACTAATTGAAAATAATAGTTGTGGATTACTATTTAATCCCGATGATTGTAATGAATTAGCGGAGTCAATTTTAAAGCTTCTCAATGATAAAAAACTGCGTGATGAAATGGGTAAAAGAGGACGTGCGGCTGTTGTAAGTGGTTATAGTTGGGAAAGTATTACAAAAAAAATTGAGTCAGAATATCTACAGCTTATCTAATTTGGTACTGAAGACCATCATAAATTCCTTTGTAAAAATTCTTCAAATTCTTAGTATTTTTTTGTGTGATGAAATTCAGTGAATTTATTATAAAATATGTGGTGAAAAAAAACGCTGATGAGGTTATAATCTGTAAAGGTGTTCCGTTTCTCTTCATAAATATAAATCGGTTACGTGTATATAAATATGTATAGTAGTTTGATTTTTTCGATGTTACTGCCTCTTTGTGCCAGATCTTTGAATTTGGAACATAAACTACCTTAAAATTATTATATTTAGCTTTTATGCATAATTCTACCTCTTCGTAGTACGCAAAATAGTCTGAACATAAAAATCCTAATTTCTCCATGACATCTATTCTTGCTAGTAATGCACAACCAGACACATACCCGACTTCACGAGTTTTATCATATTGTCCATGGTCTGGTACATTACAACCAATCAAAGGTGTCCTCCCTGTAAAATAGTTAATTGTACCTCCTACGGACTGTATTCGATTATGATTATTATGAAAATATACCTTAGGTCCGACGATGCCAACTTCACTATAATTTTCTGCTACTTTGATTAACTCAGTCAAAAATTCAGGATCCACTATCGTATCATTATTAAGAAGCAATACATAATCTACCTTTTTTTCAATGGCTCTCTTCATACCCACATTGTTTCCTTCAGCGAATCCTAAATTTTCTCCATTTTCAATAACTTCTATTTCAGGATATTTTTGTCTGAAAAACTCTGGGGATCCATCAGTAGACCCGTTGTCAATAAGCAATATATCATAATTTGAATAGGTTATGTTCTTTAACGATTCGAGACATTCAATTGTGTCATTTTTTCCATTCCAGTTTAATAATATAATTGTCACTTTGGGATAATTCATATTTGTCTCTATCTCCATTTAATCATTATTAAATAAATTAATTAAAAAAGAGTTACACTTTAACTTTTCCACTATTATTTCTGTTGTTTTTTAGATTCCAATTTTAACTGTGAACTCTTTTTTCCGTTTTGTTCTTTAATGGTTCATTCTTTTGGCATCGGTTAACGAATTTTATGCACAACTCCGAATACCATGTATAGCGATTTTCCAACAGAATCCTCTTAGATGTTGCATAAAATATTTTTGATGTTTTGCTCCTTAACCGAATCCAAATGATGGTTCATTATGTAGTTGGGTTTGCTGAACTGACCATTGACAATCTTAACAGTATCCATTTATTGAATAACTTCAGCATGGTTTCAACAAATTTTTCCCCTGTATTCCAAAAAGCCAGGAAATTCTTACAATCCTGTAATCATCCATATTCTCGATGATTTTCTTCTCACCAAGAAGTTTTGAGTGACCAAATACATTAATCAGATCTGGGATGTCAGCTTCTACCTACTCTTTTTTGGAACACGGAGAATTCTACACCTACCCATTCTCCAAAGGTCGGCGAGTCTTTTCTTAGGTCCATGGCCATATCTTATACTCTGCCTTCCAGAACTCTAACAAGTTTTGCCTGGCTGTAGGGAACCAGCTGGTAATGGAGGTCGCGGATCACTCCACAGGAAGATTTTGATTTATTGTCCTGAACGAAGTTGTATTCTTTACCGGTTAATAATTCCAGTGTCTTTTTGTTATAGCTTTCAAAAAAATAGCCTCGGCCATCGGCAAACACTTTTGATTCGAGAATTAAAAGGTCTTTTATTCTGGTTTTTATCGGGTTCATCTATTTTACCTCATTTAATTTTGTTCAGGCCAATTGGTATGAACCTTCATCAATTCTACTTTTTTTGAATCATCTTCCTTAGTTATTAATACTCTTTGGTCTATCCTGTATTTCTTTGATCTTGCTTTTCTTTTTAATCATTTTTTTAATTATAATCCGGTTTTCCCCAGTCTTTGTAAAATATTTTTATATCCCTCTCACATAAATAACTTTCTCAAATAATTTATTACTTCTGTGGATTTTTGGAATTCTTCTACGTATTAATATTTTGAGCCTGAATTCCGTCTTTTTAAGCGCATATATGCCTTTCCCCAAATATGAGAGGTCAGATGATTGTGATTTAAAAAATATTACCTTGCATCTTATGTGCTTATGTTTAAACGCATGAGTCAACATCAAGCGACATTTATGCGCTTAAAAATGCGGAATTAAGGTTTGAGAAAAACAATAACCGATATATTTAGTTGAGATTATATATATTAGTAAGCATAAAAATGTTTGTGGAAAAAGAGGATCAAAACCAAAGTTCACTAGTGTTTTCTCTCCGAATCAAGATTGTAAATATTATGGAATTTCAGGAAAAGGAAATATCATAAGCAATAACATCTATCAAATCAAGAACGAGAGAACTCGAAAACACATCTTCTGCGAATGCGGCAGAGTTTTCAATGATTGAATCAACACTTCTTTTCCAATTTCCAGAGAGACGAATTCATTATCTAGTTAGCCTTAAAAATGGCCATTGAAGGAATGTCACTGAAAGTCGTTGAGGAAGTAATGGAGGTTTAACCAGCTACAGTCAGTACTTCGCTAATTTTCATTTCCTCATAAACGAGGCTGTTTGATACCTTTATATATGATAAAAATTGCCTTCATATGTTTTTTCATCATATAAGTCTGTATATACCCTTAAATTTGAATTAAAGTCAAAGAATATATTAATACCGTATTAAGACCTCTCACTGACCATGTGACCATCAAGATCAACAATTATCTTACAAGTGAAGACTTTTATCGACTAATAACCCCTAATTTTACAGCAACAAATATTATGTAATGTACAAATAGGCTTTATGCTTCTGTTTTCTTCATACAATTCAAAGTTTTATCGTGTTTTTATTTATTTTACTATTATTCATTTATTATATACTCTTTATGCCGAAGCAATGCGTTTTTTATAAAAAATATGTATAAATTAATCGGATCTGTTAAATTTAGGATAAATGAGAGAGCACCTGTAGATGTGGTAAGTAGGATATCAAGTTGAATTTTACTCTCAAGTTCCTGGCTGATTGAAATAAACTTTAGATACTTCGGAAGAGCCTGCGGCATGTAAGTGTGAATATTTTGTACTCTTATAATATCGTTTTTCTCGGATTCATTTTTTTATTTTGAGTTCATATCTTTTTTAACTCTCGTATTTCATATGTTTTTGCGAGCCAGTATCTCAATCCTATAATGTTGTATCGATCGAACTAAAGCGTTACTGCTCCTGTTATTGTATACTTTTTATTTATTTCAAAAAATCTATCAATAAATTTATATACTATTTTCCTAATATACACTATAAAAAATTAAAATGTGTTTAATATTCAAACAGTCGTACTCCAATATCCTGACTGCTTTTTGAGCCACTATAATTGTTTCAATTTGATATTATAAATTTAAAAGGAGTTTAAAATTGAGTAACGAACTGATTGTGGGCAACAATGCTCAGTACCAGGACCATATAGATAACCCTCATATCAGGGGGTATAATCTCAAAATATAACTGTCATACTTCCGGCTTTCAACGAGGAAGTCTCCATCGGCAATATAGTCCTTCTTACTAAATTCTATTCTGACAACGTAATCTTAGTCGCTAACAGAAGCTCTTGTCGCACTGCCGAAATCTCCAGGAAAGCAGGAGCTCACGTGATTGTGCATGAGGGAAATAAAGGCAAAGGAGCAGCCCCCAAAAACTGGTTTTTAAGCCGTAGCCAACCTCAGCGCTGATATAATCGTGCCAATGGACTCTGAAAATCAGCATAACCTTGGTGAAATTCAAAATGGCGGTGAAAAAATAAATTGGTTTAGATTTAAGTCCACAAAGTTGTAAAAATTTACTCTGAAAATAATATTATCAAATATGAAATGGATCTGGAGTTTCCACGCTAACTAAAGAAGTACAATTGAAAAAATAAGCTTCATGTCTGAAGACTATTTTTTGTTATTGGAAAAAATGGATTTTTATCAATGTGCATTAAAATATAATTTACTAAGTTTGTGTGATTAAAAAGGGGATGGCATTTCAAAGTAAATCTATCTGAAAAATCAGTAAACTTGTCAAATTTATAACTCAATCATACGTTTTCTAATGTGGATATAACTCACAGATATGAATATTGGACTCTTTATATTGGAGATAAAATATGTCTACATACAGAGAAATAAAGGAAGATGTATCACAAAATAATCTTCGAGTAAGATCTGTTTATGATTATGAATCTCAATTTAATTATATTGAACAGGAACTATTAACTAATTCTTTGGATTTTATAGCATTTGTCATTTCTCCATTTCATGCACTCGGAGTTGATTCTTTTTTATATGAACTTTTTAAAGAAAAAAAGCGAAAATTAAATGGACTAATTATTGTAAATTCTCACCACAAAGACGGAATATTAATAAATGAAAATCATTTCTCCTGCTTGACTTTTGTAAATGCATCATTCCGATATGTCCATAAATCAGAAGAGTTATCCCTTTTCCAAAAAAGCAAAACTGCAATTGAAATATTTAAAGGAATTTTTAACGCTAGGATTGGGACAAAAGCTACGAACAGTCTATATATAATTTCTGTGATGAGCATCCCTCCCCAATCCTTTAAATTTTTTAAAAACAAAAAAATAACCTCTAAATATATCCCACAATATATTCTAATTGATGAAGGCATAGGCATGTATTTTGATAAAGATTTTTGGACCCTAGTTCAAAAATATGACATCAAATCTAAAACTAACGTTAGTAAATTTAAAAATTTAGATCTAATCTCAAAAATATTTTCCTTTCTGGTTAAGAACATAACTACAAAATTCTTCAAGCCTGAAAATCGTTATTTATTTACTCGAGAATCCAAATTTTTGAGCCCGAATTGGGGTGTCATATCCTCTTATAGGGAAATAATATCTCTAAGAAAAGACAATGTTTCTGTATCAATGAAAATCGATCCTTCCTCAAAATGGGCGATTATTGCGACTCAGCCTTTTGTGGAATATGATCAAATAAATATTAAAGATTTCATACACTGTTTGAATGAGATAATCGACATTTTAGTGGATAAGAAGATTGATATTTTTCTTAAGCCCCATCCAAGGGAAGACATCCGTAAATATGATGAACTAATAGATGTCAACAAGAATATAATTCTATTAGATAAGTCATTTCCATTAGAAAATTTGTTGCAGTTAAAGCCAAATCTAATTGTTGGATTCACAAGTACGGTATTGCTTACTTCTTATCTTTTTTATAATGTACTTCCTGTTAGTTATATCGATCAATTAATGGAGAGATCTGATGATCCATTACTATCCATCACAGCAAAGGGATTTAAAAATTTTTTTGGAGATCTTGTTTTTTTTGGAAATTTAAATTACATTTTAGAATCTTAAGTTAGATTTTAGAAATAACTTGAATAAAAACAACTCGAATATTTATATAAAATTAATCAGTCGATCAAAATTAAAAATATGTTGATTAATATGACTAAAAATGAAAATATTCTTTTAGTTCAAAGGATGGGGTTAACAGGGATTACCAACTTCCTCTTAAGTTTTAGCGGAATTATTTTATTGCCTGTTCTTACAAAAAATATTTCTATTGAAGAATATGGCTATTGGGTTCAAATTGGAGTCACTGTAGGGATGGTAACAATATTAGCTATGCTTGGGTTGCCATTTACATTAGTTCGGTTTTTAGCTTCATTGCACAAAGTGGATGAAATTCTTGAAGTATTTTACTCAATGTATTTTATAGAACTTCTTATAAGTATACTTGTTAGTTCAATATTTTTTATCTTTTCCGGAAAAATCGCTTTAGTGCTATTCGGTGGAAATAATCTGATTGTACACATCATGGCAATTCTTATATTTATTGAATGTATGAATTCTTTTCTTATAGGATATCTGAGGGCAAGGGAACAAATAAAAAGATATTCAATATTGAATCTTTTTAAAGCAATTTTACAAATAACCTCAATTTCTTTTTTAGTGCTCTCTGGAAAGGGAATTATAGGTGCAGAAGTCGGATTATTATTTAGTTCACTGTCTATATTTTTTGTTTTAAACTATGTAATCGTCTCAGAAATTGGCTTTAAAATTCCAAGGTTCGAAAATATAAAGGATTTTCTTACATTTGGAATTCCCACTATTCCTAGTAATTTGTCCAATTGGGTGGTTAATGCAAGTGATCGTTATGTCATTGGATACTATTTAGGCTCTGCATCTGTGGGTTATTATTCTCCAGGATATTCACTTGGAAATATAATTAATATATTTTCTGCCCCTGTTAATTTTATATTGCCAGCTACACTGTCCAGGCATTATGATAATAACAATATCAACGAAGTTAAGAGTATTTTAAGTAATTCACTTAAGTACTACCTAATTATTGCAATTCCTTCATTTTTTGGTTTATCGTTTCTATCTAAACCGCTACTCACTATTCTGACAACTCCTGAGATTGCATCAAAAGGCTATCTAATTACACCTGTTGTTGCATTAGGTTCTTTATTTTTTGGAATTTACGCAATATATCAAAAAATAATTATCTTAGAGAAAAAAACAATGACCACAGCTAAAATATGGTTTATTGGAGCAATCTTGAACCTACTTTTAAATATTATTATGATTCCTTACTTTGGAATCATAAGCGCTGCATTTACTACGTTAACAGCATTTGCATTAAGCTTAACCTTAATAATGAAGGAAACCTCTGCATTTTTAAAGCCCGAGTTTGATTATAGTTTAATTTTGAAAATATTATTCTCTTCAAGTGTACTGCCATTAATTATTTTGTCAATAAACCCAAAAAATCTTCCAAACATTGCTCTTTCCATTTTTATCTGTGTAATCATTTATTCTTTTATATTATATTTTACAAATTCATTTAAAAGAGATGAACTTATATTTTTAAAATCTATATTCTCTGTTAAATAATTAGGCAGTGTGTCTAATTTCCTGTAAAATTACGAATCTCACGAAGTTACAAGGTAGCAAATTCCATCTCGGAAGAACAAAATCACACACAGTACACAAAAAATTGACTTAGAATTTACAGCAAATCCGCGATACTGATCATAGAAATTTAGTGAGACTACAAAATGAAAGCAAAAATCATCTCCATAATCCCTGCACGTGGTGGAAGTAAAGGGATTCCTCAAAAAAATATACGCCTTTTAGCTGGAAGACCACTTATTGCTTATACAATAGATTGCGCACTGAATTCTAAGTATATCAATAGGGTTGTTGTATCTACAGATGATGAAGGAATAGCAACTATCTCCGAAAAATACGGGGTAGAAGTTGTCAAAAGGCCTGAGTCGTTAGCTCAAGATAACTCTCCTACAATTGATGCAGTTCTTCATGTTCTTGAATTTCTGGAGATTCAAAATGAAAAACACATTATTATTGTTCTACTTCAACCTACTTCTCCGCTAAGAAATTCTCAAGATATTGATAATGCAATTGAATTGTTCTTTAAAAACACATGCGATTCTGTCATCAGTGTTTGTGAAAGTGAACATCCACCATTCTGGACTTATAAAATAGATGATCAATATCTTAAACCAATCCTAGGAGATAACTATTCAAAAATGAGGCGTCAGGATCTTCCAAAAAGTTATATACTTAATGGTGCTATATATATATCTACAGTTGAAATTATTCAAGAGTGTAGAAGTTTTAATTCCCACAAAGTCTCACCATATATAATGCCCTCCATCAGAAGTGTAGATATTGATGATGAATTAGATTTTATTGTAGCTGAATATATATTTAAGATGTCGAAGAATTTATTGTAATTTTATGGATAAAGAATTTTATATTTTTTAAATAATAAAGAGATAGTTTTTATGAAAAATTTTAAAATCTCCAATAAACTCATAGGAGAAGATGAACCCTGCTTTATTATTGCAGAAGCTGGTGTCAATCACAATGGGGACATCTATATTGCAAAGAAATTGATAGATGTTGCTGCTGATGTGGGAGCAGATGCGGTTAAGTTTCAGACATTCAAAGCTGATAAACTAGTACTTCCGGATGCAGATAAAGCAGAATATCAAACAAAGAATACAGGCTCACAGGACACTCAATACCAGATGCTCAAAAAGCTTGAATTGACCGAATCCAATTTTGAAGAACTTAAAGCTTACGCAGAAACTAAGAATATTATCTTTTTGTCCACTCCTTTTGATAATGAGAGTGTAGATTTTCTGGATAGCTTAGGTGTACCTCTTTTCAAAATTGGTTCTGGAGACCTAACCAATCTACCTCTTCTTCAGCATATTGCCAAAAAGAACAAACCTGTAATTTTATCCACTGGCATGTCAACTCTTGGAGAAATTGAAGACGCTCTTCGCATTTTAACAAATAAGGGATTAAGAGATATAATCATTTTACACTGTATAACCAGTTATCCTGCAAAAGCTGATGAAGCAAACCTGAAAGTTATTAGAACCTTAAAATCATGCTTCAAGCTACCAGTTGGGTTGTCAGATCATACTCTAGGTATTAATGTTTCTTTTGCGGCGAGAGTGCTTGGAGCATGTGTAATAGAAAAACACTTTACACTTGATAAAAAATTACCTGGTCCAGATCACGGAGCTTCTCTTGATCCTGAGGAATTAAGAGCTCTAGTAAATGGTATGAGGGAAATTGAAAGTGCACTTGGAGACGGCATAAAAAGGCCCACAAAAGAAGAAGAAAACATCACAAAATTTGTACGTAAAAAGATTGTTGCCTGTACTGATATTCCCAGAGGAACCATCATTGAAGAGGTAATGGTAATGTTAAAAAGAGTAGGTACTGAAGAGGGAATAGAACCTAAATACTTCTACAGCGTATTGGGGAAAAAAACTCTTCAAGATATAAATATCAACTCTCCAATAAAGTGGACTATGATAGAATGAGAAAAATTCTATACATATCAGGAACTCGAGCTGATTATGGCTTGATTCAATCCACTCTTCGAAATATAAATTCTCATCCGGGAATGATATTGGAAATGATTGTTACTGGTATGCACCTGATGGAAGAATTTGGAACAACGATAAATGAAATTAGAAAAGATGGATTAAAATATCATACAATCGAATCAACTTACAAAAAAGATGAGAAAGGATCAATGGTAGAGTTTATTGGAGTGTTTCTTCAAAAATTATCTCTGAAAATTAAGGAAATAAATCCAGATATAATTTTAGTTTTGGGAGATCGGGGAGAGATGCTTGCGGGTGCCATTGCGGGAGTATACTTGGGAATTCCTGTGGCACATATTCATGGTGGGGAAGTTAGTTCTACAGTTGATGACCTTACTCGGCACGCAATTACAAAACTTGCTCATATACATTTTCCAGCAACCAAGTTAAGTGCTAAAAGGATTATTAAGATGGGAGAACCTGAAGAAACTGTATTTGTTGTTGGAGCCCCGGGTCTGGATTCGATACTATCTGAAAAGTTAATGGAACCAGAGAAAATTGCAGATTTGTATGGATTAGACTTATCAAGGCCCACAGTTGTAGTTATCCAGCATCCGGTGTCGATGGAAATTGAGCATGCAAAGGATCAAATCAGGCAAACGTTGGATGCAGTTGTTGATCTAAAGTTTCAAACGGTCGTAGTATATCCAAATGCTGACGCCGGCGGGAGAGAAATGATTGAAGTTATAAAACATTATGAAAACAATCCAAATATCACTGTATACAAAAATATTCCGCGCAAAGAATATTTGAGTTTGCTAAAAGTTGCCAATGTACTGGTAGGAAACTCAAGTAGTGGAATCATAGAAGCGTCCTCTTTTAGGTTACCAGTAGTAAATATTGGAACTAGGCAAAAGGGCAGAGAACGGGGGGAAAATGTAATAGATGCGAATTATGAAAAAAATGATATTAAATCAAAGATACTAAGATGTTTATACGATGAGATCTTTTGGCAAAAAGTTAAGAACTTTAATAATCCTTATGGTGATGGAAAAGCAGGAGATAGAATTACAGAAGTATTGGACAATATAAGTATCAATGAAAAACTATTACAAAAAAGTTTGAGTTATTAATATGAGATTTGAAAACTGGAAGATACCAGAAATCAAAGAAGGGGAATTGACTAAATATAATTGGATGGTTCAGCACAAAGATAACCTGAAACTTGGTTATAAGACCGATATTGGTGCTTTCACTTATATTAATGCCAAAAATGAGGTAGTAGTCGAAGAGTATGTTCAGATAGGTTCTCACTGTTCGATATATTCAACATCCACTATTGATAATAAGAAAGGTAGAGTCTACCTTAAGAAAAATTGTAAAATAGGAAGCCACTCTGTAATTATGCCTGGGGTAACAGTAGGTGAAAACTCAATAATAGGAGCATTCAGTTTTGTAAATAGTGATATCCCAGATAATGTTGTAGCTTTTGGTGTTCCTGCCAGAATTGTTAAGGAAACGAATCTTGATAACTATGAATTCTAACGAAAAATGCTAATGAGTTTAATGGGGTCGAATCTTTTGTCATGGAAAATCCCTCTTTTTAAAATATATTGGGATGAATCTGATGTCGAAAATATAAGTAACTGCATAAAAAGTGGAATGTACTGGGCTGAAGGGCCAGTTATTCAAGAATTTGAAGCTTTAATTGCAGATTACATCGGGACAAAACACTGTGTTACATTTAATTCAGGAACCTCTGCCCAGCATGCAGCTCTTCTCGCTTATGGAATTAAGGAGGGTGATGAGGTAATTGTGCCCTCATTTACTTTTATCTCTACAGCAAATTCTGCTTTATTTGTAGGTACAAAGCCTGTTTTTGCGGATATTGAAGAAGAAACGTTTGGACTTGATCCCGATTCTGTTCTGGAAAACATATCCAGTAAAACGCGGGCAATTATGCCTGTTCATTATGGGGGATGTCCTTGTAAGATTCAGGAACTCCGTGAAGTTGCTGACGATTATGGCTTGATTTTAATTGAGGATGCTGCTGAAGCTTTTGGAGCGGAAATTAATGGGAAAAAAATTGGAAGCTTTGGGGAGGCTTCAATGCTCAGTTTTTGTCAGAATAAAGTTATAACTACTGGCGAAGGGGGAGCACTTGTAACTAATTCAGAGGAAATATATCAAAAGTTGAAACTGCTCCGATCTCACGGAAGAGCGGATAATACTCAGTATTTCTCATCTACTCAGACTTCGGATTATATAGCTCTAGGGTATAACTTCAGAATGTCCAGTCTAACCGCTGCTCTTGGAATTTCTCAAATTCAAAAAACTGCCGAGATTATTAAATTGAGAAGGGAGAGAGCCTCCTATTTTATATCTCGCTTGAAAAAAGAAGTTGAGAACAATGTACATTTTTCAGAAATTCCTAAGTCATATTTTAACGTTTACCAGCTTTTTACTATTCTTGCAGATAAAAGAGATGAATTAAAGGACTATTTGGCAGGCAGAGGAATTATGACAAAGATTTATTTTTCTCCAGTTCATCTCACTTACTTTTATAAAAATATTTTAGGATACGAATGCAAACTTCCAGTTACAGAAAATCTAGCTAGGAGTGCTCTAACATTACCTATGCATCCCTGTTTGACATTTGACGAAATAGACTATATATCTAACGAGATAAAGAATTTTTATGGAGATTAATCCTATGTATAATACGAGTTTTTTTAGGGACAAATCTATTCTTGTTACTGGAGGGGTAGGATCTATTGGAAGTGTACTTGTAAAGAAACTCCTTGAGCTAGACCCACGAGTCATAAGAATTTTTGATAATAACGAAACAGGTCTTTATGATCTTTATAATGAATTGCAGTCTAAAAAAATAAGACCGTTAATAGGAGACATAAAGGATAAAGAGAGAGTAAGTAGAGCTCTTGAAGGAATAGATATCGTGTTCCATGCTGCTGCTCTCAAGCATGTCCCTCTCTGCGAATACAATCCTTTCGATGCAATTAAAACAAACATCCTTGGCACCCAAAATATTATGGATGCTGCACTTGACCATGCTATTGATAAAGTAATTTTAATTAGCACAGATAAAGCTGCCAACCCAACAAATGTTATGGGCGCTACTAAACTGCTCGCTGAAAGGCTTACTGTCTCCATGAACTACTATAGGGGGAAACGAAATACAGCTTTTTCTTGTGTTCGTTTTGGTAATGTGCTTAACACCCGTGGCTCGGTTATCCCACTGTTTAAATGTCAGATTGCAAAAGGTGGACCTATTACTTTGACGGATGCAGGTATGACTCGGTTTATGATGACGATCCCAAAAGCTGTAGACCTTGTATTCAAGGCTACTGAACTTAGTAGAGGTGGAGAGATTTTCATACTCAAAATGCCTGCATTAACTGTTAAAGATTTAGCAGAAGTTATAGTTGAAGAATTTGCCCCTCAGTATGAATATAGGTTAGAAGATATTGAAATAAAAATTGTAGGTAAGAGACCTGGTGAAAAAATATATGAAGAACTAATGACAAGTTATGAAGCAGAGTATGCTTACGAAAATGCAGATATGTTTATAGTATTACCCGAAAACTTTAAAGAAATATTCTCTTTATCTTCCACACTTCCAGAAGGTTTCAGGAAGACTGATAGAAAGGCATACTCTTCTAATGATTTATATTTTGGATTTCTTAATAAAGTGGAGATAAGGGAGTTATTATCAGAAATGTAAATTGTCTGTCTCTGAAATTTTTATCACTAGTGTCGCGTCAATCCTCAATTATCGGATAAAGACGTGACAATTTTATCCTTGCATCATCTGTTGTAAATTGCCAATTAACCTTTGAATTTTTGTTGTTTCTGTAATTTTGCCATGCCAAAACTTCTTTTCTAATAACCTAACATAGGTTCATATGACCCTTTAATCACTCTTGTTATTGATTTTCAAGATCAGTTATATTCTTTTTTTCTTTTTCATATGACTTAATTATCTCTACATATTCCTTGACTACATATATCGGGAGCCCTGTAAAGAATGCCATATCCCATTCATTGTATCCAGCCGTATAGAGCTTTTCTATACGTGTTCCATCTTTGATATATCGATCTACCGACTCTGGAGTATGATCTATCAAACGCGCATTTTCTGTAGTAGGAATCTTTTTCTTGTAATTATGGAATGCTAATCTCTTATGAGTTAAGGATTTTCCCATGTCCATTTCAGTACCAGCTCTTGGAATGACTTTCTTTGTCTTTTTTTCATAACTTGTAACGTGATTGGAAATCATGGCACCTGACACCCTTAACAATATAGCGATATCCGTTTCTGTAAGCACGCCTCCCTGTTCCTTTGTTTCAGTGCATAACCTAACTATTAGTTTCTCTATCAATTCGTTTTTCTTTACCTTCGTTATTCTGTCCTCAATATCTTCGGGACATATCAAGGTTAATGTAACAGGGATGAGTTGCATATCACTCAACTTTTTACTCTTTGAATACTTCTGTCCTGCCTTTAACACAAGCCACCTCATTTGACCTGGACGAACAAATTCTCCCCGTAGATAGTATTGGTCATTCAACTCTACAATTTTTTTAGCGAACAGTTTGACTACATCAGGACCTCCTATGTATCCAAATTCTGTCGTTATAAGGTTGAACAGGCTTGTTTCATAGGTCTTTGCCGCAGAAGGACCATATGCTTTTCTATAATAGTCCTCTTTCACATTCTCATCCCCGCATTTTTTTTGGAAACTCACTGGTGAATCATAAACCAGTTACGTTATCTATTAGCTCTTCGACTCTTTGTTTATGGTCCCCATCCTTGTATTTTTATGAAAAGTTCCTGGTACTCTTTTACCAACCGTTCTGAAATTCCAACGATTAATCGGATATTGTCTATTGATTCCTCTCTCTGTGTAAGAATAGAGACACGAGAAAAGTCTTTGATATAACGTTCTATGCTTTGTAAAGAATGTCTTGTTGATCTCTGGATCTCAGTTGACGTATATCCTTTCACGTATAACTCTACAATTTTTGATTTATGTGATGAAGGACCAATGTCTTTGACGATACCTCTTAAGGGGACATAAAGTTCTCTTTCTCGGAAGTGTTTTATGTCTCTTTTTATTGTGCTGTAACTGCTTTTGAGAAGTTTTACAAGATCTTTGATCGTTAAAAGAGCATTCTGATCTCTGGCTTCCTGGGTGATCCTTAACAATATATGCTGTCTGTATGCAGATAAACCAAATTTCTCGTAGACATCCATATCTTCAGGAGCATCTAATGTCAGGATAACCTCTACGTGCTTTGAATCAAGAATAGATTTGCCAGGGCCTTCTTCATCAGAGATAGCAAGATAAAGAATTTGACCATTACAAACTCCAGAATCATCATTCTGAAAGAAATCTTTACTCAGATCAATTATTGCGTCTGCAATTATAGGGGCAAAACTGAATCCGTTTATTAAACGAAGACGAAACATTTGTTCCTTCGTCATCCCACTCTTTAGAACATATATATCGTTCATATGGACCACCAATCTTACATTTAGGTCGTGGGTCATATGAACCAATAGGACTTTGACAGTTCCCACTAACTTTAATGAAAATTTTCTTCTTTTTCCGATTTATATCAGAAAATAACATTTGACAGTTAAAAAATTCGTTAAATTTTCTAAGAATTTCGCTGTTATGAATCCTGTGATTATTTTGGTAAACTATGAAAAAACTTGACGTAATTTGAGGTTTGTGGCTATATGAAAATATAAATCCTGACCGGCGATTGATCTTTTCACTCCAGAGCTGTGGGACTTTCACAAATATAATTTAAAATGAACCTATATCATGCTATTCTCTTTTTTATATAATTGCTTGAATACGAATGGAGGGATGCTCAGATATATAGTTTCTGACCACGTTCTTTAACGATCAACGCTCAGGGAAAAATTGCAGACTCAAAATGAGTATGAAAAGCAGATTGTTTGAGAATTTACACAGAAAACTTATAAGAAATTAGATAAGAGGAATTTATGGAGTTCAAAAGTATTTCCCGTACCATACGAACTCCATAAAATACACCCTAAAAGGCAGTGATTATGTTAGCTTTGTCTGTATTTAAGCTTGCCTGATTCTGCCTCCTAAGGGAAAAACAACTTAGGAGTTAGACGAATGGTGACGGCACAGGCTGAAACTAAATGGTATAAGCAATTACTGGAGTCAAACAAGATCACCGTTAATGATTTTGACACAGAGTTGACAGAGTACGAAAAAGTAGGAGATCAAATTCATTTCAGTGGTACTTTCAAATTTGATGTTGAAAAAGAGATAGACAAACAAATTAAAAAACTGAAGTCCAGTGGAACAGTTTCAGGGATTATTTATCCAGACTCTTCAATTCACACAGAGTGCACTGGAGATAATTTTAAACTTGTGACTGACACTTCTAAAATTGGTGAAGATGAGGAGAATTATTTATATCAAACCGAGCAGATACTGACAGTAAATGGAAAAACAAATTCTCAAACAGAAACATTTGAAGTATCTAAAGCACAAGTCGATGCCTATGAGGCACAGTCAGTAAACTTCATAGAATCTAATGATTCAGTAATGTCTATGAAATCGACAAAGGTAAAGGTCGATTTACTAAGAACTGCTCCACTTGGATGTTATCTTGTTTTTAATGATGTTGAGTAAGCTGACCTTTTAGCAGCCGGAACGGTACTATCATTGATATTGGCATCCTTCGGAATGGCACAGGGTGCTCTTCTGACTGCCGTCGCTATTGCTATTGGAGAAGCAATACCAGAGTTTTTGGATGTAGAACCAGAAGACATATATCTCGATTTCTATACAAATCCTACATGGATCGAAGTAGATTATTACTATTATTATACGTAAATTATTAGTACATAATTTACTTTTTTATTTTTTTTAATTGTTGAAAGATCACCAAAAGAATCAAGAATTTTAAGGGATTACAATGAAAAAAAAGTTAGCTAATATAGTGTGGCATGTGTTAATATTAGTAGGCTTAGTTATGGCGTTATATAATGTGTACCTTTCATGGTTTGAAGATAACTATAGTTCAAATTTATCATATCTTACATTGATACTTGTAATATTATCAGTAGCTGTTAAAGAATATTCGAAAAAACAATAATTAAAAGAGAATGTCTCAAATTAATCCTTAAAATCCATTATCTAGTTTGACAAACGCAGAAGAACCTCTAACTGCGCAGCAAATTGAGGATGCTCTACAGCTTGACCGGAAAAGAATCACCGATGCATCTCGGGCACCTGAGGAAATGTTCCTTTGCCTCGTTCTGGGCTGTTTCAAAGGTATCTTCCCACTCTTTTCGCCATTCGGGAGACATTCCTTCCTTGCGGTCATTGAGGATGTCCAAGTCCCTTTCAATCGCATTTCCAACGCCGTTACTGGCCTACAAGGTCAGAGCCTACCTAAAGAGCTTTTCCTACCATACCGAACAAACCTATTTTCTTATAAGTCCTGGATTCGATGAATCTCGTTTTGTAGTCGTCCTCGCAGATATCACAGTAGAACGTAAACTGGAAACCTGATTCCGAACTGTTGTCTTCATAGTTTCTTGTAAAAGGCAGGAATTGTGACTTCTTGAAACCCATTTTTATCACTTTAACGGTTTACCGCATTTGATACAATTCTTGGCTGCAGGGGACTACTTGGTCCTTCATTTCGGATTGGGGCAGACAATGAAAATCGGAGCACTGCAGTTGCTGCACTTATCCTCGAGAAATGTCTCTTTTCCGCAGATTTCACAGACGACCCACAGTAAAATGCCGCAGTGGCTGCAAACTTTTTGCCTCGTCCTCAAGAAGGTATCTGCATACAGGGCATCTTATAGGTACAAGAGGGTTCTACTGGCTGAAAAAAGAAAAGAATGGCTGAAAAAGCTGCCGGAAGAATTACTGCATAATCCTTCTCGCTTCAATATAGTACCTTTTCTCGTTTTCCTTTCCAAGGGAAAAGGACTTTCTCGGGAGAATTCCCTTCTTTTTTATGAGAGCAAAGAATTCGCTTCTCTTTAAGGCCGGGAGGAAAAAGCCAACACTTGCAGGCTCTTTACCGAGTTTCTCAACCACCTCAGGGTCGTGTTCATATTCAACCGGATAAGCGTCAATAACCTCGTCAAGAGTCTCGACCTCCAGGTCATGCTTCGGGTCATCAAAGACAAGGACACCCCGCCTGTCTTTTGTTATAAAGCCAATTGAGTGGCTAATATCTGAAAGCCAGGTAGTTGGGTCCCCGGCTGAAGATTCTATAATCCTTGCATTGAACCTTTTAAGCAGTTCCTCAGGGTCAACTCCTCTTACTATTCGGTGAATCGGTTCAAAGGTAAGTCCGGGGTCATGGAGGTTTACAAGCTCGACAAGGGCGTATCTGGCCGGGTGGTTGTCCGGGACTGTTCCTTTAATCTTCTCCCAGAAACTCTTTGCTGCGGCAAGGCTGTGGTTTCCGTCTCCGACCAGGAGGGTCCCAAGCGCCTGAATTTTTTCAGAAATTTCCTCAATTGTCTTTTCGTCGCTTATCTTAAAGCCTCTGATATGACCGCCGTCTTCCATCAGGTCAAAATCATAAACCTTATTTTCTTCATAAACAGGATCAGCTGTGTTTCTGGGCAAAACGGAAAAGTCCGGGTCATCATATAAAACAAGGACATGAGTAAGTTCAAGTTCGGCATTTTCTCTTATTTTCACTCGTGCAGGAAGCCTTTCTTTGATTGTTTTTTCAGTCGGCCTGATAAAGGATTCGGATCCGTCATACTCGTACCCTTCCAGGTCGACCGCAACGACCAGACCTGTCCTTTCACTCCCTGCGACCTCACGCTTTACAAGAATAAAGCAGGGACCGTGATCAACAAGAAAAGTCCTGTAATTGCGCATCGCTTCATGAATCTTATTCACTCTATTTTCATCTAAAGGAAGATAGATTTCAGGATAAATTAAATTAAGAGTGGAGGGGGTATCTCCAACAAATTCTTCTACTCTTTTCCAGTACTCCATATCCTGAGTATGCTGGTCACAGGCAATTACTGCCCATTCTTTCCAGTTAGCCTCCTGGAGAATAATGTGAGGAACGTGTAATATCATGGATAATAAAAAAATAGAGAGGAGATATAAAGATTTCTAAACTCTTTATCCGAAAACTTCTCCGGGCATATGCTGGAAACAGAGGATCCTGACTCGGACCCCGGGCACAGCTAGTGTTTTTGTTGTTATCTCCCGTAACAGGAGGGTTCAGGCGGGTTCAGGCGGCTTGCGGGGCTGTGAAGAATAAAGGGTTTTCTCCACGCAAATTCCCCCGGAAAAAACAACAGCTTCCCATAACTCCCAAAATCAGAATAAGAATGGGGCTAAAAATCACACTGCTTTATTTTACGACTTCATACCCTGCGCTCTTCCACGCAACCATGCTTCCAAGGACATTGTATACTTTGTTATAACCGTGCTTTTTCAAAATTGAAGCTGCTATATTGGAACGCCTGGCACTGCCGCAGTAGACAACTATCGGACACTCTTTTGGAATTTTGTCCAGGTTATCTTCCACATGTCCGACATATATGTGCCTGGCCCCTTCGATGTGTCCGGCTTCCCACTCCTCGTTGCTCCTGACATCCAGGATCACAATTTCCTCGTCTTTTTCGATTCTGGCCTTCAGGTCGTGGACGGATATGAGATTAAAACTGTCAATTTGCAGGGCTTCCATATACCAGGCTGCAATTCCGCCGTTCAGAAAACCTCTTATATTGTCATACCCCAGCCTGACCAGGTATCTGACAGCAGTTTCCAGCTGCTCTTTTTCTTCGAGTACCAGAAGGATGGGCTTGTCGGAGGGGAGCATCCAGCCTGCAAAGGAAGGCAGACCTCCCAGCCAGATGCTGTACGAACCCTTTATATGGGCTCCACCAAACGAGTGGGGCATGCGTGTATCTACAACCACGGCTCCTTTCTCTATCTCTGTTTTGAATTCTTCAGGAGAAAGCAGTTTCGGAACCGGCAGTCCTTGCAGTAGGGGAGGACCCTGCAGATTGTACTTCTCCATTTTCTTAAAGTAAGGCGGAAATTCGAGGCTCTCCTCAAGCTTGAACTTTACAAACTCTTCTTTTTCAGTCTTCTGTAGAACGGGGTTCTGGATTCTTTCCAGGCCCAGGGTACTGTATTCCCTATCAGAGATCATGCCTCCGCAAAGTGAACCCGCTCCATGTGCCGGGCAGAGTATTACTCCGTCTCCGAGCGGAAGTATTTTGTTAAAAATGCTATCATAAAGGTTTGCTGCCAGCCTGGGAGCTTCTTCCGGACCGTAAAGATCGGTTCTTCCCACATCCCCCACGAACAGGGCATCGCCTGTGAAAACCATTATCGGTTCTTTGCCGGCATCAGGGTCCGTGAGAGCATAGGACATGCTTTCGTCGGTGTGTCCCGGAGTATGCATAGCAGTCAGTTTCAATGCCCCAAAACCGAATTCCTGCCCATCCTTTTTTATAATGTTTCCGTATTTGAAATCCACTCCGGAACCGTGATAAATTCCTGCACCCGTGAGCTTTTCCAGTTCAAGAGAACCAATTACATAGTCTTCGTTCCGGTGGGTTTCAAAGATGTATTTTATTGTCATTCCCTTGCTTCTGGCAAGATCGAAATAGACCTGACAGTCTCTCCGAGGATCGATAACAATGGCTTCATCTCCCGAGCCGATGAGATAAGAAAGGTGAGCCAATCCCTCAGACTTAATCCGCTCAAATATCATGTTTAACCCCCTGACAAAATTCTACATTTTAATACTGCTGTATCCGGACCTTTTCCGGGATCTTTTCATGCATGATGTACCAGATTTTTGTTTCCTCTGTTTTATTGTATAACTGCATGTTTCATATGGCTTTCTCAGAAAAGGGAGTCGAAAAAAGAAAGCCCAAAAATCGGAAAAATTCCCGAAACGAAGAGGAAGGTTCTTTGGATATACCGGTCTATATGATCTGGGAGGGGTTATTAATTCAAAAATATCGGGTTCTACAAGCTGATGTGTATAGTTTTCTCCAGGAATGGTGTGCAGGATAATTTGTGGGATAATTTGAAAGCGACCATAAGCCGGGTTGTGCAGGCAAGAAGGGGTTTTTGTAAATGGATACCGAAAGGCTTGCTTTCCTTTGCTCTCCGGACAGGCAGAATTTTCGCAAAAATTCTTGACATCTGCTTTTTTCCGAAGCTTATGGACCTCTTCTGGCAGACAATAAAACCCGGCACAAGAATGTTAACTCCACTTGAGGAACAGGAAGCTCGAACCGTATTTGGAGACAGCATCGATTACCGGCAGGTGCGTAT
Source organism: Methanosarcina siciliae T4/M (assembly GCF_000970085.1). Classification (NCBI taxonomy): domain Archaea; kingdom Methanobacteriati; phylum Methanobacteriota; class Methanomicrobia; order Methanosarcinales; family Methanosarcinaceae; genus Methanosarcina; species Methanosarcina siciliae. The sequence goes on along the minus strand of NZ_CP009506.1, from coordinate 2,866,424 downwards.
CGACGAACATTCGCTAATTGCCTGGATCGGGGCTAAGATAAAAAATAGTCCTGGTATGGGGGTTGCCACTTTTCATACAATCAATTTCAATAAAAAGATTAAAACTGCTGCAGGCAATTCGGACATGAAGTGGCTTATTCATGAGTTGGCCCACGTTTCGCAGATGGAACACATCGGTTCGAAATATCTGATTGAAGCATTTTATGCCCAGGCAACAGAAGGATACGGATACGCTCAGGAGGAAAAGCCGCATTTCTGTGACTATAACCGCGAACAACAGGCTTCGATTGCTGCAGATTATTATAGCGCACTTATTTCGGGCAGTTCAACAGCCCCTTATGATATGTATATTGGAGAACTCCAGGCAGGAGAGTTTTAAACGCTTTTTTTCTTTTCTCGCTCGACTCAGGATATTTATCTGTCTTTGTTTTTTCTTTCATGATTCTTCTTTTGGGAAGGACATACATGCTGGCGTCAAATTTTTTCACGTAAGAAACTGGCGATTATTGTATTCAGGGATGTCAGTGAAGAGAAAGCATCGGTTCACTTTGAGATACCCTGTTATTCACTTCGAAGTGACTTTCGGGAAGCATTTCTCTTCTTTTCTAAAAGCACCCATAACTTTTCACATTCGACATCTGTTAACCCTATCTGTTTGACCAGATATTCTTCGGTTTTTTCATTTTTCACCGTATCTTTTAGCAGATTACTTACGGTATCCCTGTGGTGCCCGGTTATCCTTTCAATACTTCGTATCCCATTTTTTTCAAGGAAAAGCCGGTATATCAGAGCGATTTTATCACCGGGCAGATGTTTGCGGTAAACAGCTGTACCGATCGTATCCATGAAAAATTTTCCGCAATGCTTGCAATAGTATCTCTGGTGGCCGGTCCTGTATTTACCACGTTTTATTATGGCTTTTCCCTCCTCCTTGAGATAATATTCACATTCCGGGTTTGGACAGACAACTTCATCTGTTTTTCTGGTCATAAATTTTCCTCCCTGAGTCCCGACTTTTCCAACTGATTCATTGTATATTTTCCATATATACAAATCTGGACACAAGATTCAGTGGATTCCGTGAACTATTTTAATTTAATTGATAAGTTATGGATCTCTTGATATATCTATTTTACTTATTGCAACGTCTCCCTGAAATAGATTTCTGAGAAATTGGACCCTTTTACAATTGAAAAAAAGTAAAAAATTATGAAAAATATTTCTAATGAAATCTCCTCTATTTGGTTCCGTTGATCTCTTTATATAATTTTATTTATGGAATATAAACGGGGAACTGGAATGGTATCAAAATGAATAAACTTATCTTTTATCCTTTTATCCCATGCGGGAGTACCTATAATATGTCCTGAATTTCTGTTCCGTTCGATCTTGAAATCCGAAACAGGATTGGAAGTCATTCAAAGGTGTCAATTAAATGCGGATCCAATTGATGCGGTCTTTCTTCCGGCAAATAGATCCTCATATATATGTGTATAGAAAAAGCTTAAAAAACATAGGCTTGAAAAGAGCAGAGATAGTAGCAGGTTAAATTGAAATATACATAGAGTTTTAATGTAAGGCAGGGACAGGAACTTTAGTGTAGTGTACAACAGGCGTGTTCTGGATATTAATATGCAATTAAATTTATTAATATTCAGTATTTCATTCAGTATGTGAGTTAAAGCAAAGAACTGGACTCAGTTTTCAGTAAGGGAGATACATAATGTTTACTGTTGAAACAAGCGGACTCAAAGGGATTACGAGCTTTACCACGTATGATAGTGGTGAACTGCATGAGTGTAAGCTTAATGAGTATAATTTGATCCGCACAAAATACGGTGACCTTGTCCCGCAGTACGGTGACCCTGGGGTCAGGAAAAAACAGCTAAAAGCTCTGTCTTTCTACAAAAGCGGGAAAATCAAGAACATTTCTCTGGAGCAACAAACTGAAATAAACACATCGATAGGCACATTCCCTGCAGAACTGGTCACTTTTTTTGAAGACGGCTCGCTCAATAGTCTGTTCCCCTTAAACGGGCAGATCAGCGGTTTCTGGTCGGAAGAAGAAGAGGGTGCCCTGGCACAGAAATATGATTTTACCTTTCCATTCGGAAGTTTCAGTGCAAAGATAATCGGGCTTCGTTTTTACCCTGACGGAAAAGTAAGAAGCCTTATCCTCTGGCCTAACGAAAGAATCATAATAGACACCCCGGCAGGAAAAATTCCCATCCGAGTAGGGTTCAAGCTTTACGAAGACGGCAGCATAGAATCCGCAGAACCGGCAAAACCGGTCCCTGTAGAAACTCCAATCGGTACGATCAATGCATATGATGCAAATGCACTTGGCATCGAGGCGGATAAAAATTCCCTTGGCTTTGACCGAAACGGCAGGTTAACCACCCTTTCCACTTTCGATATTTTCTCAGTCAAAACAGGCAGCGGGGAAAAGAGAGTCACCTTCCCGAAACTGAAACCGGGCCTGACGGATGACTATGAAAAAGTGCCGATAAAACTGCGCTTTGTCGAGGATTCCGTAACCATTGATAACGGCAAGCAAGCAAACGAATACAGGATCTCTGATACTACGTTCAAAATCACAGGTGGCGACTATACGGAACAAACAAGCTGCGGCGATTGTGCACAATGTAAGATTTGTTTTTAACCTTGTTTTTCCATTTTTTTTGATTGGGGTAGTTCAAAAAACTATTCAATTCATTTCCACTTTTTCTTTAGTATCTGATTTTAATCTGTTTTTGGGATGAGCTCACAATTATATTTTTTTCTTTTCGAGTAGTCTGCTCATACAGGGTCCGATGTCGGCTTTGAAATTTTTGATCCAAAGGGATGTTTTGATACAATACAATTTTTTGTAGAATTAATTTTAAGTAACTATAATACTACTATAATTTGAACTGGAAGAGATAGAGAAATAATCTCAGTTCAACTGCTTAAGTCTTATCACAACCGAAAATGGGGGTATAAAATGGAACACGAACTAGAAGAAGTTGAGAGAGATTTCATAGAATTTAGAAAAGAAATGGGTGAGTACTAGAGGTTGAGTAACCATTAGTGATGCGAATAAGAACTGCCTGGAAGTATTAGTTTCTGTTTTCGGGGGACATGGGAAGGAAACATAATTCTTTTGGGCTTTTCTCCAATCTTTTTTATTGTGTTCTTGTATAAAGTTCGATCTAATTGAAAAGGTAAGAAAAATCGTGCTGCAGATTATCGGGGACTTTTAAAAAGGCTTTGTTTTAAAAGGGCTTTATTTCTTGTTGCTTCTTCATCTTCACTTTTTATCTTCACCTTTTATCTTCACTTTTTATCTTCACTTTTTATCTTCACTTTTTATCCTTTCTCTCTTTGGTATGAAAGTCCATGCGTACTTTCATCTTTTTGTGCCTGTTATTCGAAGAATTTCATGTGCGTTTTTTGACTTTTTAAAGTTCTGGCAGAAAAATGTTTAGTTTGAATGCCAAAGTTAGGGAAATTCGGGATCAATAAATAGATTCTAATGTCAAGTTTTGTGAACATATTTCGGGAATCATAGATATTGTATCCTGAAATGATTTCACAGATTCAAAAATATTTGAAATTTAGATACATAATCCAGCAACTGCAGGCAATTTGCAAAGGGGAACTATTAAAAATATTTTACTAATAAATGAAAGAAAAAAATATGGGAAATTTGAGAAAATTTTTCTCTATTCCCCTTTGTTTTTTCATTTTTCTCCTCGTCAGATCATTGCAAACATATCCACAACATCATCAAAGTCTATCCTCCCATTCCCGTTGAAGTCGAAGTACTCCACTGGCATGTTTTCCTCTATCCAGTCCATGTTATGGAAGTACGCCACTATGTCTACGAAACTGAACTCCCCGTTTCCGGTGAGGTCTTCATAGAGCCCGTCTCCATCAAGGTCCTTAGGGGCATATTCCTGATCTGGCAGGGGAGACAGAAGGGTTACTTCAATTGTCCCTGCCAGGAGAGCTGGCTCGATAGAGTCTCCGGAATCGTCCTCCAGACGTTTAACCCCTATCGAAAGGTTCGCAGATCCTTTTTCATTTCCAGAAACAGTGAGAGTAGCAAGCACAACATCTGTTGCCCCTTCCTTAACGGAATCTTCTCCGTCAACGGTCTTCAGATAGATAGAAGTCCCTGGTAGGGAAGAGTTCTCAGTAATCAGTGCCCAGGTCGGGTACTTTATATCAACTATCTCGGCAACAGCCGGGTCGTCAATAGCAACGGTCAGGTTGTAGCCTGAAAGACCTGTAGGGAAATTACTGGCAACGATACTTATTTCAGTAGATTCGTTTTCTGAAACTGAGGAACTTTCAGGATCGAAATAGAGAGTAACGGTTGATCCGGAAGCTTCGGAAACTTCGATGTAATCTGTTTTTAATTCAAAGTCTGCCCCGGCAGCATTTTCCACAGTCAGATTTACGGTGTAACTTCCGGCAGAAGCATACGTATGCACTGGATTCTGTTCCGTAGAGTTGCTGTCATCCCCAAAGTCCCAGAGCCACGAAGTGGGAGAACCTGTGGAATGGTCGGTGAAATTCACAGTGAGAGGTGAATTACCATTCGTTACGTCAGCAGTAAAAGCAGCAACGGGTTCAGGTTCAGGTGTTGAGGTCTCCAATACAGTGATGTAATCGGTTTTAAGCTCCTCATCGCTTCCGCCTGCATTGGTTACAGTCAGCTTTATGCTGTAGTTCCCTTCTGCAGTGTAGGCGTGTACCGGATTCTGCTCCGTTGAGGTGCTGCCGTCCCCGAAGTCCCAGGACCAGGAAGTCGGAGAGTTCGTCGACTCGTCGGTGAAGTTAACTGTAAGCGGAGCTTCGCCGAAAGTGGGGGATGCCGAGAAACCGGCCGATGGGGCAATTGAACCTGCAGGATACTCCACTGCAAGAGTCGCGAGTGTAGTCTTGAACGAAGATCCAAGCGGGCTGTACTGGAAAGAACTGTCCGATCCAGCAGTAATCGCATCCGTCACCGACCACGTGTGGTTCTCATAATAATTTATCGGGCTAATGGGATTTGCCGAATCCAGCGATACCGAATTGAAAGTGTAAGATCCATCAGTGCTTGACAATGCCACGTTGCTCAGGGTTGCGTTCGTGAATCCGTCGGTAAGAGATGAAGTGGCAAAAGTTGTCGATGAGCTGCCTGAATCGATCCAGTCTCCACCATGGTTGACCCAGTACTTCACCTCATCTGAATCACCGTCGTTGTATGCGACAACAAGGGTGAGGGCCTTCAGGCGGCCGTCGAAATTCGTTCCAGTTTTCTCGATCTTCACGTGGACCGACGGGTTTGCGGATGTTATCTGATCTGTAACGTCATATTCGATCTCGTAATCGGAGTAAACTCTGCTTGTATGGTTGTTGAGCCAGTATACCGTACCGTCGGCCGAATAGTACTCCACGTCCATGTTCTCTACGCCGAGCGTGGTCTCATATGACCCGTCACCGTCGCCGTCAAGAGTGGTCGTTGCAAGGAGAGGCCAGTTGGCCGAACCCGACCCTGAGTAGATGTTGACGTAAACACGGGCCCACTGGACGTCAATATAGGCAGGAATTTCGAACGACTGACTGACATCCCTCTCTGTAACCCCACTTGTCGGCTGGCTTGCGAACGGAACAGGCTGGAAACTGCCTACATAGAGGTTCCCGCTTACTGTACCGCTCTGTTCGGTTGTCAGTGGAAGAGATGAACCGATGATCGCCTCAACAGATATGTAGTCCTCTTTGACGAACCGGTCGCTACCTCCAGATCCTGTCACGGTTAAGTTGACGTCATAGGTTCCGGCACTCAGATAGGTATGTACAGGGTTCTGGTCGGTAGAGGTATCGCCGTCCCCGAAGTCCCAGTGCCAGGCAGTGGGAGACCCTGTAGACTGGCCAGTGAACTGGACGGTGAGCGGGAAAGTGCCAGCTGTCTTATCAGTCGTAAATGATACCGATGTACCGGCGACATCGATGTATCCTGTCTTTGTCTCGGTATCATTGCCAAGGCTGTTTGAAACTGTCAGGGTCACTGTGTAACTGCCTTCACTGTCGTATATATGTGACGGGTTCCGGTCTGTCGAAGTCTCACCGTCGCCGAAGTCCCACGACCATGCCGACGGGGTCCCCGTCGAGGTGTCGCTGAATTGTACGATCAGCGGGGCAATACCGGAGGTCTTATCTACTGTAAAGTCCGCTTCGGACGTGGTTACCTCGGTGATTTCCATAATCACTACGGCGAGGTTCATATAACCACCATCTTGAACTAATCCAAGCTCGTTGGTGCCGTCATGCAGAGCATTAGTAACATCGTAGTACTTGAATCCGGGGTCCTTACTGCTGTCGCTGCCTGAGAGAGGAACACTCTGGTTGTTAAAGAGGATTGTAGCCTGGGTATTGTCCCCCCCTGAAGGCAGTACGGTGGTGATCTTCGCCGCACCGACGTTTCCGGTCGTCACATTATCGAAAATGGCATAACCGGTATACATATCGGGATATGTTCCCATTGCATTGTAGTAGAGTGTGTCGCAGCCTTCGTCAAGCCAGATCCGCCTGCAGGGTTCTTCCGCATCCTCATATACAACAATAAGTACCGCACCATATAGCCCGCCAAGAGCCGTTTCAGCATTAATTATTGCAGTGTTGCCGGATGTGCTGAAGTAAGGAGTTACATCATATATGCCCTGTCCGTTGAAGTATAGATCCTCGACATCTCCATCATAATATAATGCATCCACATCAACCTCATTTCCATTGAAATAGACTGTGAACCCCGGTTCGCCATTCCATGTATACGACTGATAGAGACGTGCTGCCTTTACAGTCGCTCCTTCAGGTATTGGAAGATCGCTGCTTGTCCAGGTGACGGTTGTGGAGTACCAGCCGCCACCGGTCTGATAATTGGAATCGCCCAGCGAATAAATAACCGAAATATTTCCTTCAGTGAAATTGCCGGTCTCAATGTCGTTTCCTGTGTAATACCGGCCACCAAAGTAATACGTGCTGCCCCTGACAACGGTTGCCGATGTGTTGTACTCGTTGTTTGTCTCATCGCTCTCATCAATCACATTCCCTGTGTCGACAGAGATCAGAACGGGAACCGTATCACCATACTTCCGGTGTACTTGATCGGTGACACTGATGGTGGTGGTGTTTCCTCCTGAAAGTCCTTTCACGTCGATAGTCGTGGTGTTGCCATCCACCGTGAAATTGACCTTAAACGAACCTGCATCACTTGCACCTTTGTTCTTGATCGTGGCTGTGAGTGTGTTATGGATGTAGGGGTAAAAGGTCAGACCGGTAGAAGATATTGTAAGGTCCGCTGAACTGGTCACTGTGATAAGATCGGTCTTCACCAATGACGTGGAGCCACCCCACCCTGTGACAGTATGATTTACCGTGTAAGTGCCTCCGGAGGTATATGTATAACTCGCATTTTTGTCCGTGCTGTCAATAGTACCATCATTGTTAAAGTCCCAGGCATACGATGTGATGGAGCCGTTTGATGTGTCATTGAATCGGACAGTCAGAGGAGCACATCCCGATTCGGGGGTTGCCGTAAACCCGACCACCGGGGCTGCTACTGCTGCAACGGTGATATAATCCGGCCTGACCTCTTCATCCGATCCGGCTGCATTCGTCACGTTTAACTTCACCGTATAATTACCGGCCGCACTATAGGTGTATGTGGGATTCTGTTCAGTGTTGTCTATAGTTCCATCGTTGTTAAAGTCCCACGCCCGTGAGGTAATTATCCCCGTAGACTGGTCAGTGAACTGCACACTTAAGGGAATAGCTCCTGATGTTGGGGTTGCAGTAAAATTAGATACCGGTGGTGCTGATGGCATGATCACTGTTATGCAATCATTTTTAACTGTCGTGCCAGAACCTGCTACATTTGTTGCCGTGAGGCTAACCGAATAGTTGCCTGGCTTTGAGTAGGTATGTGACGGATTCTGCTCGGTAGAATTTGTTCCATCGCCAAAATCCCACAACCAGGATGCTGGAATGTACAGTGAAGTGTCCGTAAATTGAACAGTTAGGGGGACGTATCCTTCGGTTCCATTGGTCACAAAAAAAGTAAAATTGGCAGCAGGAGCAACATCCTTGAAAGCATATAATTTATCATCGCGGCTTCCGATGTAAAGAGTTCCGTCTGCTCCAATTGCTGGCGAAGCACAAATACTGGATCCGGTGGAGTAAGCCCATTTAAGGGTTCCATCAGGGTTTAAGGCATATAAAGAATCGTCATAGTTTCCAGCGTAGATGGTTCCGTCAGATCCAATAGCCGGTGAGCCCTGGAAGCCGGTTCCGATGGAACCTCCAGCATGATTGTATCTCCATTTGAGTGTTCCGTCAGGGTTCAGGGCATATAAATAATCATCGTCGCTCCCGACATAGATAGTCCCATCTGTGCCAATCGCTGCTGAACCGTAAATGTAATCTCCTGTAGCGTAGTTCCATTTAAGGGTTCCGTTGGGGTTTATGGCGTAGAACTTATAATCTTTGCTTCCAACATATATAGTCCCGTCAGACCCTATAGATGGTGAAGCGCAAATAGAAGACTTTGCGGCGTAGGTCCATTTAAGTGTCCCATCAGGGTTCAAGGCATATAAGTTCTGATCATATCCTCCCACATAAACGGTCCCATCAGGCCCTATAGCAGGAGAGCCACCATAATTATATATCCAGTTTCCGGTGGTATAACTCCATTTAAGAGTTCCATCAGGATTCAAGGCATATAAGTTATTGTCGCGGCTTCCGATATAGATAGTCCCATCTGTGCCAATCGCTGCTGAGCCATATATCCTGCCTCCGGTGGTGTAGCTCCATTTGAGTGTTCCGTCGGGGTTTATGGCGTAGAACTTTTTGTCATAGCTTCCCACGTAGATGGTCCCGTCAGCCCCCATGGTTACCGAGCCATATATCCTGCCTCCGGTGGTGTAGCTCCATTTGAGTGTTCCGTCGGGGTTCAAGGCATATAAGTTATTGTCGCGGCTTCCGACATAGATAGTTCCATCTGCGGCAATTGCCGGTGCGCTATAGTATATATCGTTTCCAGTAGTGTATGTCCATACGACATTGCCTGTTTCCGGTCCTTTGTATGGAGATTGCCCGGTATTATTAAGATCCCGCTGGTATTTAGGCCAAGCTGTGTCTGCAAGTCCGTAGATCTCTGTTTCTTTTACAGTGACATAGTCCGCCTTTACTTCGGAGTCGTTACCGGCAGCATTCGTGACATTGAGGTTGACCGAGTAGGTGCCAGCATCGTTATATGTATGCACAGGGTCCTGCTCGGAGCTGTCTACCAAGCTGTCGTTGTCGAAGTCCCACGCCCACGATGTCGGGATGTTGGTGGACATGTCAGTGAATTGTACGGTCAGGGGTGTAGTGCCACTGGTGGTGTTAGCAGTGAAGTTTGCTATTGGTTCAACTGCGGCCACATATGCGGACGCTAGTGTAGTCATGCACAGAAGTGCAGCGATACAGAGAATCAGAAGTATTCTTTTCATCTTTTAATTCACTCCACATTTTTGAAATTATTATCCCAAATTCCTGTGATTATGGTCATGTTCGGGTTATTGAATCACAATTATTTTGTAGCTCTTCTAATCTGAGGGGGAAATCTCCCAATAATAAAAAATAAAAAAATTTACTGTGTATACTAAACAATTTGAACTTGTATTATGAGGGTGTTTTTCAGATCAGCCCAAATTATTGAATTTAAATTACTCTGCAAAATTTAGTCATCACTTCTGAAGTCAAGAACGAAACTTTTCAAGTATTGTTGCCTTCTTCCAGTCTCCTAACATTTAATTCAATATTGTGGAGTTGATCCGAATTTGGATTCTGAATCTTCTGGAGAGGATTAGTTTTCAGAATTTGGTTTATTTAGTATGAAAAAAGGTTACTATATATATAAATTAATCTAAAAAATAATAATAGTAGTTATTTATATATATACCATGTAACAAAAATAAATTAATTTGTAACACCATACTTGCCGAGAATGTATTGTACCCATGTCCTTACTTTCGATAAAAATTCGGAATCGGTACTTAAATATAGGTGTATATTATGAGAACCTATAGTTCTGCATGAACTGCCCAAGATGTAAGAGTTCCACTCATAAAAAGAACGGTATAGTTGGTGGACGTCAACGACACAAATGCCATGATTGTGGATATAACTATTCAGTGGAGATAAAATCAACTGCTAGTTCTCCTTTAGTTAAGAGACAGGCTTTGCAACTCTATCTTGAAGAATTGGGATTTCGCTCAATAGGGAGATTTTTAGGAGTAAGTCATGTTTCTGTCCAAAAATGGATAAAGAAATTTGGTCAGGAGATAGAGGAACTGAAAAGCGAAAATAAGATCTCTATTGTTGAAATGGATGAGATGCACACTTACATAGGTAACAAAAAAAATATTGCTGGATCTGGATTGCTGTTGATAGAGTTGGGAAAAAGTTCATCAACTGCTCTTTTGGTAGCAGGGGAACGAAAACTGGACAACTACTCTGGGAAAAATTAAAGAAGAAAGAGATTGGAGAAGTGATGACTGATCACTGGAAAGCATATGCAGAGTTTATTCCTGAAACTATCCATACTCAATCCAAAGCTAAACGTATACAGTTGAAGGATATAATGGCATATTGAGGCACTTTCTGGAAAGGTTGAGACGAAAGACAAAATGTTATACGAAGAGTCTTGAAATGCTAAAGTATTCTGTCCTTCTATTGATGAAATACAGAAATAAAGAGTTAGCTATATTTAATTAACAATACCCTGATTAATTATCTGTTTTTTGTATTTCAATAAACCAACTAAAAAAACTATTATTTGCTTCATGGTTACGCAATTGAGCTTAGAAAAAACATAACACAAAAATATAACATATTTTCAAAACCAAATTATAAAAAGAGTATCTTTTTGGATTGGAAATTTGTAAAAAGAGATGATGTGTAACTCTCATAAACAGCTTATAAGAATCTTTTTATTCGGGGTTTATTCAGGAAGTTTTTAATAATTCGATCATGCATGCATTATATCTATAAAAAAATTTAAAAACCTAACTTGTTATTCATCGGCCTTATAAAAAGAGATTGTACACAACCTCTACAAAAAATACAAACGTTTAGACATATTTATTAAGTTTCTTTATAAATAAGAGAAATTTTTTAGGGCAACTTTTGAAAATTACTGGTTGTGCATTACTTTTACACAAGTGCGTTGCGTTTTTTTGAGTTACCTATATCCCCGCACTAAACTATGAGGATATAGGTAACTGTATTTTTTGTACGCTTAAGTTTTCAAATCTCTTTAATAGATAACATGCAAAACCTAAATTGCTGATAATTCATCATTTCCAAAACCCCATGAAGACAGGATTACCACAGTTTGTGCTTCCATGGATGACCTGCCTTTTGAAGCAGGAGAATTCGACATCATCTGGGCAGAAGGCTCTATCTTTGTCATTGGTTTTGAAAAAGGACTTAGAGCCTATCCGAAAAGTCCTGCTGCTCTGAAAGTTATCCATGCGCATGCGAAATGTAGCATTGCTAGATAATTCTCAATCTTCTTTTCCCATCTAATCAGCAGCCTTCTGAATCTATTCAGCCAAGAATGTGTCCTTTCCACGACCCACCTTCTTGCCCTGTAACCTGGTATATCTCTTCTGATGTTTTCTTCTCCACGTTTCCTGATATGAGCAGTATATCCGTAATCATCTACCAATTGTCTGATATCAGGAAAATCATATCCTTTATCCATGCAGATATTCTGAGTTACTTTATGCGAAGGTCTTTCAATAATAATGGCATCAAACGTTCCTTTCACAAGCATTTTATCGTGACGATTAGCTCCATCCACGACAACAGAAAGCGGTATGCCTTTACCGTCTGTTAACAGACTTCTTTTTGTACCTTTTTTGCCACGATCAGTAGGATTTGCTCCTGTTCCAGCTCCACCCAATGGTGCTTTTGTCATAGCTCCATCAATAGCTTGCCACTCCCACTCTAGCCCTTCTTCCTTATCATAATCCATCAGACCTGATTGCCACATTTTATCAAATAAGCCTGATCTTTGCCATTCCTGAAATCGATCATGTACAGTGCTTGGAGCTCCATAACATCTTGGCAACGCTTTCCATTGGCAACCTGTACGAAGGAGGTAGAAAATGCCATTCATTATTTTCCTATCATTTTCTCGAGGTCTTCCAAGCTTCTTTTTAGGTTTGGGCAATGGGAGTAAAGGTTTTATTTTAGTCCAAAATTCATCAGATATCTCGTAGGCGTGTCCCGTTTTTCGTTTTGTCACTGCAAAACATTACCCTGGATCGGAATTCATATCTTTTTCGAATAGGCTCTTAATTGACCTTTCAAAATACGAGATCCAGAGGAAACAATTTAGAGTTTAGGAGTTATCTCATTTACTACTGGAAGAGGATGATTTGTGGGAATCGATTATAATGAACTGGCAAAGAAGTATGATTTATCAAGAAAAGAGAATATGGGCACAATAACTCGATTTTTAGAAAATCAGCCCTTTTCTGAAGAAACAAACATACTTGATTTTGGGTGCGGAACTGGCAACTTTACCTGTGCTTTAAAAAGGATGACAGATGCCAGTGTGTACGGGGTTGAACCGGCTGATGAAATGAGGCAAAAAGCTATCGGAAAAAATACAGGCGTCAGTTTCGAAAAAGGAAACCATGAAAAAATACCTTTTATTGATAGCTTTTTTGATTTTGCATATATGACTGATGTGATACACCATGTTCCGGATATTAATGCAATGTTTAAAGAGTTATATAGAGTGCTTAAACAGGATAGTTCTCTCTGTATTGTTACCGAATCCCATAAACAAATAGAGTCGAGATTCTGGGTGAAATATTTTCCAGCAACTGTCGAAGTAGAAAAAGAAAGATACCCGGATATTCCTGAAATTATAGAAAGTGCCACTATCAATGGTTTTGTATTTTCAAAGATAGAGATTACAGACGCAAATCACAGGCATGCAATCGCTCAGAATTTTTTAATGTTAGTAGAAAACAAAGGATACTCCATGTTTCATTTGATCAGTAACGAAGACTATGAACGTGGTCTTGCTGATTTGAGAAATGATTATGATAAACAGGTTGAAATTGAGTATAGACACGGAGAGACATTTTTGTGGCTGAAAAAGCCAGTTAAGGACTGAAGGTTTCAGACATGAAAGATTTCCCGGATTTTATGAAAAGCAAAAGCAATCATATCAGCAGTAAGGAGCAGAACACCGAAGACATTGACGGCTATTTTTACGAAGGCGCAGACGGCAGCCAGATGGCGTTCTGGACCTGTTATTCGGACAGGGTTTCCAAAAAACATGCTCATGAGTTCGACGAGTGGATGGTCTGCGTTAGCGGGCAATATACAGCGTATTTGAATGAGAAGGAGTTCGTTCTTAATCCGGGGGACGAATTATTCATCCCGAAGGGGACGGAACAGTGGGGAAGGTGTATTGCAGGGATGAGGACTATTCATGCGTTTGGGGAAAAGAGAATTCGTAGGGATAAAGTTAGACCAATCTAGATGCGGATTGATACACATTAGGAACTATTCCAAGCCAAGAAGCAAGCTTATTGCCTGAAGAAAAGCCCTTAAAATCTCCAATTTCAGCAATTAAGGTGGCTGCACCAAGTTCCCCTACACCAAGAACTGACACTAAAATTTCCATTTCACGCTCATGATTTCTGTAAGCGTAATTGAAAATTTGGCATTGGTACTTAAGTATAGGTATATATTATGAAAACCTATATTTCTGCATGAACTGCCCAAGATGCAAAAATTCCAATCACACAAAAAACGGTATAGTTTGTGGACGTCAACGCTACAAATGCCACGATTGTGGATATAACTATTCAGTCGAGTTAAAATCAACTGCTAGTTCTCCTTTAGTTAAGAGACAGGCTTTGCAACTTTATCTTGAGGGATTAGGATTTCGCTCAATAGGACGATTTTTAGGGGTAAGTCATGTTTCTGTCCAAAAATAGATAAAGAAATTTGGTCAGGAGATAGAGGAGCTAAAAAGCGAAAATGAGATATCTATTGTTGAACTGGATGAGATGCACACTTACATCGGTAACAAAAAAAATATTGCTGGATCTGGATTGCTGTTGATAGAGTTGGGAAAAAGTTCATCAACTGCTCTTTTGGTAGCAGAGGAACGAAAACTGGACAACTACTCTGGGAAAAATTAAAGAAGGAAGAGATTGGAGAAGTGATGACTGATCACTGGAGGGCATATGCAGAGTTTATTCCTGAAACCATTCATACTCAATCCAAAGCAGAAACGTATACAGTTGAAGGATATAACGGCATATTAAGGCACTTTCTGGCAAGGTTGAGACGAAAGACAAAGTGTTATACGAAGAGTCTTGAAATGCTAAAGTACTCTGTTCTTCTATTGATGAAACACAGAAATAAAGAGTTACATATATTTAATTAACAATACCAAAATTGTGACTATAGTTGTGGGGGTTTCATAAAGGACATTAATGCTTCAGGAGTATTAGAAAGTTACATTGAAGCTGATTTAAAAGCCTTTTCTTCATCAAAAAAGAAATCCTGATGTTTTTTAATCGCCTAAAATATGGTTGAGACTTAACTGGCAATAAGTTACCAATCTACAGCGACTTCGAGCTATTAAACTGCATTATTTATTCCTGAGCCTCCACCCTCCATATAGGCAGGCTAAGCCTCCCAATAATCCGAAGCCTGGAGTGGAATTATTATTGCTCGATTCATTTCCATCTGAGCTATTATTATCAGAATCGGAATCATTATTTTTTGAATTATTGAGTTCGACAGCGTTTATTTCTTCAGATGATATGTTTGCTGTATTTCCAACTTCTATATCTTCAGTTACGGTAGAGTTTGTTGTTATACTCTGATCAGTCACATCAGAATCCATAAAGTGTCCAATGGCAACTTTAGCAGGATAGATTCCTACTTTCACTGTATCTGTAACTCTACTTGTAGCGGTGCCAATTACAGAAACAGTATGGCTTGCACAGTTCACAACATATACCTTTGTTCCATCTGGAGTGACTATAATTCCACAAGGTGCCTTTCCTACAGGCACAGTGGCTGTAACCTTGTTTGTGGATGTATCAATTATATTAACAGCACCTGTAAGCGAATTGCTGAGATACTGTATAGATACGTATACCTTTTTCCCATCCGGGCTTACTGCAACTCCACAAGGAATGTCTCCTATGCTCACTGTATCTGTAACTTCGTTTGTACTTATGTCAATTACAGAAATTGTAGCTGTAGAGTCACGATAAATATTGGAGTTCATCACATATGCCTTTGTTCCGTCCGGACTGACTGCAACACCAAGTGAATTGTTTCCTGTAGGTATCGTGGCTACAACAGTATTTGTGGTCGCATCAATTACAGAGACTGTGCCTGTAAAGTTAGTTGAGTCACCACCGGAATTCGTCACATAGACCTTTTTCCCATCCGGACTGACTGCAACTCCAGAAGGAAAGTTTCCTACAGGCACAGTGGCTGTAACCTTGTCCGTTTCTGTGTCAATAATAGAAACAGTGTTGTTGCTGAAACTCGTCACATAGACCTTTTTCCCATCCGGACTGACTGCAATTTTTTGAGGATAGGTTCCTACTTTCACTGTGGCTATAACTTTATTTTTGGTGGTGTTAATTACAGATACAGTGTCATCATATGAGTTAACCACATATGCCTTTGTTCCATCCGGATTGACTGCAATTCCAGCAGGATGGTATCCTACATCTACTGTGGCTGTGACTTTGTTTGTGGCTGTATCAATTACAGAGATATTATTGCTGTCGGAGTTAGTAACGTATGCAAATGGAGCTGCACCTGCTACTCCCATCAGTATTAAAATCGCAAGTGCGGTTATTCCTGAAACTTTCATGATATTACGCTGCTTGTATACCTTATTGGATGTAGCCACAGATGAGAGCAAACTCGAAAAAATGGCAATATGTATTGTAAATATAATTTTATTTTTCATTTTTATCCCTCGAGTGGTGTTTATCTTTCATGTTAGATCGCGATTAGACAATTGGATTTTGAGAGAAACTAAGAAACAACTTTTTTAACAAAAAGGCTTTTTTTTATATATTCAGTATGTAGAAAATTATCGTATTGGACTTAAAATTCTCTCTGTAAGACAATAAATACAGTAATTACCCTGTAAATAGTACTCCATCTGTTTCTAAAAAATGAGGAGTTAAACTCCTCATATATATGTGACCAATTTCAGTTTTCTATAGTTTTCCTACTCAGAAAATCACATATATGCGCATACCTTCTGGACTACTTGATACAGCTTCCCAATACTCTAGTTTACTGCTATCTGGATCATTGATGTATAGACAGTCTTCCCCACTATTATCAGTATAACTCCAATATCCAGCACAAGCTCGGCAATGATTTGAAGTGAGACTAGCGAATGGTCTCCCATAGTCAATTTCACTTATCGCTTTAGTAAAAGACTTAGTAGTAGTTTTGTATGATCTTGTTGCCCCTAATCCACCTTCACTCCTAGATAACTGATACCAAGATAATGCTGCAGTAGGACCAATTCCAGTAGTGTCACCATTTGTCCCACCCATTTTTTGATATATGTAATCTTGGGTAAAAGAATATAAATGCCATGCAGCAATCATTTTAGCAGTTGCCGGAACACAGTAAAATTGTTTTTCTTGAGTATATAAGGGAACATCAAGTAATACTTTTATCAAGGTATCTGTTCTTGTGAGCATTACTGTTGAGTTCTGTGGTAATGATATCACTTTTGAACTGGCGTTTAGTTTGTGACCTAGTTTTTTATATTTTCTTCAGTAATTGGCGCACTGATATCAATTCCTATATTATTTACTTCCTGTTCTAATTTTTCAGTAAATTGTTCACTTTTTTGCCAGTCATTTAAATTCTCGTCCATTTTCTCCTTCGATACCTGTTCATACATCGACCAAACTCCAAGCTCGGTTTCAGTTGCAGGTTTATCTTGTACCTCTTCAAGGGTGTATGCATCTACAAATATCCGATGTTCAACTCCTGTAGTCTTAACTCAAAATATAACTATTATACAAAAAATGGAAGTTTTTCAAAATATTAATGTGAGAAAATTCATATTAAAATTCCACTGCGTATGCAAGAAGTAGGAAATAATTACAAATAGAATATAATAATACGAGCGTTACACTTCAAGGAAACTCACATAAAATTCAACAAATGAGAAGTGCAAAAAATGAAAGTAATAGAAGGCAGTTTCATGCTATAAATTAGTACAATAAGAATATATTCACATTGTTTGGTCGGCAGTGTACCAAAAGTTCTGTAAAATATTATTGACTCTGTATCCTTTTTCTTTCACTACAAAAAAACAGGATGCAGAGTCAATGGTAGATTTATTCTCATTCATAAAAGATTATCTTGCCAATCGTGGATGAAAAGACAAAAACTGTTATCCTGGAAGATTACGGACATCATGACGATGTATATTGATATTATTTTTCTAAGATGATATCAAGGACATATGCAGCTGTAGGCCATATCTTCCGGGAAGGCCTTTGCTGCAGGATGGAAGCTATCTGATGTTGCTGGACATCCCCGAAAGTCCAAGCTCCATTCACAATCACTTCTGAATTTCTTTAGCACCTATGATGGTTATCCATAGCACCCAGATAAGCTCACCCATTGTGAAAGCCTCAACGTAGGCTGGCACAAATCCTATAAGGAAAAATGTGATTGTTCCTCCTAAATATCCTAAAGATCCTATATATAAAAAATATCCCACCCATTTTGGGAACATTCTTGATCTGATAACTAGCGTACCAATGGGTATAAGCCACAGTCCCCAGAACACCTCTGCTAAGTGTGATGCTTCAGGAATGAGTATTCCCATCAATGCAAGGGGTACTCCTAAGAGACCGAATATGACAATCATCGATGCCTGTACCTTATCGGTCTTCTCGAAAAATTCATACAACAATAATGCAACCGCTATCTGGAACAGTTGTACAATAATCTGACCTAATTGACCAAGCTTGAAAAACATAGATTCGCTAGTGAGTGTCGGTGCGTATAGCAATGAGAATATGCTTATAACAGTTCATATTGGATAAAGAATCCTAAGCTTGGTTATGGTCTTCATAATAATATTTTCGCTGACTGAATATATGTGACTTTCCACGGATCTCTACTCAAAAGTAATATTTTTCATAATTTTCCCCCACCAACCCTTTAAAGCAAAGAGAAGTGATGCAAAATATTGTTCAGATTCATGCAGGCAGAATGTTCATAGAGCAAAAAAGACGAGTGGATAAGTAAGCAATTTTAGATATTTTAAAAAGTTAAGCACATCCACTTTTTAGTATATCTTAAAACAGTGATCCGAAAACAAGGCTTTTTAGAGCTTTTTAGACACTGGATAATTGCCCTCAACTTTTTAAATTAAAATATCTTAACAAAAAGCTTAATAACCTTCAGAATGCTGGAGGAACTGATTCCTCTGAATAAGGACTACCACCACCACAAAACCTGGGGGGATTACAACGGTGAATCTCATTTGAGATTGTTTCTTGTCGGCCCGAGCCTTACAGTTCCTTTTATTGAAAAAGAATTGACACTTGGAACCTGGCAACAGATCGTATACATAAACTTTGACAGGATTGAAAAGGTAAGAAGAATTGTGTTTCAGATTATCGGGGATTTGTAAAAAGGCTTTGTTTTAAAAGGGCTTTATTTCTTGCTTGCTTCTTCATCTTCACCTTTTATCTTCACTTTTTATCTTCACCTTTTATCTTCACTTTTTATCTTCACCTTTTATCTTCACCTTTTATCCTTTCTCTCTTTTTTGACTTGTTAAAGTTTTGGCAGAAAAATCTTTGGTTTGAATACCAAAGTTAGTGAAATTAGAGGTAAACAAGTAGTTTTATAACATCTACTGCAGAATTTCAATCAAGTACGTTAAAGTTTCGATTCGCTTTAAATAATGCCATTTACATATTCGTGGTGAGGGATTATTATTACTAGGGAAATATATGGGGTATGTGAATGGTAGAATATCCAGAAACACAAGTCTCAAAAGCTGACATAAAAGCTGATATGTCTCTATCTGAGAAGCTGCAGCTGGTAGCGAACGTTTTCGCCAGCAAAGAGGTCACCGACGCCGTTATGGAGAAGATAAAGGGACTTCATCCCCAGACGATGGACGCCAGCAACGTCCTGATCCTAACCGGAGACGATAAGGACAAAGCCAATATCAACATCATCGGAATCTTTTCGACTTCAGGAGGGGATGTAGCCGCGCTGGCTGAGCGTATTGCAGCAGGCCTGACAGCAATCGCTGAAAAGCCGGTGAAGCCGCTAACCGAGAAGCGACAACTGGTAGCAGGAATCTTCGCCAGCAAGGCATCTGCAGACGCTGCTATGGAGAAGATTAAAAGTCTTGGTCCCCAGCTTCAGAAGGTAAACGCCAGCAACATCCTGGTTCTCGCTAAGGATGACAAGGGCAAAGTCGACATCAACATCATTGATATCGGTTCGACTTCTGGAATGAATATCGCCGCGCTGGCTGAACGTATCGCAGAGGACATAATCACCGTTGCTAGCAAGCCGGTAGGCAGTCCGGCTGAGCTGAACGTACAGGTGACTCATCTGGGTCATGCTCTAAATCCCGGCTCAGTGGCTATTGGTCTGTTCGTAGACCCACAATATGCCGAGAAGATCAAAGCCGGCATCGAAAAGGCAGGAGCCCAGTTCCTCACAGCCGAGGATCTGAAACGCATCGGGGCAGGTCTGGGTGTGGTTGAGGGTACGAACGACCTGGCGGCCAAGGCAGCCGCTGCGCCACAGACAGAGCTACAGGCTGCTCCCGTAATCTTCGACTGGCAGGAGGAATACGCGTACTCGCTGGGCCTGCAGGCGTTCATATACGGTTTCCCTTATGTTTACAATGCTCTCACACGCTATAAGTGGACAAACCTTCCGCAGGATCCAAAGCGTGTTCCTTACGCTCCCGTTAACCATTTCTGGCATGCCACTGAGCTCATAGATGCCACATACCGCGACGGTGGCTGCCCGAACAACGACACACTGTACTCAATTGCCTGGGTAGATCTCAGCAAAGAGCCAGTTATTCTCTCCGTGCCCGAGATCCCGGCGGATCGCTACTGGACATTTGAACTAAACACCTTCACCTCAGACAACTTTGCCTACGTAGGCAAGAGGATTGGTTCCAGGGCAGGCAACTATGCTCTTATTGGTCCTGATTGGCATGGTGATCTCCCCAGGGATGTAACTGCCGTAACGCCATCTTCCCCGACACCGTGGATATTAATCCTTGGCCGCACTCTGGCGGATAGCGTCGATGACCTGCCATCTGTGCATGCTCTTCAGGCGCAGTACAGGCTGACTCCCCTGAGTTTCTGGGGCAAACCCGAGGTAAAACTTCCCGAAAGTCGTAACGTCTACAAACCTGCCGTTGCTCTTGCCGGGTCCAATGACCCATTAGGGCCATGGAAGACGCTTAACGCCATGCTGGCTGAGAACTCGCCTGCAACACACCATGAAGTACTGCTCAAGCAGTTCGAAACAATTGGCATCGGGCCTGGCCTGGATATAGAGCAGCAGCCAGAAGTGGTGAAAAGGGCGCTGCAGCGTGTGCTGGGAGTTGGCATGTCGCTGCTCAGGCAGCAGTTCATGAGTGGAGTCTGGGCAAAGTTTGTCAACGGCTGGCGTTACCCTCCATCCAATATGGGCCGCTTTGGGGATGAGTTCCTGCTCCGCGCTGCGGACCAATCTCTGGCCGGAATTGTTGCCAACGACCCTGTAGAGGCGGTCTACCTTGTCAATCTCACAGACAACTCAGGTGAACCGCTGACGAGCGCTCACAGGTATGAGGTAACATTCCCTAAAGGCCACGAGCCTCCAGTAGATGCATTTTGGTCGATGACCGTCTATGGCACCGATAATAATTTAATACCAAACCAGATTAATCGCTACTCTATTGGCAACCGTAACCCCGGAGTCAAGAAAAATGAGGATGGGGGGACGACTTTCTATTTCCAGAGCGAATCGCCTGGTCCAGATAAAGAGTCAAACTGGCTGCCGACTGGCAATGGAGCGTGGTTCACCATTATGCGCATGTACATCCCGCACCCCGAGGTGGTAAATGCGGAATGGAAATGTCCACCGATTGTAAGGGTAGACTGAAACGAATAAAAACAAATGTGATCAGCATTTGATTTGCTTACGCTCCCTGAAGCGGAGGCTTTTCATCTGCTGGCTTATCAGGCTTACACTTGTAGCTGAATTATATATTTCTACTGCAATACGTTTGGACTTATCGGATTCATAAGGATAATTATTGCAATATTTATATAATATCCCCCCATCTTTTTTCTGATTAGTATTATTTTGGCAAAAAATAAAACTAGAAATTGGGGGTAAAATAAAATGAGATTAACTATAAAAGAAGAGGGTGAGTCGGGCTGCGATCTCATTATGAAGGATGGTGAGTCAGCCGAGCTTATGCACTTCGATAATCTACGTAACTTGCATTATTGTGAAATATTTCTTATGTGTGGCGATGCAGGGTCGGGCGTTTACAACACGACCGACCTGAACAATGAGAAGAATCCTAAAGACACATGTCCTGATTCTATTATGGTTAACTTCTCAACCGAGGCGGTAAAGAAACAGTATGATGTTCCGGGTGTGTCCTTAAACCCTCCCCGTTACTTTTTGTTGGACTCAGTAGATATACCAACAGGAACGAAGGTGCGCGACTTTAGCGGCTTGAAGGCACGGTGGATGGCTAACTTGCAAGCGGGCGCCATATCTGGAGGGCAGCCTTACATCCCGGCGACGATTGAGCGCAAATCAACATGGTTCTTTGAGAAAAACAAGCCTGTCTTCATTCTGGATGATCCCGAAGGTACTTCCTGGGTCATGAAATCCTACACTGACTTCGTGGACAAGAACCTGAAGTATGAGAACCTCGAGACGCTAGGTGAGAGGCTCAAGCTGCCGTCGGGATGGAGTTACAGGGCCAGGGTTCTGGATGAGGACCTTATACTTCGACCTTTTAAAGGAATTGCACGAATTGTTCAGGACGAATTACAAAACACGTATGATGCTCTCGATGAAGGGACTTGCAACTACCAGCCTTAATCGGGATTTTACCCTCCTGTGCCAGTGAGATTCAGGCCTTAGAGTTCTGCATCTACCAACTCACAAGGCTTTAAATATTATTTTTTTTAACTTATTTTTTATTGAATATATTTTATAGTATATATACTATATTATTTTTAGTATAATTTTCAAAAAAATGATTCAATCACATAAGTCCTACAGTAGAAAAAACGAGAAAACTCTATCTCCATATATAAATGAATAGTGGTGAATATATGAACAAAGGGGTTCTCGTATTATTATTTTGTCTCTGTATAGTGGATATGCCGATAGTCGGTTGTACTACCACATCCAATGCAACTGGTAATGAGACGCTCTATTCGAATCAGATAGAAGGTAGTGGACCACTACCCGGGAATTATACAATTGCATTCCAGGAAGCACAGTGCGCAGCTAAAGAAAATAATTCTCCATGGTATCCGACACTCCTTAGCTATGAACACCATGACACTAATCGTTCAAAATGTTATGGTTGTGCGCAATTCACCGGGTCGCTTAAGGGTCCTAATATCGTGTATGCATATCAATCTCCTGATCTCTATTATTCGGGGTCCATGATCGCTACCCGTGGAATGAATGAGATGTATGTATACGGAGGAGCATCTGGTGCTAATCCAATGCCTTCGGGTGCATACGTCTCCCGTGTCGAACCGGGTTCACTCAAAGAGCTCTGGCGTACAACGCTCATCAACATAAATACTACCGGCGAATGGAGCGGAGCCGGTTCTATCGAATCATTTGATGGGGACCTCCTGGTCATAACAAATACAGAACTGTATAAAATCGATGGCACTACGGGAGCGGTCAAGGGAGTTATGTCCTTACCAACCGGAGCAAGCGCCCCAAGAGATAGTTACTTTAACGGGTTGAGCGGCTGGTCTGACGGTACCCTGGTCATGAAGAATTTAGCCCGGCCACCTGGTTGCGATATACAAGGTTTTTTTGCCCTCGTAGATTGTCCAAACCTGAATGAGACACCTCCTTCGGTTGCGGTAGTAGTCGATCCCAAGACAATGACAGTTCTTGACACGGTGCAGCTTGAACAGATGATTGGAGGCCGCATTACCACTTCTCACTACAACGGCAAAGACTATGCCTACCTGGCAGGTCAGACCAAACTGTACCGTTACGAGTGGAATGGCAAGAATCTTACTCTGGACACAAGCTGGGGACCTGTTGAATATCCTCTGCCAGGTCAGACAGCCGCATCAGCTGCTGGCATCATGGGTGACTGGGTTATTCTTATGACCAATGGAGGAGGGCCCACAAATGTCTCACTGAGCGTTGTAGCCATCAATCAGGCCAATGCGAGCATAGTGAAAAGGATAGACCCTATGCCATTGCAGCCTGGACAGACAAGCTACATCCCCTCGATGCCTTCATTTGATATGGCCAATAGTCAGATATATGCAATGGATCCAGGTGCAGGAAAAGTTGTTGGTATCGATCTCGATCAGAAAACCGGTAACATGTCGCTTGCCTGGAGTGCCGACCAAAAGACATTAAGCTGGATGATACTCATAGGTCCGCCTGACAAGCGTGTCCTTGTAGGGACGAACATTACATCGGATGAAACGAATCCGGTTAAATGGGATATCGGACCGGTGGGCGCTAACTATAAAGAACAGGTTCAGTGGCGAGATGCTGCAACAGGCAAGTTACTGGCAGCCTCTGATTTCTATGGCCCTATGGTACCGGGTATGGAGGTATGGCCAGGGTATGGAGGACTTATATATGAATTGCGAACCGACGGTCATCTCATGGCATTCCAGGTCTTACCGAATAACACAACTTCGGGGTCAACATGAAATGATGTCGAATTCACTATATTTTTTGTATCAAAAACGAAACATCTGAAGAAATGTGATACAAAAAATTCTACTGCAAAATAGCTACCTTTATTGATAAAAGGTAGCTATTTTCTTGATTTTGGCTTGAAATTGAGTTTAATAAATCGCATATTTAACCTGGTATATTAATACAATACACGATAGAAATTGGGGGTTGAAATGAAATGAGATCAATTGGGAATCTGGTTAGAGGTAATGCTACTCCAAAGATCTGGAGATTCCTCTTCGTCGTTGGCTTGATAATCGCAGTTTCGCTATTTGCGGGCTGCGCATCCACCCCGGAAGAGGATGAGACGAATGCCACCACTTCTCAGGCAGTAGGCGAGCCGAGCTCTAGTGCCGTACAGAGTAAATCGGTCTCTTCTTCCCAGGAAAGCTGTCCGGACTGCAAATGTCCTGATGTCCTGGATGATAAAAATAACACTGAACAAGTTCACTTCGATGATTTGCGTGATTATCACTATGCTGAAATACTTTTGAGTTGCCCCGATGTCGGGACTGGCATCTTCAACACGATCGGCCTGAATATCAGGGAGAATCCCAGGGACTCGCTCCCTGCAGACCTCTTTACAAACTTCTCAGAGGCAGATGTGGAGGAGCAGTATAACTCACCGATGGTGTACATGAACGGGCCCCGTAACTGGACGATGGACGCAATGGATGTATTAATAGCAACCAGGGTGCGTAATTTAGACGGTTTGGAAACACGGTGGGGAGCTGACATTGTAGTTCCGAAAGGCGCCAACCTTAGTGAGGCTGAAAACGTTTACATGGCGATGCCTGTTCAGTGCAATAGAACATGGCATTTTGATAAAGACAAACCCGTCTTCATTCTGGATGATCCCAACGGTACAACCTATGTCATGCAGTCCTACTGCCAGATCATAGACAAGAACCTGACGTATGAAGATCTCCAGACACTCGACACGAGGCTCGAGTTGCCTCCAGGGTGGAGCTATAGAGTTGAGGTTCTGCCTGAGGATCTTGAAATGAATGGTATCGGTACTAACGGTACTGATTGGCAGGTCACTCAAGACAGCCTGCAAAACACATATAGCGCGTGTTTGGAAAGAAACGATGAGAAGACTTGTAATTACCAGCCATAATCGGGGTTTAGTCCTGCTACCAGTGAGACGATCGACTGCATAATAGCGGTGTGCTTTTGACGCGGGGGGTGGCAATAGTACCTGAATTGCTGCCCCGGTCAAACTGGGTGCCAGCTGGCAGTGGAGAGGGGGTTCTCAGTTCTCGTATGTATATCCCACACCCCAAAGTGATCAATGCGGAAAGGGAATTGCCGCCGATTCTAAAGGTAGGCTGAAATGGGCAAAACCGATATGATTTATGAAAAAATAAAGCTAGAAATTAGGGGGTAAAATAGATGAGATTGACTGTAAAAGAAGAGAATGAGTCCGGCTGTGACCTTGTTATAAAAGACGGTGAGGAGGCTGAGATCATGCACTTTGACAATCTGCGTGGTCTGCGCTATTGTGAGGTATTTCTGATGTGCGGCGACGCCGGGTCGGGCTTCTACAACACAATGGGCCTGAACAACGAGGAGGATCCCAGAGACACCTGTCCTGATTCAATTATGGCTAACTTCTCAACCGAGGCGGTGAAGGAGCTGTATAATGTTCCGGGAGTGGCTTTAAATCCTCCCCGCTACTTTGTGCTTGATGCGGGGGACATACCTGTAGCACCGACAGTGCGCGACTTCGACGGCTTGAAGGCACGGTGGATGGGTACCGTGCAGGAAGGTGCCGCTTTTGGCAAGGAGCCTTACATGCCGACGAAGGTTGATCGTAAATCGGAGATATTCTTTGAGAAAGGCAAGCCCGTCTTTATTCTGGATGACCCCGACGGTACACCCTGGGTCATGAAATCCTACACTGATTTCGTGGACAAAAACCTGACATATGAGGACCTCAATACACTCGACACTAAGCTCAAGCTGCCGTCGGGATGGAGTTATCGAGTCAAGGTTCTGGATGAGGACCTTATACTTAGACCCTTTAAAGGCACTGCAAGAATCACTCAAGACGACCTGCAAAATGTGTATGATGCGATCGATGAGGGGACTGCAAACTACAAGCCATAACA
This sequence comes from Methanosarcina siciliae T4/M, assembly GCF_000970085.1. Classification (NCBI taxonomy): domain Archaea; kingdom Methanobacteriati; phylum Methanobacteriota; class Methanomicrobia; order Methanosarcinales; family Methanosarcinaceae; genus Methanosarcina; species Methanosarcina siciliae. The sequence goes on along the minus strand of NZ_CP009506.1, from coordinate 2,840,235 downwards.
GGGATTGAAGCATTCCAGCATCAGTTCTCATGATGAAATATAAGGGCACGATACAAAGGGCACGATACAGCCAGAATATATTATAAATTGCCTGGTAAATCATATGATCTCAGAACTCCGTTTTTCTCAGAATGTGGGAATAATATGACCAATATTCGGCTTCTAATAAATATTTGAGTTGAATTTATTTTTATAATAATAATCATATAATACCATATGGTGGGTGACAACTTAATTGGGAAAGGCAACTGATATCTGAATCCGGGAGATGGACTCCTCAGTAGAAGTTCAAACCGGAGAGGAGTTTATATACTAGAGATCGTGGGAGTTCTTAAGGTTCTTCTGGACAGAAATAAGGCAACACTTGATGTTAGAAAGAATTCTACAGCAAATAGAACCAAAACATGGGGGATAAAATAAATGCAAGCAAGTTCTGCTGCTGAAGTTCAGAGTTCGATGCAGGAAGCTGTACAGGCTTTCCGGGAGATAAGATATCCTGTAACAAAGAATCAACTGATCGAGAAAGCTAAAAGTATGAATGCACGCAGCGAAGTAATCCAGGCTATTGAGGGCATTCCAGATAGGGAATACAACAACGCTGCTGATGTCCTTAAGCAATTCGAAGGCATTCAAAGGGCTGTAGAAGCCCTCAAGGAGCTGAAATATCCTTCGACGAAGAGTCAACTTATCGAACATGCTAAAAAGCACAATGCCCGTAGCGAAGTTATTAGAGCTCTTGATAAGTTTCCAGATAGGGAATACAATAATACTGCCGATGTTCTCATGGAATTCAGAGGCAAATTCCAGAGCCAATAACTGCATTTCAGAGTAATCATCCAGAAACGCAAAGCAAGAAAAAGAAGTGACATCAGCTCAAAACTCAAGGTTTTGAGGGCCAAATTTTTCCTCAAAAAAGTTGGCATCCACTGGTTATGTATTATAATTAAGGAGAGGAGAGAAAAGGAAGGCTTAAATCAAGCCTTCTTTTTTGATTTTCCGACAAATAACTTTTACAGATCAGACTTGTTTTAAAAAACTTGTTTCTTTAATCCCTGTTTCATCTTTCATCCTTCATCTTTATCCTTCACTTCGTTATACTTCCAGGCTGCGTATAATACTGGAAGAAATTGCAATTCCCATGCAGGTGTCCAGTGTTACCGAGTACATTATCCCTATTACCTTTCCAGCCTGCAGGATCGGAGGAACACTGTCTCCCGGCTCCGGCATATTATAGCACTGGAAGCCCAGAAAAAGCAATGAAGCTCCGGCATTAACCACCCTGCATTTAATAGCATGGATATCATTAACAAGTACAGTCTGCTCCAGTTCAGCTGCACTTCCAAGCTCGGTGATTTTAAAAGTACAGACGGGAGGAAGCTCTATCAGGGCTAAATCAAAGGCTTTCAGAATGCTCGTCGCAGTGAGTTTCCTTCCGTCAACTGTTAAATGGTCTCCTTCCCCACGCCGAAATACATGAGAAACCGTAACCATGTAACCTAAATTTGACAAATTTCGAGAACTAAAACAGTGCAAAGTTACAAAAAACGCCTTTCTGAGATGCACTCTCATTTGAAGAAATGAAAATTCATAACTAACATAGAAATCTGTATAAAATATTAAATTGTATCTACAATTTCGATAGTATCCACTAATTCTCAGAGAATAATCTCCTTGATTTTAAGCCAAATGAGTTTGATATATAATATCAATATAAAAAATGTTATTATAAATTCTACCAAATTTCACCCATTCTTGCTACAATCAGGCTATTGATCTTGTCAAAATTAGCGAAAATATACTTTTTGACCCCATTTTTCAAGAAATTGACTGTAAGTGTCAAATTCGACAGGCTTTTTTTGATGAATTTTGTGGATCTATGTTTTACTTCCTCAAACTCATATCTCATCAACGATATGAATACCTCAGCTCATCTCCTTCTATAAGCTCAATATTGTCTTTGGCATTAGCTCCTTTATCAAAAACAATAAGAGAACCTTTTTTAAGTTTACTCTTCACCTGGTTATATGTATCAGGAAAGTGTTGTAAGTCAAGAACATTTCCTTTGTTCACTGTGATACCAATAGCTTTGTCTTGATTCGTCCAGTTACTTGCTTCCTTGATACTGAAATTCTCAGTGAGCTTATAGCTCAACAATCCGAGCAATAAACTATTGATGTCATGACCTTTACTTTTATACTTACCAAAAATGGCGGAAAAATTGAGCTTTTCAAAAAAGTATTGAACAGCCAGTGTTGCTCCAATAGGAAGACATATATCCTTGTTAGGAATTGTAGGGAAGGCTCTCTGTTTTGTGATGTTCATTTGACCGAATTACACAAAAGAGAGCACTTATTTTTAGGTCACTGTCAAAGTCAGGATATACTGCTAATCATCTTGCATACCCCTGCTTCCTGGGTATATTTCTTTGGTTTTCCATTCCCGGGCTGCAAGGGTATGAAATTGGTCACCAGGTAGGAAAAAAGCAAGCTTTAACCGGTTGCAGTTAAGGGTTATGAGTTATACTTAGAAATATACCATAGTCTGAAAATGATGCTTTTCCTTACCCCGGAAACCATTTATTAAATTGTGGTGAATATAGGTGCTTCCACCAGCGTGTCTGGCGTCCCTTCCCAAGAACGGCCATGAAATTCTTCGAATAAGGGGGGAAAAGTAATGAAGGTACTATTGAAATTAATATTAAAAGTACTGTCACGACAGGAAGAAAGAAAACTGGACTGATGAAAAAAATAAGAGAACAGTTTTGCAGACAGAGGAATTTGGTTTATTGCATTTGAAAATCTCTTATTTGTTTGACTCATGGTTCTTTCAATAATTTTTCACCAGCTTTTTCTTTATTATTACGGAAAGACCGCTCGCAAGCGAGCGGGACATGAACGGCTACAGATAGGAATAACGTAGTACATGCGAGAGTTTAAAAGTCATAATCCCAAGATACCGTCCTTAATTTTCCTGCTTGAAAACATTAACAACATAACAAAAAAATTAAACTTCAGTAAAAAACGCCAATGTAACTAAAGTTGGAATAAAAAATAGACATAAAAGTTAAAATAAGGAAGTAGAATCAATAAGGAAGTAGAATCAATAAGGAAGTAGAATCAATAAGGAAGTAGAATCAATAAGGAAGTAGAATCAATAAGAAAGTAAAATCAGAATTTGAAATAAGAAAGTTAGAATTGATTATTGGAAACATTCTCATTTCTTATTCATTTCAGATAGAAAACTTTTCTTTTTCGCTGCCGGAAGGTTTCTGCTCCTGCCTGACCTGAGTAATCAGCCTTTCAAGCTGGTCCCTAGAGATGCTTTTGTGCTTTTCTTCGGTGCAGACCTTGACTTTTTCGATCAGGGCGCAGAGTTCTTCCCGTTCAAGGCAGAGACCAATGCTGTTGATGATTCCTTTCAGGGCTTTTGTCCCGGTGTGCTTTCCTACAACGAGGTTGCGCTTTCCACCGACCATCTCGGGGAGGAAGAGTTCATAAGTGCGCGGTTCTTCCAGAATTGCAGCTACGTGGATCCCGGATTCGTGGGTGAAGGTGTTCTGGCCCACAACGGCTTTGTTTACCGAAGGAGTGATGTTTGAGTATTCCGAAATCATTTTGGAGAGCGCAGTCAGCTTTTTTGTATCATAACGCTCGATTCCGTACTGTACCCTTAGGGCAACCAGCACTTCTTCAAGGGAAGCATTTCCTGCCCTTTCTCCAATTCCGTTAACTGTCGTATGGAGCTGCTTTGCCCCGGCTTCGGCGGCTGCAAGGGTGTTGGCTGTAGCCATCCCGAGGTCGTCATGGCAGTGGATACAGATGGAAGTGTTTACGGACTTGAAGATCTCGCTCACGAGGTAATGGGTTGTGGTCGGGTTCAGGATACCGATTGTATCTGCCAGGCTTACGTACTGTACTTTATACTCGCTCTCAACTTCCTTGAAAGCCTGCTTGAGGCGGTCAATCGGAGTGCGGCTTGCATCCTCGGCTGCAAAACGTACATTTAAACCGTGGTCGGTTGCATATTCAATAGCTTCCTTAGCGCAGCCCAGCATGTCCTCAAGAGTCCTGTGGTATTTGTATTTGAGGTGCATATCGGACATTGCAATGAAAATACTGACGATATCAACGTCACAATCAAGGGCAGCATCAACATCTCCCTTTACTGCTCTTGAGAGACAGCAGATTCTGGAATCATAGCCCTGGTTTGCTATTTCCTTTACGATTTCTTTTTCGCATGCGGAAACTACCGGAAAGCCGGCTTCTATAACCTCAACACCCATGGAATCAAGTTCGCTGGCTACTGCCAGCTTCTGTTCTTTCGTGAACACAACACCGGGGGTCTGTTCCCCATCGCGCAGGGTCACATCACAGATTTCGATATCGAGGGGGCGATAATCGATGAAATCCATAAGTGTGTTTCTGGAGTACTGCTCGCTCTCTGACATGGTTACTGTTTCCCGTGATTTCTCTTGTTCTGAGAATTTTTGATTATTTTTAATGATATTTGTATTAATTGCCCCGAAAAGAATTCAAAGGCTGGATAAGAAAGTATGATGCTAAAACGCCATTAAAAGCCAAAAAAACTTATATTTAGCAAGATTAGCATTAGCTTTACCTACATATGTATAAATGTTTTCCTTGGAGGAAGCGAGTTTCCGGGAGCAATATTCTGATTTTCCGGGGAAAATGATGGCTTTCAGTGCTTTAGCCCGGGAAGGAAAGTATCAAAAAATAAATTTTTCTAAATATTAGGATTAAAATATCAGGATTAAAATTTGATTTCTAAGGAAAAGAGACCCAAAAAAAAACCATATTCAAGTAGGAAAATTAAAGTTAATAAAAATATTAAACCATAAAGAAAGTTCTTTCAGGAAAGTTTCCGCTGAACTCTCTCATAAAAGCAGGTATCGGAAATCCTTACAAAACGGGCAGGGTATTTTGATTTTTTCAGTTTGACAACATCTTCAGGCCTGATCCTGTAAGACTTTTGCCCGTCAATTGCAATTACAGCTTCTTTTTTATGATCTGACAATTTCACTGTGATTTCACTATCCGAAGGGATGACCCAGGGCCTTGACGAAAGCTTGAAAGGAGCGACAGGAACCACCACGATTGCATTCACCCTCGGGTTTATGATAGGCCCACCTGCACTCATCGCATAGGCAGTCGAACCTGTGGGTGTTGCAAAAACCACACCATCGGCACGCATTTCATCCAGAGGACAGTCATTGACGTAAACTTCAAACTGGATAATCTTCGCAGGTTTTGCAGACATTACAGCGATCTCGTTTGTGGCTGTCTCAAGCATCTCCCCGTTAAGGAAGACGTCTACCCTCATCCTTTCAAGATATGAAAACCCATAGATAACCTCCTCTACGGTCTCAATTGCATCCTCAGGTTCCACATCTACAAGGAAACCGAGAGTGCCCATGTTAATTCCCAGTACAGGAAGAGGATCTTTCATTTTGGCAATATTCCGGAGGACTGTCCCGTCACCTCCCACACTTATGATGAGTTCGACTCCCTCGTCCCTCATCCTTTCGACAGGAGTGCCTTCAATGTCCAGCACATCAGCTGTGGCAGTGGAGACATAGATCTGCACCTTCGACTGGAAGTTTGCGATAATATCCCTTACCATCTGAAGTACTTCAGGCCTATCGCAGCGTGATGCGATCCCTATTTTCCGAATTGCCAAATTATCCCCCTGAAAGTAAGCTTAAAAGTTTTTTCTGTACATGCCCGTTAGACGCGACCATTTCCACCCTGGCGGTAACATTATCAGGAAGTCTTAAAGTCTTCCCGTATCCATCCGTAACAAGCCCACCGGCTTCTTCAAGAATAAGCTGGCCTGCTGCCACATCGGTTACCCGCAGGGCTTTTCGGACATCCACAAAGGCATCAAGCCTGCCTGAAGCTACATAACACAGTTCAAGCGCCACGCTTCCGAACAATCTCACACGGCGGATATTGCTGTATATCCTTCGGGTTCTTTCCACGTTCTGCCTGTAGCCATATATGCTGACACAGAGGTCCTTCAGTTCCGAATTCGCAGAGGTCTCAATTCTATTCCCATTCAGATATGAACCATTTCCGGCTTCTGCATAATATTCTTCCCTGAAGGCAAGGTTTCTCACATACCCAAACCTGAGGTCTGAGAGGTCGTGAGAAGCAAAAGCTATTGACACGCTGTAGAAAGGAATTCCGGCAGAAGCATTATAAGTCCCGTCGAGAGGGTCAAGCACAACAGAGAACTCAGGAGACTTTCCGATAATAAGTTCGCCAAGTTCTTCGCTGAGTATCCTCATCGGCCTGCCGTCAGCTTTCAGCACCTCAACGATGGCGTCTTCTGCTGCAAGGTCTATACCTGTAGTCGGCGTTCCGTCAGCTCCCATACATACAAAGCTGCTCGCCGAATCAGTACCCACAAGGTCACAGGTTGCATCGTATGCAGCCCTGTAAGCCTCCCGGCACAATTTTAAAAAATTTAAATTCGAAGTCATTAAGGATCGGATCCTTCTTTTCTCAGATTACACAGACAAGTTATCGGGTGCCTGGATCTGAGGATTCTAAAAAGCAGGGCCCGGGGGAGCCCTTAAGCAAAGTCAACCCCGAGTCCTGGAAATTAAGAGCCTGGAAAGGCTCAGAGCCCAATGGCCTTGTTTGTTTTCAGGATTGATTTTGCGCCGTCACTTTCAAGCTCCATCATTGCGCGGATGGCATCCACGTTTTCAGGAACCACAATGGATTCCTGGTGGATAGCCTGGAAGAAGTAAAGCTCTCCTTCGTGCATAGTGATGGAATCCGTCCAGACGCAGTTCTCCCACATATCGTTTCTTGGGCGCTTTATGTCCCTGGCAACTTCCATGATTTCGGCCGTGGAGGTAATGCCCTGTCCGACAAAACGGATTCTGGACTGGGACCCGAGCACTTCCACGATATCCTCGACATTGCATTCATTTTTTAGCTCCATGTTTACGGTGTGCACGTGCATGAGAGTCGTCGGGATTTTCATTGCGGCGGAGGTAATATTGATGTGAGGAATAACGGTCTTCACATCAGGCCCGTGGTGGGAAGGCAGTTTGATCGGGTTCGGCACGATTGCATTGATCGGGCCCTTCTTTATGTCATTGGGATCTGTTGCCCTCCGGGCAAGAGTTACCCTGACCTTCTTTGTCCCGAAAGCTTTGTCTATTGGATAAATGACCCTGCAGAGCCCCGTGGTATTGCAGGAAACCACCCTTACGAAGTCAAGACCAAAAGCCCCTTCGTAGTTTGCGATGGCGTTAAAAGAGTAACCGGCAAGTTCATGATCCTCTCCGCCCTGCCAGATAGCTTTTACTCCGGCTTTTTCATACAGGGTTTTATTGGATTTCCCAATCCCCCCAGGAGTGCAGTCCACAACCAGGTCAGCCTTCTCTATCATTTCTTCAACGGACCCGGCAGCAGGCATTCCTGCCTTTTCAAAAGCTTCCAGGTTGGCAGCAGGGGCATAGATGTCATACCCTAGCTGGTGAGCTACTGCAGCCTCATAGTTTGGTTTTGTCTTGGAAATACCTATGATTTCCATGTCGTCCTGAGCCTGTACGGCATCTGCAACTCTTTTTCCAATTGTTCCGTAACCGTTTACTGCAATCTTTGCTTTAGCCATTTATTATCCTGTCCTGTTTATCCTCTTCTACCCAAAGAGTTTGGTCTGAATTAAAGTAACAATGAATTATACAAATCTAAAGTATAGACATAAAATTAAAGTGTTTCATGGATTTATAATGTACGTCTGAAATTAAGAGATGCGGAAAATCGCCAGATATCCGAGCTGAAATACGGATTAAAGTGATAAATATCTTGATTACTTCAAATTGACCCCTGAAGATTATATCTGATCATTAGATCTGAAATAACATTGATATAATAGATCAGAATGAAATAAATGTTTTTCTCGAAAAGTCATTAAAAACAAAGAAACAAGAAGAGAGATTCAGTACATTAGGAGTTTTTAGATGTTTTTTCGAAATATCGGAGTACTGACCACCCGTATAGTCATAACAGAAAGCTTTCAACAGAAACATTACTCTTTCTCTGCAGTACTTATCTTTATAGTAAATTCTGTTCCTTTTTCCCTTTTCACTTCCATCTCACCTTCCAGCTGTTCCACAAGTATGTTTACAAGCTGAAGACCAAGAGAGTCGGAATTTTCCATATCAATGTTGTCCGAAATGCCAGTTCCGTTATCAGAGATGGTAAGGATAAACCCGGTTTCTCTACGGGCTTGAGTTATGTTTTCCGCACAGAGTCCCACTACGTGCTCGGAATTGTTTTCCCTGCAAAGTTTGATGTATATTTCTCCACTGTCCCTGCCTGAAAATGCGTGTTTCAAGGAATTTGAAACAAGTTCGTTGACGATCAAACCTAAGGGGACTGCAACATCCATATCAAACAAGATATTCTTTTCAAGTTCCTTTTTCAGGGTTATCCTGGTGTTTCCAAGCCTGTAAGTCTGGAAAAGGGTATCAACGAGTTTTTCAAGGTAAGGTGAAAAGTCCAGGGTATCGGTTTCCCCATTTTCATGCAGTTCTTCATGGATGAGAGCAATGGATATCACTCTGTCCTGACTTTCCTTGAAAGCTTCGACAACTTCCGGAGTCTTACACACCTGATGTTTAGAGAAATTTTCAGCCTGAAGGTCCAGGAGGGAAGAGATTACCTGCAGGTTGTTCTTTATTCTGTGGTGAATTTCCTTTTTACGGGCAGCATCCACCTTTGCAAGAGTTTCCTCTGCCCTTTTCCTTTCAGTAATATCATAAATTACGCCCTGGTGTATTTCGGGCTTTCCAGCCCTGCCAGGGATTTTCTGGCAGGTTTCATGAACCCATTTTGTTTCCCCTCTCTTGTCCCTTATCCTGTACTCCATTTCTACTGTAAAGACCCCGGGAATCTTCCTGAGTTTATTCTCTTCCTCAATGACCAGAGGCAGGTATTTGGGGTCTATGACATCCTTCCACTGGACTCGAGACATGAACTCTTCTTCAGTATAACCTGTAATTGCTTCCAGGGCTCCGTGCAGAAAATTAGGAACAAAGTTTTCATCTGCCTGAAAAGCAATACCTTTAAAATTTTCGATAAATGACCGGTACCTTTCTTCACTTTTTTGTATTCTTTCATGAGCAAGCTTTCTCTCGGTTACATCCTTTATTATACCAAGAAGTTTGTAAGGTCTACCACTTTCATCCAGCAGGCAAACTCCTCTATCTTCGGCATAGAAGTAAGTTCCATCTTTTTTCCTGAACCTGAACTCCTGCCTGTACTTTCCCCCCTCTTTCTGGATTTTTGTGACATTTTCGTTTACCTGGTCCAGCTCCTCGGGATGAAGGTATCCCATCCAGACCTGAGGGGGAATACTCTGAAAATCCTTAGCAAAATATCCAGTGACTTCTTCAACAGCCCCATCCAGGTTTCCAGTATTGCTTTCGAAATCGAACTCGTATATGATCAGTTCGGTCTGTTCCGTGATAAAGCGGTATTTTTTCCCCTTCTCCCGAAGGGTTCTCTGGACTTCATCGCGATCAGTAATGTCCTGCAATACTGTTATAAGCCCCCGGACCTCCCCTATTTCGTTGCTGAAAGTTGATTTGTTTACCAGAAAAACCCTTCTTACACCGTCTGCGCAGATTCCTTTATATTCACGAGTATGTTTTCCACCTTTTTTGAGGAGTTCAATATCGTCCCTTTCCCATTCCTTTACGCACTCGAGCAGAGATTCCCCTTCCAGAAAAGCCCTTTCAGGAAACTTTTCAACAACCTTTAGGGCTCCTTCAAGAAGCGTAGATCCGACAATCTCTTTTTCCGGAAGCCCTGCGATCTGCCTGGCAAAAATTTCATTCACTCCAAGATAAACCCCATTCTTGTCCTTGTAACAAACAGGATTTACCATTGCATCAAGTATGGTTTTTACAAAGAAATCGTTTTCATGTAACACAGATGTCGCTCCCGGATTTTCGAAAACTTCAGGACCTGGGGCCTGAAATGCACCTGAAGTTCCTTTGACGTTATCACATTTTGATTTTTTCAGAACCTTGTTGGACTCGCTCAATCTAATCTGCTCCTAAGTTTCTGAAATCTAGTTTTTCTGAAACTATCTATTGGGAAGTGGCTGTAACGAATAAATTTCAAGTATTCCCCTTATCATCTGTGATGCTTGATAAAAGCTGTTACAAATTAAAAATTAGGCCACGGAGGACAAACCTATATAAGTAATGTTAAGTAAGAAAATAAAAGAAAGGAAGAGTGATCAGAGTTGAGGTGACCACGAGACCCTCATCCTTGACGACCCGCCTCTTGACCAGCAACTGTCTTCTTTCTTTTCATAGTTATCCTTGATATATTGCATCAGCAGTTCATCCCATTCATCGTTACCCTTGAGATGCAACGAGTCCTTAAGCTCATCCATTGCCTGTTCGGTGGTCATCACCTGCCTGTATGGTGGTCTCTCGTTATCCAGGTTGACCACATCCGGATAGATTCCGTGTTTATATAGAACGGCGAAGACAAGGTCGACCTTCGGAGACGGAGTGTAGTTCTCCCGGTAAATGGAACGCCAAGCTTCTTCTGGGTCGTACTTTATTTTCAGACCTCATTGTCAAGAAATTATCAATTGTGTTGCCAAGATCGATAGGACTTGTATCATATTGTATAAATTCTTGTCATACCCTGGCTTTTAATTTCAGGCTCTCAACATGCAGACCTCCATATCGCCATTTACTTCTATCCGAATCCTCTGCCAGAATTTTAACAAAAAAACTTGCCTGTTTTAAAAACCTCATGTAATCCTCTTTTAACACAGCTCCGTATACAGCCTGCATGCGATGTGCTCTAAACCTGTGTCTATGGACATACAACAGATTTATCGTAACATCTTATAAAGAAAAATATCAAAATAACTCTCCAAAAAAGGTCAAAAAACAGTAAAATTCGGGAAAAATAAAGTAAAAAAATCAATTTGACAGAATAAGGGCTTCCCCACGTGAGAAATTGATTTCCTTGATCGAACCTTCAACCGTCATTTTATCCCCAAGGATTCCGGTGAGCTGGATCGAATGTCCCTCAACCTGAATCTTTGCTACAGAATCCATTATCTGCTCTCGGTCTTCTCCACGAAGCATAATTATGTTGAGTTCACACATCTTGCATCTCTCCTATATTGTTTATAATATCTATGAATTTTCAATTTGTTTATAAATCAATAAGTACCCAATTGGATTTAAACCAATAAATATCCGGCTGATAAAATAAATAAATACCCAGCTGGTCCGAATTTCGGAAAGGTTTAATATTTCTAAAAAATTTTTTTCCAAAAAATCCTATATGACCTTAAAGTATTTTTCCTTAACTATATTTAACTTGTAGCCCTGCTCAATAAAAAGTTATCGGAAAATATCCGGAAGCCAGAAAATCCTGAAAATTATAATACGAAACCCAGGGGAAAAACGGATACATGGAACAGGTTTCCACAGGCACGAACTCAGGGGTAGTTCATCAGTTTTGCAACCGAAAATCCCTGTTCAACCCCCATATCCTCAGCCACACATTCGCATTTTGTGAGGAGAAGATAAGCGATCGGCCCGAAGTTGTGCTCGGAGAGGGTCTCATAATTGGCCATGCCCTTGCTGATGATAAGGGTTGCGTCTTTCATTACTTCAAGCAGTTCGACCGGGGCCTCTTCGACAAGGATCCCTACGGCGTTTGAACCTGTAGTCATCACCCTGTCGACCTTTTTATCGATTTCAAACTCTCTTACTTCTTCCATGGTAACGTCCGTAAGGATGGGGCCTCCGCGGACCACCAGAGTGATATTTCCACCGAGTTTTTTAATCACGTCGAAAACAATCGTATCAAAAAAGATCTCGCCACAGTTGTCGGCGAGGTAGACAACGTCCTTAAGGAGCCCAAGCATTTTAGGGGTATCGTCAACATCAAGCCCGTGGTCGAAAAGTTTTAAAAAAGCCGCTTCAAATTTATCTTCGCTGGCATCAAAGCCCATAATTCCGAAATCAAAGTAATTGGCAATAACAGACGCAAGCACCGCCCGCCTGAAGAGTTCCCCATCATCAGGAAAGTTTTCATAAATTTTTTCTCTTGCTACGGGCAAAACCTTTAATGCAACCTGGTTGATGAGATTTTTTGTGACTTTATAAGGATCACTGTCCTCAAGGACTTCATAGCACTTCCTGTGAATTTTAGTAGCTACGGATGATGACACCGCCTCAGGGTTATAGTACTTGTTCATTACGCAAAGGCATTCCTGAAGTGTCTTGCTGATAAGATCTTCATCATCCGTTGAAAGCTTTGATTGGAAATGTACTCTTGAAAGTAAACAGTAGGTGCATCGTGGGTTCATCTTCATGGGAACTCTACCTGACTCTGGATTAAGGGATAGGAGTTTTCAGAATGTTACTGATATGTGCTGCAAGTTTTATACATTTACTCCTTCAGATATAATAAACCTTTAAAAAATAAACCTTTAAAAAATAAACCTTTAAAAAATAAACCTTTAAAAAGGTAATCTGAAACTTGATTGAAAATTAAATACAAAAATTCACTGAAGTTCCTTATAATCTAGACTCCCAATACGCAAGTAATTCAGGAATCTCAAGCCAGGGAGCTCAAACTGGGTATTACAAAATTAAGAAGAAAGCGAACTTGTCAGCAGAATTTTCTAAAAAGCACACCCTTCGAGAAAAACTCTTTAAGGCAAATTCTTTATAGAGGATAGATGTAAAATAATTTATAATGATGCGTAGAATCCGAAACTTCAAACCATTTTCAATTCTGGCTTTACTTACGACTCTGCTGATTTTTTCTGCAGCATTTCCGGTTCCTGCCTCCGCACTTACCGAAGTTGAGGTAACCCCTATCAACACCCCCGACGGGGCAGTCGTGCTGATCGTTGACGGCTTGAGCGCCCCTTTTATCTATCCCGAGCTTACGCCGTATGCACTTGACGGGACATCCCTTGAAAAAGCCAGGCTTGAGAATATTCCGGAGATAAGCGAGAAAAGTGCACGGATTCTCAAGCTAAGTGTTCCGCAGACTTTTACCGAAGGGGGGCATTCGGTCCTTGTTACCGGAAACCCGGATGCGGATAGCGAGTTCATCAGCTTCAAAGATGCAAACATTTTCGATATTTTACGCGAGAATGGCTATCTATGTATCGCAGTAATGGAAAAAGGAGATTCCTGGTCGATCTGCGCCGAACAGGATGCGGTTCTAAGGGATGAAAATAACTCTATAAAAAACATAAAAATCGTGCTTGAGCAGAATGAACATTCCGGAGATTGTACGGTTCCTTCCGGGCTTTTGCAGCTGATGGAAGAGGAAGCTGATAAGGCCCCGGGATATGTCACATCAAAAGAGACGAGGGAACGATATAACGGGTATAACAGGTGGGGCATTGAAACCGCCTGCTCTGTTGTGGAATACATGGAAAAAAACAGGCCCGAGCAAAAATACCTGTTAACCGTAAATGTAGGGGCAGTTGATATGAGCGGGCACTACCGGGGCAACTACGGATATATCGACTGCATCGAAAGCCTTGATTCCGAACTTTTGCCCCTCTATACCCTCTGTGAGAAAAACAACCTTGCTTTTGTCCTGACTGCTGACCACGGGATGGCTTTTTCGGCAGATGGTTCCAAAGGCGGACACCAATCAGAAAAATACTCAGGTTCGGATGAAGCGCAACTGATCCCGCTCATCATATATACGCAGGACGTTGAGAGCGGGGTCATTAGAGGAGAATTCGGACAGAAGGACTTTGCACCGACCCTGCTCGGGATTCTTGATATCCCGGACAGGCCCCGGTTTGCCAAAGGAGAACAGATCCTGCTTACAGGACACGTAAACCTTAAAGTCCTGCTTCCGGAAAAAGGAACCGTAGAACTCAGAAAAGACGGAAAGACTCACGGAACCGCAGGAAATGATGACAGGTTTATTTTTCTCGGGCTTGAGCCGGAGAAATCCTATACGATAAGGGTTGAGCTTGATTCCGGGAAGAGCCTGGATGTAGAGGAAAAGGAGATTTTTCTTGAAACAGACTCAGTTATTGATTTTGGCGAAGAAGGGACCGGGAAAGAGAAAAGCGAATACCCTTCGGTGGAATCAAAAGAAGAAATTAGTTCTGCAGGGGTTTTAGGAGAAGAAAATTCGTTTTTTGGCAGGAAATCAAGTTACCTTATAGGATATATCCTTATAGGAGCAATAAACCTTGCAGGGTTTTTTATCATCATGAAAATTTTGAAAAAAGGCTGAAGGGCCGCTGAAAACTTTTAAAATGTCTCCTGGTTCTTAAAAAGTCTCGAGCTCTCAATACAGTTTTACTAGATATGATATATTTAATGGAATGATATATTTAATAGAATGATATATTTAATATAGTTTAGAGATAAATATCAAATATCCCTCAATTGAGCAAAAATTGTTGAGCGAATATCATAGTGTGAATATCATAGAGCCAAACCGAAACTGCCTGAAACGGACTGGTTTGAGAATGATAAAAGTCCCTTTTGATAAAAATCCTTTTGATAAAAGTCCCTTTCTTCCTCAAGTAGGCATAGAGAAGAACGTCCTGGCCCGGGTTGTATATTAATCCTGTGCTGTACAGTACACCGGCTGCTTACTTTACAGTACACCGGCTGCTTACTTACATTTATGATTCAGGAAGAAAGACCTGCAGAACCGCAGAAAAGGCAGAAAGCCCGAAAAATTAATTTCCTCCAAAGGAAGTGACCAAAAATGGAACAAGAAGAAAGGTTTGAAAAGGCTGTTCAGGTTACGGGTGTCGGGCTTTTAGTTAACCTCGGGCTAACTCTTTTTAAGTTATTTGCAGGAATTCTCGGGAACAGTGCGGCAATGGTAGCAGACGCTGTCCATTCCCTATCGGATTTTCTGACTGACATTGTGGTAATCTTTGGCTTCAAGGTCGCAAAAAAACCGGTGGATAAAAGCCACAACTACGGGCACGGAAAAATTGAAACTCTCAGTGCAAGCCTTGTAGGGCTCATGCTTTTTGTGGTTGCAGGAGAGATTTTACTTTACGGGCTCCGGAGGACTCTGCTGTTTGCCCAGGGAGGGGCCCTTGAGCAGCCCGCCCTTATTGCTCTTTATGCAGCTCTGCTGTCCGTGCTCTCAAAAGAGTTCATGTACCATTATACAATCCTGCAGGCCCGTAAAATCAACAGTATGGCTCTAACTGCAAACGCCTGGCACCACCGTTCGGATGCTTTATCTTCGCTCTGCACCCTGGCAGGGATCGGGGCTGCAATCTTTCTAGGAGGAAAATGGGTTGTGCTCGACCCCCTTATGGCGGTCTTTCTGAGCTTCATCATCCTGAATGTCGCCCTGAAGATATTCCGCAGCAGCATAAACGAACTCATAGAAGCCTCCCTTGACGAAGAAACCGAAGGTCAGATCAGGGAGATCATCCGGAATACCGAAGGAGTAAAAGCCCTATCAAACCTCAAGACCCGGAGGATAGGAAATAACATTGCTGTGGATATCCGCATTAAAGTTGATAATGCCCTGGACATAGGAGAGGCAAACCGGATTTCCATCCACGTTGAACATAACCTGAAAAAAACCTTCGGGCCCTATACCTATGTCCTTGTGAAGGCCGAACCCTATGAACGCGAACCCGCAGGAAACCCCGAGGACGGGAAAATTCCCGAACATCCGATACTATCTGAAAAACACGACATATGCCTGCGAAAGCAACCGATAAAAAAAGGTAAAAACAATAGATTATAAAGGTTCAAAAAGAAACATTATTAAAAAAAAACATTCGCTTCAAATATCATTCGCTTCAAAAAGATCAATGTGGTCAAAAGATCACTTGATTCAAAAATCATTTGCCTCGAAAAGCTCATTTTTACCTCAGGAAAGCTCGTACACGTTCCCCAGAGCCTTTTCAAAAGTTACATCAACGTCTTCTACGTGGGCAAAAATCGGTCCTTTCCGAAGCTCATTGATGAGAAGCTCAAGAGATTCCGTTCTTCCCTCCGCGAGAACAAAAACCCTTCCGTCCCTGAGGTTCTTAGGGTTGCAGTCCACTCCAAAACGTTCGGCAGCGTTTCTTGCAAACCTTCGAAAACCAACGCCCTGTACCCTTCCGGATACAAAGATTTTCGCCCGCACAGTTTCTTCAGTGGTCACAAATGGCTATTTTGGAGAACAATGATATATAGCTATGGTTAGTTCTGAAGAAAATTTTGGATGGAAACCGGTTTTCAGGCCAGGAGAAAAGGCTGTCAAATATAAAGAAAGAACAAAATTTTAAGATTTTTATCCACTGTACAGATAAATTACCATAAGGAATCTTTAACGTCTTTTTTGCCAAATTGTATAATTTTGATCTGATATTTTTAATATTATTCATATTATCGATAAAATATATACTATTTATTATAAATAAGATATTTAATTACCATATTAAAAATTAATATATGATAAGTATCATAAATGTGCATAAAGTGACTTAATAAATGCCAGGAAGGCAGAATTTAAAAGATCAGGTAACAGGGGTTTATTGAGATATTAATGCGCCCTATTAAGGCTGGGTTGGGGTCTTATGATTAGTTTTAAAAGCGTAGCTGTTGACAAACCGGAGAGAAGGCTAAAAGGACGGATTGATGAGCTGGAAAAATCAAAAAGAGAGTTATGGGCCAGGCTTCTCGAATATAAACACTCCGAAAAAGCCATGAGCAAATCGGAAAAAAAATTCGAATATACACCACCCAAGGGAAAAGAATACCGTTTTAATACACAAATAGCTGATAACGGGGTTACTTCCGTTCTTGCTATTTCCTGCGATATCACAGACAGAAAAGAAGCAAAAACCAGGCTGAAAGAAAATGAAAAAAATCTTGCAGAAGCTCAAAAAATAGCTCATCCTGAAAACCGGAACTGGAACACTATGACCCATGAATCATACCGGTCAGAGGACATCTATCAGATTTTCAGGTATAGCCCTCAGAAATTTGGGGCAAGTTACGATGCGTTTTTGAGTTACATGTACCCGAAAGATCAGGATTATGTGGACAATGCCGTAAGCGGAACTCTGGACGGAAAACCTTACGGTATTGACCACAGGATTATCCTGACCAGCGGAGAAGAACAAATAGTCTATGAAGAGGACGAAGTTACTTGTGCAAAAGAAAAAATGAGAAATTCTGGTATTGATATTGTTGGAGATATTCCCTGGGGGACACATTTCTGCCAGTTTTACCAGACAAAAGAAGATTTGACGGATGTACTTGTCCCTTACTTTAAAGCAGGGCTGGAAAACAATGAGTTCTGCATGTGGGTTACATCGCAACCTCTGGATGTGAAAGATGCAAAAGAAGCCCTGAAGAGGGTTGTTCCTGACATCGATGATTACCTGGAGAAAGGGCAAATCGAGATTATTCCTTACACTCACCTGTATGTACAGGAGGATTCTTTCGATTCGGAGAGAATTCTGAATGGGTGGATTGAAAAACTTAATCAAGCCCTTGAAGATGGCTATGAAGGTTTGAGGTTGAGCGGGAACACTTTCTGGCTGGAAAAAGAAGACTGGGAAGATTTTGTTGATTATGAAGAAGGAGTGGACAGAGTCATCGGTAATTACCGGATGATAGCACTGTGTACCTATTGTCTTGAAAGGTGTAACGCAACCGAGATTATCGATGTGGTCATCAACCACCAGTTTGCTTTGATTAAAAAGGAAGGAAAATGGGAGCAGATCGAGAGCTCCAAACGCAAGAGAGCAGAAGAAACTGCACTTCAAGCCGCGAAAGATTGGAAATATACCTTTGATGCCGTGCCGGACCTG